>DASYBO010000664.1:0-11383 GCA_036500685.1 Pseudonocardiaceae bacterium | reverse complement strand
CAGCACCCTCGCCACAGCCGATGTCGTGTTACGCCAGATACCGACCGACCTGCTTCCCGCAGGCGCGCTGACCGCCATCCAGGCCGCCGCCGGGCACATCCTGGGCGGCGCCCTCCGCTCCGGCGAAGCGATCACCGACGTGCGGCTGATCGACGGCAGCCTGGCCGGCGGCGCGCCAGGTTCGTCGGCCGTGCCGGTGCGATTGGCCGATCCGGACGTTGCCGACCTCCTGCACCCAGGTGTTCGAGTCGACGTGGTCACCATGGACCCGAACCAGCGCGGTGATCCGTCAATCGCCCAGCCTGTTGACCCCTCGCCGGCTTCGGGCGCACTGTTGGCGTCCGACGCGATCGTGCTCACCGTGCGTGACGCGGATCCGACGCCCGGTCAGCACGGACGTCTCGTTGTGTTGGCGCTACCGGAGCAGGTCGCGACACGAGTGGCGGCGGTGTCACTCCGCCAACCCGTGACGGTTACGCTCCGCTAGCCGACCAGGGCCCGGATGGCGCACAGGGCCGTCCGCCGAAGCTAGGAGCGCGCCGTGTTTCAGGGTTTCAAGAAATTCATCATGCGGGGGAACGTGTTCGACCTCGCGATCGCGGTGGTGATGGGCACCGCGTTCACCGCCGTCGTCACCGCGGTGGTGACCAACCTGATCAATCCGCTGATCGCCGCGATCGGTGCGGGCCCGAGTTCGTCGAAGCTCTCGGTGCAGCTGGTCTCGGGGAGCACCAACCCGAAGACGCTCATCGACTTCAGCGCCGTGATCACCGCTGTGATCAACTTCGTGGTCATCGCGGCGGTCGTTTACTTCGCCTTCGTGCTGCCGGTCACGAAGATCATGGAACGCCGTAACCGAGGCAGGGAGCCGGAAGCCGCGGCGGTCACGGAAGTAGACGTGCTCACCGAGATCCGCGATCTGCTGCGCCAACAGCAACAGCGTCCGTACCGCTGAACCCTGAGTCAATACTGATCATGGTGCGGTGGGCGGTTCTCCCGGTACCAGGCCTCGTCGTCATGACCGGCTGATTCCGGATCCCGCTCATCGCCGGTGATGTCGGGCAGGACATCGCCGAAGGGGTCGCCAACCAGCCGGCGGCGCGGTCGCGCCCGAGCCGCCGGCTCGTCCTCGGGTTCGTCCGCGCCCGCCCGGCCCATGCGTCTCAGGCCTCGTCGAGGCCGGAAAGTTCTTCGATGACGTGCGGCACCAGCGCGGACAGGGTCGCCATCCCATCGCGGATCGCTCCGCGCGACGCGGCCAGGTTGACCACCAGCGTGCTGCCGGAGACACCGACCAGCCCGCGCGAGATGCCCGCGTCCACGGCGCCCGCGGCAAGGCCGGAGGAGCGCAGTGCCTCCGCGATGCCCGGAATCGGCCGGTCCAGCACGCTCGAGGTGGCGTCCGGGGTGACGTCGCGGGGCGAGACACCGGTGCCGCCGATGGTGATCACGAGGTCGACGCCGCCGATCACGGCGGTGTTCAACGCGCTGCGGATATCGACGACCTCGCCGGCCACCGCGACGATGCCGTCCACGATGAAGCCGCCCTCCTCGAGCAGTTCCGTTACCAGGGGCCCGGTCTTGTCGTCGTGCTCCCCGTGCGCCAGGCGGTCATCGACGATCACGACGAGGGCCCGCCCCAGGCGTTGCGCGCTGTGTTCCATACCGGTCACGGTAGAGCCTCGGGCCTTCGCGCGTGCGCGCAGCGTCCGTTTCCGAATCTGACGGTTCCATGACGGGTCGGCCTGCGGACACGCCGGAACGCACGGACCCGGTTAGCGTGCCGGGTATGCGTGTCTTGATCACCGGAATGGCCGGTTTCATCGGTTCGCACATCGCGGATGTCATGGTCGAACGTGGTCACGAGGTGATCGGCGTCGATGCCCTGCTGCCCAAGGCGCACGGCGACGCGGGCGCGCCGGAGTGGACCCGGCGGCATCGGCTGGTCGTCGGTGACGTCCGGGACGGCGGACTGCTGCGCGAACTGCTTGCCGATGTCGACGTGGTGTGCCACCAGGCCGCCGTGGTCGGCCATGGCATCGACCCCTCGGACGCTCCTTCCTACGCCGAACACAACGACGTCGGCACCGCGGTGCTGCTCGCGGCCATGCACGAGGTCGGCCTGCGTCGGCTGGTGCTGGCTTCGTCGATGGTCGTGTACGGCGAGGGTCGCTACGCGTGCGCCGAACACGGCATCGTCGCCCCGGGAACACGGCGCCAATCCGACGTGGACGCCGGCGAGTTCGAGCCTCCCTGCCCGGTGTGCGGCAGGCCGCTGGCCTGGCAACTGGTGCCCGAGGACGCACCGTTGGAGCCGCGCAGCAGTTACGCCGCGAGCAAGGTCGCGCAGGAGCACTACGCGGCCGCGTGGGCGCGGCAGACCGGCGGCTCGGTGTGGGCCTTGCGCTATCACAACGTCTATGGCGCCCGGATGCCGCGCGATACTCCTTACGCCGGGGTCGCATCGCTGTTCCGCTCCGCGTTGCAGCGCGGCGAGGCACCGCTGGTGTTGGAGGACGGGCGGCAGCAACGGGACTTCGTGCACGTCACGGATGTCGCGCTGATCAACGCACTGGCCGCGGAAACCGAGGCTTCGGCGGGCACGCTGATGCCGGTCAACGTGTGCTCGGGTGTGCCGCACACGGTCGGCGAACTCGCGGTGGAACTCGCGAAGGCGTGCCAGGGACCCGCGCCGAAGATCGTCGGCGGAGCGCGGCCGACGGATGTTCGGCACGTGGTGGCCGATCCGGCGCGAGCGCGCGAGCTGCTCGGGTTCACCGCGCGGGTCGGGTTCGCGGAGGGCATCGCCGCGTTCGCGACGGACCCGCTGCGCGAATCCGCGCTCGTCGGAAACTGAAGGACGTCGAGTTAGTGCCCTAATACACGTTAGGGCACTAACTCAGACCGTCGCGAGCGGCAGCCGAACTTCGAATCGACAACCCGGCCCGTGATTGATCGCTTCGATACTGCCCTGATGCGCGTGCACGAGGCCCTGCGTGATGGCAAGGCCGAGGCCCGCGCCTGCCGGTGCGATGTCCCCGGGGTGAGCCGGGGTGCGTGCTGCGGAGCCGCGGAAGGCGACGTCGAAGACGCGGCCGATCTCCTGCTCGGGGATGCCACCGCAGGAATCGTCGACGCGCAGCAGCGCCTGTTTGCCGTCCACGTCGACGCCGACCATCACGGTGCCGTCGGGCGGGGTGTGGCGGATCGCGTTGGACAGCAGGTTGCGCACGATCCTGGCCAGCTCCGGGTCGCTGCCCAGGACCATCGGCCAGGAATGCACATCGGCCAGCACGCGAACGCCCTTGCGGCGGGCGACCGGCAGGGCCGCCGCGAGCGAGTCGCTGACCACGTCGCGCAGCGGCACCGCGGACAGGGTCAGGCGCAGCGCGCCCGCGGTGATCCTGGACAGCTCGAACAGGTCGTCGACCATGCCGGCCAGCCGGGTCGCCTCACCGCTGATCCGGCCGGCATAGCCGGTGACCCCATGCCGATCGGTGACCAGCCCATCCGCCATGGCCTCGGCCATCGCCCTGATCCCGGCCAGCGGAGTACGCAGGTCGTGGCTGACCCAGGCGATGAGTTCGCGCCGAGACGCCTCGGCGGCGCGTTCCCGTTCCCGCGCCTCGCGCTCCCAGACGCTGCGCCGGGCGACCGATCGACCGAGCAGCAGGGCGGTGGGCACGGTGACGACGGCGGAGAGCAGGCTGATCAGCAGGTTGGTGTCCAGACTGACGCTGAACATGAACCCGCTGACCCATAACACGCCCACCAACTCGGCGACGAGCGGCACGAGCACGAGCACGGCGATGGAGGCCGGCAGCGAACGCTCGCCGAGCACCCGCAGGATGATCACACCGACCAGCACGGCCGGCAGAGAGAACAGTATGGCGAACGGCGCGACGTCCGTGATCTCGCTCAACACAAGTCATCATCCCGTGCGGTCGTAGCGATAGCCGACGCCCCAGACCGTGGCGATCCGGCTCGGCCGGGCCGGGTCCGGCTCGACCTTCTCCCTCAACCGTCGCACATGGACGGTCACAGTGGACTGATCGCCGAAATCCCAGCCCCAGACGCGTTCCAGCAGCTGCGCCCTGGTGAACGCCTCCCCCGAGTGCGAGATGAGGAAGACAAGGAGGTCGAATTCGCGGACGGTGAGGGCGAGCGTCTCACCGCCCCTTGTCGCCTTGCGCGCGGCCACGTCGAGCCGCAGGTCGCCGTCGGCGAGTTGGACCGGGCCTGCCTGCGCGGTGCCGCGTGCCCTGCGCAACACGGATGCTACGCGCAGGACGAGCTCGCGCGGGCTGAACGGCTTGGCCACGTAGTCGTCGGCGCCCAGTTGCAGGCCCGCGATACGTTCGTCCTCCTCGCCGAGCGCGGTCAGCATGACCACCGGCACCGCACTGCGGCTGCGGATGCGGCGGCACACCTCAAGGCCGTCGATGCCGGGCAGCATGAGGTCGAGCACGACCAGGTCGGGCTCGGACTCAGCGACCAGGCGCAGCGCCTGTTCGCCGTCACCGGCGAGCAGGACCGTGTAACCGGCGTGCTCGAGGTAGCGGTGCACCACGTCGCGTACGTTCATGTCGTCGTCGACGACGAGTATCCGACCGGCGCCCGTTGCGGCTTCCCGCTGTATCGGCCTCACCAGAGTTCCCTCCCACAGGGCGCGACCCTTGGTTCGCGACACAGCCCGAGGTGCCAGGTTAGTACAGGTCCGAGGGGTACGGCGCGATGTGGCGGGCATCCGTCAGCGCTCTGTAATACTTGGGCCATCGTCACAATTCGGTAAGCGCCCCAACGGTTTTCGCCGTTCCACGGTGGACTTATCGTCCCCGGAGTGGACGATGCTGCTGCGCACACCGAGACCCCGACCATCGACGTGGTGCTGCCCTGCCTTAACGAGGCAGCCGCGCTGCCAGGCGTACTGGCCGCGTTCCCGCCAGGGTTCCGCGCGCTCGTGGTGGACAACGGTTCGCAGGACGGTTCGGCCGCGATCGCGGCCGCGCACGGCGCACGAGTGCTGGCCGAGCCCTCGCCCGGCTACGGCGCCGCGGTACACACCGGGATCGTCGCCGCGACGAGCGAGGTGGTGTGCGTCCTGGACGCGGACGGTTCGCTCGACCCGGCTGAACTCCCCCGACTCGCGGAGCCGGTGCTGGCCGGTGCGGCGGATCTCGCGGTGGGTAGGCGCGTGCCGGTCGGCTCGGGCGCCTGGCCGTGGCATGCGCGGGCCGGGAACGCGGTACTCGCGGCGATGATGCGCAGGCGAGGGCTGACCGTTCGGGACATCGGCCCGATCCGGGTCTTCCGGCGGGAGGCGCTGCTGGCGCTGGACATTCGTGATCGCCGCTTCGGTTATCCGTTGGAGCTGCTGATCAGGGCCGCGCAGGCGGACTGGCGAGTGGTCGAGTTCGACGTCGCGTACCGGCCGAGAACGGCGGGCACGAAGTCGAAGGTGTCGGGTTCGGTGCGCGGAACAGCGCGGGCCATCCGCGACATGGCGGGTGTGCTGCGATGATCGACAAGTTCGTGTTGTTGATGGTGGCCAAGGCGCCGGTACCCGGACTTGCCAAAACCCGGCTCACCCCGCCCGCGACGCCGTATCAGGCCGCGGAGATCGCCGCGGCCGCGTTGCTGGACAGCCTTGACGCCATGTTGGCCACACCGGGCGCGGTTCCGGTGGTCGCGATGACCGGCGACCTCGCGAACGCCGTTCGCGGCGACGAACTGCGTTCGCGACTCGCAACGGCGTTCGTCGTCGAGCAACGTGGCACGACGTTCGCCGATCGACTGGCCAACGCACACGCGGACGCTGCTCACCACTGCCCTGGATTGCCGATCGTGCAGATCGGCATGGACACCCCGCAGGTGACGCCAGAGCTGCTCGCGGCGACCGCGGCAGGGCTCGCCGACGCGGATGCGGTACTCGGCCCCGCCGCCGACGGTGGCTGGTGGGTGCTGGGAATGACGAATCCGGCCGCCGCCCACGTGTTGCGCGACGTTCCGATGTCCACTCCGGACACATTCAGGGACACCTGGGACGCGTTGGTCAACGCCTCGCTACACGTTGGCAAGGGCGCCGAGTTGTCCGATGTGGACATCGTCGCGGATGCGCTGCGGGTTGCCGAGGAGATCCCGAACAGCCGGTTCGCCTGTGCCGTACGGGCCATGGGGGAAAGCCGGTGCTGACGCCGCTGCGTAGCGCTCAGCTGTCCCCGTTCGACACCGTGCTGCGCGCCGAGCATTGCGTGCTGGAGTTGGCCGACGGAGCGCGGATCAGCCTCCCGGTCGCCCGCTGGCACGCCGCTGCCGATGCCGCCGACGAACTCCTGCTGGACCGGTGCACCGGCCCCACCCTGGACATCGGGTGCGGGCCCGGCCGATTGACGATCGCGCTGGGCGCGCGCGGCGTGCCGGTGCTCGGCGTCGACGTGTCACCGGTCGCGGTCCGGTTGACAAGGCGTGGCGGCGGCGTCGCGTTGCAACGCGACGTCTTCGGTCGGATGCCGGGTATCGGCCGCTGGCGGCACACCGTGCTCGCGGACGGGAACATCGGCATCGGCGGAGACCCGTTCGCGTTGCTGCGCCGGGTGGCGGCTTTGCTGGATGTCGGCGGTACGGCGCTGATCGAGGTGGCCGCGCCGGGCACCGGGCTGGTGCGCATGCCGGTGCGGTTGGCGGGCGGGGACGAATCGTGGTTCCCGTGGGCGGTGCTGGACGCGCAGGCGACGGTGGTCGTCGGTCGGCGGGTCGGCCTGGTCCCCAGCTGGCACGGCAGCCATTCGGACCGCTGGTTCGTCGAACTCACCAAGCACGAAAAGGGGCCGCACGCGCTCCGGTGAGGGGGTCGGAGGCGTGCGGCCCGACCATCCGCGGGCTCGGGGCAGCGAGCAGCGGGTGGCGCCTGAATCCGCGACGGCCGGGTCCGGCCGGGTGGGCCTGGGGCAAAAGACCCGGTCGCCGCGGAAACCCTGTGGAGTTGGGTCAGTTGGTCTGGACGGTCTCGCCGGAGAGGGTGACCGTGACCGTGCTGCCGTCGTTGAGCGTCAACGTCATGTGATCACCGGGAGCGGCCGCGTGCACCGTCGCGATCAGGCCGTTGGCGCTGGTGATCAGGCGACCGTCGGCCTTGACGACGACCGCACCCTGCTTGAGTCCGCCCGTTGCGGCGGGACCGCCAGCGGTGACCGCGACGATGTAGGCGCCGTTGGTGAGGCCGGCCTGTTCCTCCGCGGCCTGCTGGTTGGGGTCGAGCTGGCCTTGCTGTGCGGCCGGGACGCCCTGGACGTTGTCGGTGACCTGGACGCCGAGCAGGGTCTGGGTGCTGTGCCCTGTGGTGACGATGTCGTTGGCGAGCCTGCGGGCCTGGTCGATCGGGATGGCGAAGCCGATGCCGACGTTGCCGCCCTGACTGCCGTTGCCGGAGCTGGAGCTGTAGATCGCCGAGTTGATGCCGATGACCTGCCCCTGCATGTTGACCAGCGCGCCGCCGGAGTTGCCGGGGTTGATGGGCGCGTCGGTCTGGATGGCGTCCATCACGGTTTGTTGGCTGTTCTGGCTGCCGTCGCTGGCCACCGTCGGGCGGTGCAGCGAGCTGACGATGCCGGAGGTCACCGTGCCGGACAGGCCGTAGGGGGCACCGATCGCGACGACCTCCTGGCCGACCTGCAGGTTGTTCGCCGTCCCGAACTGCACGACCGGGAGCCCGGAAACGCCTTGGGCCTTGATGACCGCGATGTCGGATGTGGGGTCGCGGCCGAGGATGGTCGCGTTCACCGTGCGGCCGTTGGAGAAGATCACCTGGATCTGGGTCTGCCCGTTGCCCGCACCCGCGGCTGCGGCGATGACGTGGTTGTTGGTGAGGATCTGGCCGTCGCTGGAGATGATCACGCCGGATCCGGTGTCACCGCTCACACCCTGAGCGGACTGCACCTGGACGGAGATCTCCACGACCGTCGGCAGCACCTTGCTGGCCACCGACTGCACCGAACCGGTCGGCGCGGCGGCCTGGCTCGCGCTCGGCACCGGCTCGGTCAGCGCGTTCTGGACCGGGCTGTTGGTGTTGTTGCCACTGAACAGGTAGCCGCCGAGGCTGCCGGCCGCGCCGCCCACGATCAGGGCGAGCACGGCGACGCCGGCGACCAGGCTGCCACGGCCGCGTTTCGGCGTCGCGGCGACCGGCGTGGTCGCGGTCTGCTGATTGCCCAGGGGCGGATAGCTGCCGAAGTTGACGCCCGCGTTCGGGTAGCCGGCGGCGGGGGTTTCGGGCTCGCTCGGGAAGGTCCGGGTTGCGTCGGGGGTCGCACCGAGGCTGGGATATCCGCCGGCCTGCGGGTAGCCGGCGGGCTGCTCGGCACCGGGCAGCTGTGCGGCCGGGATCGACGGGTAGGCGGCCTGTTCGGCCGGCCGGTAGGTCTGGTAGCCGGCGGCCGACCAGGCGCTCGTTTCCTCCGAAGGTGCACCGGCGTCCGTCGGGCTCGCCTGCTCAGGCTGGTACGGGTGCTCCGGAACATTTCCCGCTGCACCCGGGGTGTTCTCCGTCATGGCCACTACTGTGCGGCACGGTCCTGAGAACATGCTGAGATGCCCCTTGGCGCAGGGTGAGGACTTCCCGTGCACCAAGGGGTTTCGTCCTCAGGTTTGCGGTCCTCCTGCGGCACGCAGTCGTTCGGCGACCTGTTCCGGGGTGACGTCGTTGATCCACACCGCCATACCGGACTCGGAGCCGGCAAGGTACTTGAGCTTGTCCTTGGTGCGCAGCACGGAGAACACCTCGAGGTGCAACCAGGCGAGGTCGCGGTCGACGTGCACAGGAGCCTGGTGCCATGCGGCGATGTAGGGCAGCGGGCGACCGTAGAGTGCGTCGAGCTGATGCAGGACACGCAGGTACAAATCGGCGAAATCGTCGCGTTCCGCCTCGGTCAACGCGGGAATGTCGGGCACCTGCCGGTGCGGCACCACGTGCACCTCGACCGGCCAGCGCGCCGCCGCCGGCACGAACGCGGTCCAGTGTTCGCCGCTGGCCACCACTCGAGTGCCGGCCGCGCGTTCGGCCGCGAGCACGTCGCCCATGACCGGTCGGCCGTGTTCGGTGAGGTAGTCGCGCGCGGTGGTCAGCATGCGCTCGGTCTTCGGCGTGACGAACGGGTAGCCGTAGATCTGGCCGTGCGGATGACTGAGGGTGACGCCGATTTCCTCGCCGCGGTTCTCGAACGGGAAAACCTGTTGTACGCCAGGGAGTTTGCCGAGCTCGACGGTCCGATCGGCCCAGACGTCGACCACGGTGCGTACCCGGCTCGGCGACAGCTCACCGAAGGACTGGCTGTGGTTGCTGGTGAAGCAGACCACGTCGCACCGGCCGTTGCCGGGCGCCATCGTCACCATCGGCATGCCGGGCACGGTCGGATCGGTGTCCGGCACCGACTGGGCGAAGGAGGGAAACCGGTTCTCGAACACGACGACGTCGTAGTCGCTCTCCGGGATCTCCGTCGGACGACCGGGGCTGCTCGGGTCCAACGGGCACAGGTCCGCGGGCGGCTTGTAGGTGCGGGTCTGCCGGTGCGAGGCGATCGCGACCCACTCACCCGTCAACGGGTCGCGGCGAATGACCGAATGCGGCGCCTGTTCCGGCAGGTCCCTGGTGTCTTTGGCGGTACGTTCCGGTGCGGTGGGGGTGTCATCGAAGTAGATGATCTCGCGCCCGTCAGCAAGGTGGCTGACCGAACGTTTCACGCGGTCTCCTCTTGGCGCCGGCTGACCGGCGCGATCAGTAGATCGCCGACCTGTTCGGCGAGCACCGCGCGGGCGTCCGCCGGCAGGCCGTCGTCAACGAGCAGTACGTCCGCCTCGTTCAGTGCCGCGATGGTCGAGATGCCGACGACGCCGTACTTGGTGTGGTCCGCGACCACCACCAGTCGGCCTGCGGCCTCGACGAACGCGCGGTTCGTCTCGCTCTCGTTCAGGTTCGGCGTCGTGAAGCCGGAGCGGTCGGCGATGCCGTGTACACCGAGGAAGACGATGTCCAGGTGCAGGGTGCGCAGCGCCTGCACGGCGACAGGGCCGACCAGCGCGTCCGATGGCGTGCGCACGCCGCCGGTGAGCACCACGGTGCGATCGGCGCGACCACTCTGCCGCAGGACGTCGGCGACCCGGATCGAGTTGGTGACGACGGTCAGGTCGGGCACATCGGCGAGGAATCGGGCCAGGGTCCAGGTGGTGGTGCCGGCGGAAAGGCCGATCGCGGTGCCCGGTCTGACCAGGGTCGCGGCCTGGTGCGCGATGGCTTCCTTCTCAGGTAATTGGCGAACCGACTTCGCCTCGAACCCGGGCTCTTCGATGCTGCGCCCGGCGAGCGAGGTGGCGCCGCCGTAGACCTTCTCCACGAGGCCGCGCGCGGCGAGCACGTCGAGGTCGCGACGGACCGTCATGTCCGACACGCCGAGCCGATCGACCAGGTCGGACACGCGCACCGCGCCGGTGCGCCGTACTTCGTCGAGAATGACCGACTGCCGCTGTCGAGCCAGCACCTGATACTCCGTTCCGCTCCCCAGCCGGGCCCCGGATCCAGCTGACTAGACCGGCGAATACACCAAAAGTCTACACACTCCAACAGCCGACATGTTCGGATCTGTGTAACCGTTGCGGTAACAGTGGGTCAATTGGTCAATACCGGCAGGTCAACGGTGCGCGGCCCACCAGCGGATCCCGACCTGGCGTGTCGAAATTGGACTTGTCCACAGGCCGAAACGGCCCCCTCAACCATCCACAGGCTGCGAACCAGCGCCCATTTTTTGTCGGACCCCACCGCTGAGATCGCCTCAACCCAACACGTCCTGACTTTCGCGCCCGAGCCTCGACCCCACCCATTGGGGGGGGGTCGGGTTAGGGATCACATCAGGGGAACGCGGAAATCATTCATGTTTGACCAAGAGCGGGTTAGCCAGGGCGGCCCGGGAGGCGGAGTGTCATGAGTGCGCCGCCGTCGGGGGCGTGGCCGGCGTAGGCCATGCCGCCGTGGCGTTGGGCGGCTTGCCAGACGATGGACAGGCCGAGGCCGGAGCCGGGGAGTTGGCGGGCGTCGGCGGAGCGGTAGAAGCGTTCGAAGACGTGGGGGAGGTCGGTGTCGGTGATGCCGGGTCCTTGGTCGGCGACTTCTAGGACGGCGGTGCCGTCTCCGAGGGGGCGCAGGGTGATGGTGACGTGGCCGCCGGGTGGGCTGAATTTGACGGCGTTGTCGAGGAGGTTCATGACGGCGCGTTGGAGGGAGTTGGCGTCGCCGAGCAGGGTCCAGGGTTGGAGGTGGGTGTCGAAGGTGATGGCGGTGCCGGGTTCGCTGGTGATGGTGTTGGTGCGGCGGCGGGCGCGGTCGAGGGCGTGGTCG
>DASYBO010000663.1:0-23904 GCA_036500685.1 Pseudonocardiaceae bacterium | reverse complement strand
CTGCTGGACGCCGCCGCGCTCGCCCGCCTCGCGAAACTGGGCAAACCACTCGTACTCACGAACGAGGTCGATGATCTCGGAGCTGCCTGGTCCGACGTGCTGCTCGGCCTGACCGCCGACGCGATCGGCGTCGGCCAGTTGAATCAAGCCCGCCGGTTACACGCCGCCGCCCGAGCGCTGCTCGACGAGGGCCGTGTGGGTGGCTGGCGGGCGCGCGTCCGTACCGGATGGGTCGCCGCCGAGATCGAACTCGCCGCCGGACGCCCCGACGCGGGCCGCGCCGACGCCGAACACGCCGCGCGACTGGCCAGAGCCGTCGGCGCCCGGAGACACATCGTGAAGTCCGACCTCGTGCTGGCGACCACGTTCGCGGCTGGAGGGACCCCGGACGGGGCCGTGCGTGCGCACGGTCTACTGGAAGGCGTCCTTTCGGCCTCCCTCAGATGGGGGATATTTTCGCTCGCCTGGCCGGCCGCCCTGTTGCTCTCCGATCTTGGTCCGGACCAGCGTGAGCACTTTGCCAAAATCGCAAGTAAAGCCCTGACCTGGTCTTTTGTTCGTTCGGACGGCGCCATGCAGCGCTTGGCAACCGCTTCCCCGTGGATTCCGAGCGCGCTGGTCCGTTCCGGTGAACCAACTCGAACGGGTGCTGGGTGAACTTCTTGACGGATTAAGCACCAGATCGTGTCAAGGTCCGGCCCCTACTGGCCGATACCGGAATTGGAACGTCACCTGGCTGCTGGAAGGAGTCCCCGTGACGACGGTCCTGATCTGCGACGACCGGCGCAGCGTACGAGAAGGTCTTACGCGTGTGATGTCTGCTGTGCCCGGGGTTAGTCGCATCGACTGTGTTGCGCACGGTGACGAGTTGTTGGCTCGCTTCACCCGTCAGCCGGTTGACGTAGTGCTAGTGGGGACGCAACGCGCCGTTCCGACTGGCGTTGAGGCCACTCGGCGTTTGGTGTCCGCGAACCCGCAAGCGAATGTCATCGTATTCGGTGCCCCGGACGACGCCGGCAGTATCGCTGCCGCGATCGCCGGTGGGGCACGCGGTTACCTGCGTTGGGACGCGTCCCGGCCGGAACTGGTCGCCGCGCTCGCGCACACCCTGGCCAGCACCTCGGTGCCGGCGCCTCGTCAGCCCTCCGATCCCGGTGTCCAACTCACCGACCGGGAACTGCAGGTGCTGCGCGGCATGAGCCAGGGCAAGAGCAACGGCCAGATCGGCCGCGAGCTCTACCTGTCCGAGGACACCGTGAAGACCCACGCACGGCGGTTGTTCCGGAAGTTGGGTGTGCGGGATCGTGCGCAGGCTGTGGCGCACGGATTCCGCCGAGGTCTGGTCTCCTGAGCTGGCCACCCGGTTAGCCCGGGTCGCCGGAAAAATCCAGCGCCCGGCATGCAACGGTATGCATCCGGCTCGGCGGTCCACCGCCGGGCCGGATTCTGCTGCCGTCTTCATTGTTCGCGCAGGTCAGCCGATCGAAGTTCGGTATGAAGCGCGCCTTGGCCACCCCGGGCGGTACGGTGACGTAGACCGTTGTGGGTGACTGAGCGTTACGCTCCGTCATTTTCGACGTTCAGTTCCGTGCCGCCGATACGTAACATCAGGACTGTTGCCTTCGATGACGATTTTGGGGGACGAACCAGGCGCCGTAGTGGGCGCAGCCGTTGGCGGCGACCAACGGGCCGTTGAGCGTCTGCTGGCGTTGGTTCGCCCGTTGGTGGTGCGGTACTGCCGAGCTCGGGTCGGCCGGCAGGAACGGTCGTTCGCCTCGGCGGACGACGTGGCGCAGGAGGTGTGTCTCGCGGTGCTGACGGCGCTGCCTGGTTATCGCGATCAGGGGCGTCCCTTTTTGGCGTTTGTATACGGGATCGCGGCGCATAAGGTTGCAGATGCGCATCGGGCCGCGGCGCGAAACCGCGCCGAGCCCGTTGCGGAAGTACCGGATGAGCCCGATCTCGAGGCAGGACCCGAACAGCGGGCGATGCGCGGAGAACTCTCCGCGCGGATGGCCTCGCTGCTGAAGGTACTGCCGGACAAGCAGCGCGAGATCGTGGTGCTGCGGGTGGTGGTTGGGTTGTCGGCGGAGGAGACCGCGGACGCGGTCGGTTCGACGCCGGGCGCGGTGCGCGTGGCTCAACACCGTGCGCTCAGCCGGCTACGTAAGACACTCGGCGCAGAGGAGGTGGTCTGAGTGGGAGGCCAGCGTGGCCACGGGGTCAGCAGATCCAGATGGACGCAACTGCGTCAGCGGGTCGCTGGCTCCGAGATCAACAGATGGTCGGTGCTCGGTAAGGACGCGGAAAAGTCCCTGCGGTCGCTGCGTGCGCTGCCGACGAACCTGCACGCGAACGACGCCCTGGACAGTCTCGACAGTGATGACGGGCTCGACCACCTGGCCGTCGACGAGATCGACGAACAGCTCGGGTCAGCCGACCTGGACCTGGCCGCACTGCGGTCGGATGATGCTCTGCTCACCGCGCTCGGCAACGCGAGCTCCGCAGGAGCGGCCACCGAGCCCGAGCTCAACGCCTTGTTGTTGTCCTGGCGACGCGATGTCGACGAAGAACCCATGCCGATGCTCGTCGACACCGAAACCGCCATGCACACGATTTTCGCGGCGACGCACCGCGACCGCCGCAGGCCGCGTTACCTGGTCCCACTGGCCTCCGCCGCCGCTGTGCTGGTGATCGTCTTCACCGGAGTCGGCCTCGCGGCCCGCGACGCGCAGCCTGGCGACACCCTGTGGGGCCTCACCCAGGTCCTCTACGCCGACCACGCCAAGTCGATCCAGGCGGCCGACTCGGTACGCACCGAGCTCAGCCACGCCAGCGCTGCCCTGCAGGAGGGCCACTACAGCGCCGCACGCACGGCGCTGGCCCAGGCCCAGCAGACCCTGCCCTCGGTCGACAACGAGGACGGCCAGGCCAACCTGCAGGCCCAGCAGCAGAACCTGCTCAACCAACTGGCGTTGAGCACCGGCAACGGCGGCCTGCCGATCACCGCGGCGTCATCGCCGGACAACTCGATCACCGGATCGGTGCTGCCCACCACGACACCGTCCGGTCCGGCATCCTCCACGACCACGACCGTGCCGACCACGCCAACGCCGCCACCGTCCTCGACATCGAGCGCGCCCAGCTCGACCCCGGTGTCCTCGACCCCCTCGCTGCAGTCCGGCACGGTGTCCAACCCGGCCGGTGGCCCAGGGAACCCCGGAACCGGAACCGCCGGCGCGAACACCCCCAACGGTTCGTCACCGGACAGCCCCAGCTAACCGCGATCGCGCGCCGAACATCGTTCGGCGCGCGATCAGCGGTCGTCGGTCAGCGGGCCGTCTCGGAGGCGGTCACCCCGTCGGCGAACCCTCGGCAGTACTCCCAGGTGACGTAGCAGCGCGGGTCCGGATCGTAGGCCGGCTCGTGCGGACGCATCTTGCCGTCGTCGAGCAGCTGCTCCAGGCTGGCCCGCAGCAGCGCCCAGTCGTGATAGTGCGGTTCTTCACAGTCCGCGCAATCCACCACGATGCCGCGGACCCCGCGCGGTTCCAACAGCGCCTGGTAGACGGCGAGGTCGGCGAGGTCCTCGATCAGTTCTTCCTGCTCATTCGCGTCGATCGGCGCGTCCGGCTCCTCGTCGACGTCACGCAGTTGCATGGACGGATCCTGCGGATCGCCGTCGAACGGGTCTGGGGGCAACGCATCACGGGCCACGACCCGGCACGGTACCCGGACTGCTCCCCGCTGACACTCGATACCATGGGCTTACCCGTTCTGCCTGCTCCGATGCACACGCGTTCGGTGTGTCCCCAGCCAGGAAAGGCTCGCCATCCCGCTATGACACCCACGATGCTCGAATCGGTGACCGGCTCGGCGACCGAGCAGATCGACACGGCGATGCCGCCGAAGTTCGCGATGCTCGGTCTGACCTTCGACGATGTCCTGCTCCTGCCCGCCGAATCGGACGTCATCCCGAGCCAGGTGGACACCAGTGCGCGCCTGTCCCGCAACGTCATGCTCAGGGTCCCGCTGCTCTCCGCGGCGATGGACACCGTGACCGAGGCCAGGATGGCCATCGCCATGGCCCGCCAGGGCGGTATCGGCATCCTGCAACGCAACCTGTCCATCGAGGAGCAGGCCAGGCAGGCCGAGACGGTCAAGCGATCCGAGGCCGGCATGGTGACCGACCCGGTCACCTGCTCCCCGGACGACACCCTCGCCGAGGTCGACGCCCGCTGCGCCCGCTACCGCATCTCCGGCCTGCCGGTGACCGACGCCTCGGGAACCCTGGTCGGCATCATCACCAACCGCGACATGCGCTTCGAGGTCGACCACACTCGCCCGGTGCGCGAGGTGATGACCAAGGCTCCGTTGATCACCGCGCAGGTCGGCGTGACCGCCGAGGCCGCGCTCGGCCTGCTGCGCCGGCACAAGGTGGAGAAGCTCCCGCTGATCGACGGCGACGGCAAGCTGCGCGGCCTGATCACCGTCAAGGACTTCGTCAAGACCGAGCAGTACCCGAACGCCACCAAGGACCCGGACGGCCGGCTGCTGTGCGGTGCCGCGGTGGGCGTCGGCCAGGGCGGCTACCAGCGCGCCATGACGCTGGCCGAGACCGGCGTCGACGTGCTGATCGTGGACACCGCGCACGGTCACTCCCGCAACGTGGTCGAGATGGTCGCGCAGCTCAAGGCCGAGCTCGGCGACACCGTCGACGTGGTCGGCGGCAATGTGGCCACCCGCGCGGGCGCGCAGGCGCTGGTCGAGGCCGGCGCGGACGCGGTCAAGGTGGGTGTCGGCCCCGGCTCGATCTGCACCACCCGCGTCGTCGCCGGTGTCGGCGTCCCGCAGATCAGCGCGATCTACGAGGCCGACCAGGCGTGCCGCCCGGCCGGTGTCCCGGTGATCGGTGACGGCGGCATCCAGTACTCCGGTGACATCGCCAAGGCGATCGCGGCCGGCGCCAGCTCGGTGATGCTGGGCAGCCTGCTCTCCGGCACCAGTGAGGCGCCCGGCGACCTGATCCTGCACAACGGCAAGCAGTACAAGATCTATCGCGGCATGGGCTCGCTGGCCGCGATGGGCGCAAGGGACGGCAAGAAGTCCTACTCCAAGGACCGCTACGCCCAGGACGACGTGCTGGCCGAGGACAAGCTGGTGCCCGAGGGCATCGAGGGCCGGGTGCCGTTCCGTGGCCCGCTGGCCCAGGTGGTGCACCAGTTGGTCGGCGGCCTGCGTTCCGGCATGGGCTACACCGGCGCGTCGACCATCGCCGACTTGCAGAAGGCCCAGCTGGTCCGAATCACCGCCGCAGGCCTCAAGGAGAGCCACCCGCACGACGTCACCATGACGGTCGAGGCGCCGAACTACAGCACCCGCTGACCTGCGACGTCGCGTTTGTGGACAACTCCGGGGTTGTGGACAACTCCCGAGTTGTCCACAACCGCCCCAACTATCCACAGGCCGACCGAACCGATTAGGTTCGCCCCCGCCCGCCAAATAGGCTCGACGCGGGGCGCCGCCCCCGGGCCGGGAGGGGGGTGCCTTGGGGGCGTGAGGAATATTCGTGTTTGGGTGTTGTGAGTGGGTGGGTGACTGATGGCCGGAGGAAGAGACGTGCGCGACCTGGTCGAGATCGGCATGGGGCGGACCGCGAGGCAGGCATACGAGCTCGACGACGTCGAGATCGTGCCCTCCCGGCGGACCCGGTCCTCCAAGATCGTCTCCACCGCCTGGCAGATCGACGCCTACCGCTTCGACATCCCGCTGGTCACGCACCCGACCGACGCGATCGTCTCGCCGGACACCGCGATCGCGGTGGGTCGGCTCGGCGGGCTCGGCGTGCTCAACGCCGAGGGACTCTGGGCGCGGCACGCCGATGTGACGGCGGCGCTGGGCACCCTGGTCGACGCGGTGGAGGCGGGCGCGGATCCGGCCCAGATCACCGGCATTCTGCAGGCCCTGCACGCCGCGCCCATCCAGCCCGACCTGATCACCGAGTCGCTCAAGCGGGTCCGCGAGGCGGGGGTGACCGTCGCCGCCCGGGTCAGCCCGCAGCGTGCCAGCGAGCTCACCCCGGCCCTGCTCGCCGCCGGTGTGGAGATCCTGGTCGTGCAGGGCACCATCGTCTCGGCCGAGCACGTCAGCGCCGAGGACGAGCCGCTCAACCTCAAGCACTTCATCTCCGCGCTGGACGTGCCGGTGATCGCAGGCGGCGTTGCCGACTACCGCACGGCCATGCACCTCATGCGCACCGGCGCGGCCGGCGTGATCGTCGGGCACGGCCACACCGCGGGAGTGACCAGCACCGACGCCGTGCTCGGCATCGGCGTGCCGATGGCAACCGCGATCGTGGACGCGGCCGCGGCCCGGCGGGACTATCTCGACGAGACCGGCGGGCGTTACGTGCACGTGATCGCCGACGGTGGCGTGCACGTCAGCGGGGATCTGGCCAAGTCGATCGCCTGCGGCGCGGACGCGGTCATGCTCGGCGAACCGCTCGCGACGGCCGCCGAGATGCCCGGTCGCGGGCTGTACTGGACCTCCGCCGCCGCGCACCCGTCGCTGCCGCGCAGCCGCGTCGCGGTCGGCTCGCTGCTCGATCCCGCGGTCGGCGCGGACGGCCCGGTCGACCTGAGCACGCTGCTGTTCGGCCCGTCCCAGGATGCCGACGGCCGGGTGAACCTCTTCGGTGCGCTGCGCCGCGCGCTGGCCAAGACCGGCTACTCCGACCTCAAGGAATTCCAGAAGGTCGGGCTGACCGTTCGCGGCTGACGCGTAACTTACTACTGGTCAGAAACGGCCGGTCGGCCTAACCTCGGTGGATGACCGTACCCACCGGTAACACCCCGGACTATGACGTCGTCGTTGTCGGCTCGGGCTTCGGCGGCAGCGTCGCGGCGCTGCGGCTGACCGAGAAGGGCTACCGGGTCGCGGTCATCGAGGCGGGGCGACGCTTCGCAGACGAGGAGTTCGCCAAGACCTCGTGGGACGCGCGCCGCTATCTGTGGGCGCCGCGCCTCGGCTGCTTCGGCATCCAGCGCATCCACCTGCTCAAGGACGTCGTCGTACTGGCCGGCGCCGGGGTGGGCGGCGGCTCCCTCGTCTACGCGAACACCCTCTACCGGCCGCTGCGTGCTTTCTACGCCGACCGGCAGTGGGCGCACATCACCGACTGGGAGTCCGAACTCGCCCCGTTCTACGACCAGGCCAGTCGCATGCTCGGCGTGGTCACCAATCCGACGGTGACCAAGGCCGACGAGGTCATGCAGAAGGTCGCCGCCGACATGGGCATCAGCGAGACCTACCACCCGACGCCGGTCGGCGTCTTCTTCGGCAAACCGGGCGAACGCGAGGCCGATCCGTTCTTCGGCGGGGCAGGGCCGGAGCGGACCGGCTGCACCGAATGTGGCAGTTGCATGACCGGCTGCCGGGTCGGCGCGAAGAACACTTTGGTCAAGAACTACCTGTACCTGGCGGAACGGGCCGGGGCGAAGATCATTCCGCTGACGACGGTGACCAGCGTTCGTTCGGAGCCGAACGGGTCGTTCACGGTGGGGTTGCAGATGACCGGGCGGGTGGGGAAGAGGTCGCGAACCACCGTCACGGCGGGGAAGGTCGTGCTTGCCGCGGGGACGTGGGGTACGCAGAATCTGTTGCACCGGATGCGCGAGTCGGGTGTGTTGCCGAGGCTGTCCGCTCGGCTGGGGGAGCTGAGCCGGACGAACTCCGAGTCGATCCTGGGGTCGGCGCGGTTGAGCGTTGATCCGGAGCGGGACTTCAGCCGGGGTGTCGCCATCACCTCGTCGATCCACCCGGACGATCAGACGCACATCGAGCCGGTCCGCTACGGCAAGGGCAGCAATGCGATGGGGCTGCTGCAAAGCCTGGCCACGGACGGTTCGCTGCCGATTCCGCGCTGGCGCCAGGCTCTGCGGTTCGCCCGTGAACACCCGCTGCTCACGGCGCGGCTGCTCTCGGTGCACCGGTGGAGCGAGCGGACCGTGATTCTGCTGATCATGCAGAGCCTGGACAACTCGATCACGACCTACCTCAAGCCGGGTCTGTTCGGCCGACGGCGCTACTCGTCCAAACAGGGACATGGCGAACCGAATCCAGGGTTCATTCCGGCCGCGCACCAGGCCAGCCAGCTCGCGGCCAAGCACATCGGCGGCTACGCGGGCGGCAGTTGGGGCGAACTCGCCAATATCCCGCTCACCGCGCACTTCATCGGCGGGTGCGCCATCGGCTCCGATGCCGATCATGGCGTCATCGATCCCTACCACCGTGCCTACGGCTACCCCGGTCTGTCTGTTGTGGACGGTTCGGCGATCTCGGCAAACCTCGGAGTCAACCCCTCGCTGACCATCACCGCGCAGGCCGAACGCGCCTTCGCGCTCTGGCCGAACAAGGGCGAACCCGACCAGCGACCCGAACAGGGTGCGGAATACCGGCGCATCGAGCCGATCGCGCCGACCAAGCCCGCGGTGCCGCGCAGTGCGCCCGCCGCGCTCCGGCTCTCCTGAGCCGACGCTGAGCCGGTTCCGATAGAGAAAAACCGAAGAACGACGGTGACCCGATTTCCGGTTCCGGCCGTGTAGCCGGATGCAAGTAACCGAAATCAGAGGGGCAGCTCACATGTCGATTCTTCCCTTTGCCAAGCGTTCGCTCGCGGTCCTGGCCGCGGCAGCCGGTGCCAGCGGTCTGGTCTTCGCCGGCGTGCCGGCCGCCGCCAGCCCGGCCTACGGGCACGGCCATGCCAACCCGTTCGGCGTCAGCCAGGCCAATCTCGTGTCTGACCAGGCCGGCACCGCGTCCGACACCGACCCCGCCCTGGTCAATCCCTGGGGCCTGGCACTGAGCCCCACCTCGCCGCTGTGGTCGGCCAACGCCAACACCAGCACATCGACGCTCTACAGCAACGCACCGGACAGCAACACCGCCAGCACCGTCGGCGCGGTCCGCGTCACCATCCCCGGCACGCCGGCAGGTCTGCCCACCGGTCAGGTGTTCAACGGCGGCACCGACTTCGTCAACAGCACCGCGTCCGCCAGCGGCCCGGCCAGATTCATCTTCTCCACCATCAGCGGCAACATCGTCGCCTGGGCACCCGGGGTCGACCCGAGCATCGGCTCAGCCGAGATCAAGGCCAGCACCCCCGGCGCCGTCTACACCGGCCTCGCCCTCGCCACCAGCAAGTACAGCGGCGACCAGCTCTACGCCGCGAACTTCGGCCAGGGCCGGGTGGACGTGTTCAGCTCCACCTTCCAGCACGTCACCGAACCTTCCTGGGCCTTCAAGGATCGTTTCGTGCCCGAGAAGTTCGCGCCCTTCAACGCGCAGACCATCAACGGGAACGTGTTCGTCACCTACGCCGAGCCCAACCCTGCCAACGGCCGCGAAATCCTCGGCAAGGGCCTCGGCATCGTCGACGAGTTCACCGCCGACGGTCGGTTCGTCGCCCGGATCGCCACCGGCGGCGCCCTCAACGCCCCCTGGGGCGTTGCGATCGCACCGAGCAGCTGGGGCAAGCTCGCCGGTTCGCTGCTCGTCGGCAACTTCGGCGACGGCCGCGTGAACGTGCTCGCTCCGCTTGGCTACGGCCGGTTCACTCCGTTCGTCGTCGGCCAACTCACCGACAGCACCACCGGCAAGCCGTTCGCCGAACCGGGCCTGTGGGCGCTCATCCAGGGCACCGCGGCCACCGGCGGCACCGACTCGATCTTCTTCAGCGCCGGCATCGACGGTGAAACGCACGGCCTGATCGGCGTGCTGCGTAAGTCCTGACACCGGTTCTTTCTGCAGCAGGTGATGTCGATGTGCTCGGCCGTGTTCAGAGGCGGCCGCGCACATCGACTTTTCCATTGGCTGGGTTCTTTTCGGTCGGCGCGATCAACCAGGACCGGGCATGATGCGTCCACCTGCTGGAGGTGTCGACATGATCGGGGAACCCAACCCGGGCCGGCTGGACCGGCGAGGCTTCCTGCGGGCGACCGGACTGGCCGGGGGATTCGGCGTTGCCACGACCGCGCTCGCCGCTTGTGGGGGTTCGAACAGCCAGTCCGCACCGACCACTTCGAAGCCGGTCACTCCAACGTCCACCGGGTCGCCGCCGAGCAGCACGGCCGCGCCCGGACCGATCGACTACGCCGCCCTTGCCGGGAAACTCTCCGGGCGTCTTCTCCGAGCCGGCCAATCCGGCTACTCGGCGGCGAGCCGCTCGTACAACCCGCTGTTCGACGGCCGGCAACCCGCCGCGATCGCGTTGTGCGCCAAACCGGCCGACGTGCAGGCTTGCGTCGCCGCGGCGGCCGCGACCGGCACCCCGATCGCCGCGCGCAGTGGCGGCCACAGCTACGCCGGTTACTCGACCCCCAACGGCGCGCTCGTCGTCGACCTTGCCGGCCTCTCCGGGATCAACGTCAACCCGGACGGCAGCATGGTCGTCGGCGCGGGCGCGCGGCTCATCGACGTGTACTCGGCCGCCGGCAATGCCGGCCGCGCCATCGGCGCCGGATCCTGCCCGTCGGTCGGCATCGCCGGTCTCACGCTCGGCGGTGGAATCGGTGTGCTGGGCCGGAAATTCGGGCTCACCTGCGACCAGTTGACCAGCGCAACGATCGTCACACCGGACGGCGTGCAGCGCACCGCGTCCGCGAGCTCCGAGCCCAACCTGTTCTGGGCACTGCGCGGCGGAGGCGGCGGCAACTTCGGCATCGTCACCTCGTTCACCTTCGCCACCGCGCCCGCCCCGTCGGTGCGGATCTTCACGATGCAGTTTCCGGCCGGCTCGGTCGGCGCCGTGCTCGGCGGCTGGCAGCAGTGGGCCACGGCCGCGCCGGACGAACTGTGGTCCACCTGCAATGTCGCGGGCGGCTCACCGGCGACGTGTTCGGTCACCGGAACCTTCATCGGGTCGTCGTCGGCGCTGACATCGCAGCTCAGCGCGCTCACCCAGGCTACGAGCGTGTCGCCCAGCAGCCGGTATGTGCTCAGCAAAAGCTACCTGGATGCCATGCGCTACTTCGCCGGTTGCTCGTCGGACAGCATTGAGCAGTGCCACCTCACCACTGCCGGCGGCCAGTTGGGCCGGGAGAGTTTCGTGGCGTCGTCGCGGATGGTCAACAGCCCGATCGGTGATCCTGGTTCGATCGCGTCGCTGTGCGCGGGAAAGACCGGGCTCAACCTGGTCTTCGACGCGCTCGGTGGCGCCATTGGTCGGGTCGGCGCGGATGCCACCGCGTTCCCGTACCGCTCGGCCATCGCCTCGGTGCAGATCTACCAGAAGCTCACCATCTCCCAGCAGGCCGCGACCCGAGTCGTCGGAGAGGTCCGGGACACATTGGCCGGTCCGCTCGGCACGACCGGGTACGTGAACTACATCGACCCAGCCATGCCCAACTGGGGGCAGGCCTACTACGGCAACAACCTCGCGCGACTCCGCCAGGTGGCAGGCCAGTACGACCCGCACGGCGTATTCAGTTTTCCGCAGGCCATCGGCAAGGCCTGACTCAGTCCATCGACCCTCCATTCAGGACAACTGTTTGCGGGCGCGTGTAGGCCTCGACGACATCCGCGATGTCGTCGATCGTGGCCGCGTCGGCGGGCAGCGCACCGACGAGCACGTCCGCGTCGAGTTCGTTCGCGGCGAGCAGGGCTGTCCGCATGTCGTGCGTGAGCACGCCGACCGGCAAGCCGGAGCCGGTCGCGTTGGCGGCGGCGAGCGCGGACCGCGTGCTGTCCACAGTGGAGAGAAGCAAAGCCGGGGCCAGCGTCTCTTCGCAGTGGAACTCGGGCGGTGCGGCCAGCACGGTCGGCGTCATCGTGGCCCGGTCGCGGACGCCGCCGGTGAGCAGCTTCGCGCCGCCCGCGATGGTGTCGTTGACCCACCGTGTAGCGAGGATGGCCGCCTCCTCGCTCACCAACGGGCCCACGGTGACCTCCGGGTCGTGCGGGCTCCCGGTGGCCAGCGCGCGGACCGCGCTGAGCAGCTTGGCCTGGAATGCCTCGGCGACGTCCCGGTGGACCAGGACTCGCCGAAGCGCCAGCCGCGCTTGGCCTGCCTGCGCGTTGGCCGCCAACGCGATCTGTTCGGCCACGCCGGTCAGGTCGGTCAGGTCGGGGCACACGATCGCCGTTGTCGTGCCGCCCAGTTCGAGGACGAAGTGCTTGTCGGGTGCTGCCGTGCGCACGGCAGCACCCGACGCGCGGGACCCGACCATGGAGATCACCGGAAGGCGAGGATCCAGGACCAGGTCGGTGATGTTGCTGCCGCGCAACGGAAGCACCGAGAACACGCCGGCCGGCAGATCGGCCTCGGCCAGGATTTCACCCAGCAGCAATGTGGACAGCGGCGTCAGCGATGCGGGCTTGCTGACGACTGGTGCGCCCACGGCGAGTGCTGGCGCGATCTGCCGCGCCGCCCCGGCCAAGGGAAACGTGCTGGACCCGATCGCCAATACCGGGCCTCGTGCCCGCCGCCGGGTGCCGACCAATCGCATCGGCACGTCCGTGGTTGCTGTCCGGGCGGGCTTGTTGGTCGCGCCGAGTTCGCCGTTGAACTCGGCTGCCGCTGCTGCGGCGGCGCGAAACACCCGCACGGCCAGGGTCACTTCGACTTCGGCCCAACGCCAAGGTTTTCCGCTCTCTGCGGTGATCGTCTCGGCGATCTCCTCGCCGCGACGGACCAACAGATCCGCAGCCTGGTAGAGCGATCTGGCTCGCTCCGCTGCCGGTGAGTTCCGGAACTCACCGGCGATCGCCGCCGCGCCGGCAACCGCTCGTTCGATCTGAGCGGATCCTGGAACGGTGACATCGGCGACATCGGTGTCGTCAAACGGATGGCGAACGGTCAGCGAACGCTCGCCACGCTCGCCGACACCGGCGATCCAGCATTGCCTCGGTTCGGCCTCGATCGTGGGTTCACTCACTCACCCACCGTAAGCCCTCGGTCGTTTCGGTGAACGCGTCAGTGAACCTGCCAAGTAGACCCTGCGTCAATTGGGCTAGACGAAGTCGACGGAGCGGCCGATCCAGGCCCATTTACCGTCTTCATGGAGTTGGCGTTTGAGGTCCTCCGCGATGTAGTCGACCGCGTTTCGGCCGAGTACCAGTTGTAGTGGTGGTTCGGGTAGTTGGGCGATGTCCAGCAGAGCTCGGGCCACTTTGGCCGGGTCGATGGGTTCGCGGCCCGATGTGCCTCGGGTGCGAGTGATGAAGTTGCCGACCGTGCGTTGGTAGACCGGGTCGACCGGTGGTGGTGCCGGCATTGCATCGCCGGCCCGGTCGGTGCGCATGGCGCCGGGTTCGGCCAGGGTGACCTTGATTCCGAGTCGGTTGACCTCCTTGGCGAGTACCTTGCTGAAGCCCTCGACCGCATGTTTGGCGGCCTGGTAGGCGCAGAGTCCTGGTGCGGTGAGCCGGCCACCGGTCGAGGTGACCTGGATGAAATGGCCGAAGCCCTGTTCGCGGAGTACCGGCAACGCGGCCTTGGTGACGTGGACGGTGCCGTAGAAGGCCGCGTCGACCTGGGCGCGGAAATCGTCGAGCGGGATGTGTTCGATCGGGGCGATGGTTGCGTAGCCTGCATTGTTGACCACGACGTCGAGCCGGCCGAACGCGTCGAGGGCGGCCTTGACCGTCTGGTCGGCCTGTTCGGCGTCGGTGACGTCGAGGGGGAGCGGTAGGGCGCGTTCGCCGTATCTGGCCGACAGTTCGGTGAGCGAGGCGGTGTTGCGTGCGGTGACCGCGACCTCGTGTCCGGCTTCGAGGGCTTCCTCGGCGAGGGCTCGGCCGAGGCCGCGGGAACCGCCGGTGATGAACCAGACCTGCTTGGACATGGCATTGCCTCCTGGCATGTAGGTGGGGACCTGCGGTAGTGCAATCAATATAACGCAAGGCCATTGCGTTAACAACGCAATTGCTTTGCGTTACACTCGAAGGTGTGACTGCGATGGAGCCGGGTTTCCAACGGGCACGGACGGCCGAACACAAGGAACAACGGGCGGACGCCCTGCTCGGTGCGGCAAGAGAGCTGGCGAGCGCCAACGGAGTGCGCGAGGTGACGTTGACCGCGATCGCGAACGCGGCCGGCGTGCACGTGTCCGCGGTGCGCAGGTACTTCGAGTCGCGCGAGGACATCTTCCTGCGGCTGGCCGCCGAGGGATGGTCGGAGTGGGTGGACGCGGTGGAGGGGGCCTTGGAGACCGTGGAGACCGCGGCGGAGACGGCGGGCGGGTCGGATCTGGCGGAGGTTGTCGCGCGGACGCTGGCCGATCGGCCGCTGTTCTGCGATCTGCTCGGGCACGTGCAGGTGAGTTTCGAGCGGGAGGTCAGCCTGGAATCGGTCTGGGATTTCAAGCTCAAGGCCGTCGCGCAGGCCGACCGGCTGGTCGGCCTGTGCCTGCGGGCGCTGCCCGAACTGACCGAACCTGCCGCGCGCGACCTGGTCGTGGCGATCACCGCGCTGGCCGGCGCGACCTGGCAGGCGGCGCATCCGCCGGTGATCCTGGCGGGGCTCTACGAGGGCGATCCGCGGCTCGCGCACGCGGCGGTCGACTTCGTGCCGAAACTGACCAGGTTGCTGCGGACCTTCCTGCTGGGGCTGGCCGGTCCGGCGCGGTGAATGGCGGGGGTCACATCTGCCAGGTCGGGTCGGTTGGTGCGTTGCCGACCTGGGACGATGATGGCCTGACGGGCCGGGTCGGCCCGGGAGTCGTCGACTTAGGAGGTCCGCCCGCAGTGGCCGCCAACAGCGCGCAGCATCCGGTGCTCGTCGTCGATTTCGGGGCGCAGTACGCCCAACTCATCGCCCGGCGGGTGCGTGAGGCGCAGGTGTACTCCGAGGTTGTGCCGCACACCACCACGGTCAAGGAACTCGCGGAGCGCGAACCGGCCGCGATCGTGCTCTCCGGTGGACCGTCCAGCGTGTATCAGGAGGGGGCACCGGAGATCGATCCGGCGATCTTCGACCTGGGTGTGCCGGTGTTGGGAATCTGCTACGGCTTCCAGGCGATGGCGCAGGCCCTTGGCGGCACGGTGGCGCACACCGGGGATCGCGAGTTCGGTCGGACCGAGGTCGCGGTGGGCAAGGACGGCGGCGTGCTGCACGCGGAGTTGCCTGGCCGGCATCCGGTGTGGATGAGCCACGGCGACAGCGTCACCGAGGCGCCCGAGGGCTTCACCGTCACGGCGAGCAGCGCGGGTGCGCCGGTCGCCGCGTTCGAGGATCGGGAGCGGCGCTTCGCCGGTGTGCAGTACCACCCCGAGGTGGCGCATTCCCCGCACGGCCAGGAGATTCTCCGCAGGTTCCTGCGTGAGATCGCCGGCATTGGTCCTGAGTGGACGATTTCCTCCATTGTGGACGACCAGGTCGCCGCGATCCGCGCGCAGGTCGGCGAGGGCAGGGCGATCTGCGGCCTGTCCGGCGGAGTGGACTCCGCGGTGGCCGCCGCATTGGTGCAGCGGGCCATCGGCGACCGGCTGACCTGTGTGTTCGTCGATCACGGGCTGCTGCGGGCCGGTGAGCGAGCGCAGGTCGAGCGGGACTTCGTCGCGGCGACCGGGGTCAAGCTGGTGACGGTGGACGCCCAGCAGCGGTTCCTGGACGCGCTGGCCGGAGTGACCGACCCGGAGCAGAAGCGCAAGATCATCGGCCGCGAGTTCATCCGGGTCTTCGAGCAGGCCGCGCGGGACGTGCAGGACAGTGCCGGCGAACGGGGTGAGCATTTCGACTTCCTGGTCCAGGGCACGTTGTACCCGGACGTGGTGGAGTCCGGCGGCGGCGCGGGCGCGGCGAACATCAAGAGCCACCACAACGTCGGCGGGCTGCCGGACGACCTCGCTTTCGCGCTGGTCGAGCCGTTGCGCACGCTGTTCAAGGACGAGGTGCGCCGGGTCGGCCTTGAGCTGGGCCTGCCCGAGACGATTGTCCACCGGCAGCCTTTCCCAGGGCCTGGCCTCGGGATCCGGATCATCGGCGAGGTCACCGCGGCGCGACTGGAGCTGCTGCGGGCGGCCGACGCGATCGCTCGCGAGGAGCTGACCGCGGCCGGGTTGGACCGGGACATCTGGCAGTGTCCGGTGGTGCTGCTCGCGGACGTGCGCAGCGTCGGTGTCCAGGGCGACGGCCGGACCTACGGGCATCCGGTGGTGTTGCGGCCGGTGTCCAGTGAGGACGCGATGACCGCGGACTGGAGCCGGCTGCCCTACGACGTGCTTGAGCGCATCTCCACTCGGATCACCAACGAGGTGGCCGAGGTCAACCGGGTGGTGCTGGACGTGACCAGCAAGCCGCCGGGCACCATCGAGTGGGAGTGAGCTAGACGCGCGCCGCGCGCACCACGAGCGCGGCGAGTTGGTGGCCTGAACGGACACGCGAATCGCCCCGACCACCCCCTGCGGGCGGTCGGGGCGATTCTCCCCCGGTCTCAGCGGTCCCTGCGGCGCCTCGGCCGCAACGACGCGGTCAGCATCAGCACGCCGACCAGCAGGCCGCCGCCGGCCAGCACCCACCGGGCGTCGATGTGCGGGAAGGGCACGTAGCCGAAGCCGATGATGTAGCCGGCGACCGCGAGCGTGACAACCCCGAGGATCAGCATGATCGGGTCGAACCGGCGACGGGGCGCCCTGGTCTCGTTGGTCACGGTGTCCTGGTCGTTCATGACTTCGTCACCTCGACATTTCCGATGGACGCGTTGACATCCAGAGTGATCTTCAGGTTGTCGCTCGGGTCGTTCTGGGTGGCGTGGATCGCGTCGTTGTTGGCGCCGTTCTCGTGCATGTCGAGGCAGTCGACGTTGCCGATCGGGGCGTGGCAGGTCACCACGACGTCCGCGTTGGCCGGCACCAGCACCCTGGCGTTACCGGTGCCGACGGACACCGTGGTGTTGACCGTGCCGGTGTTCGGCAACCGGCTCAGGTCGAGCGTGAGGTCGCCGATGCCCGCGTTGTAGGAGGGCTGCACCGCGGTGATCGCGGTCGGCCTGTAGGTGGCGTCGTCGACGATGTTGTGCGTGTCGCTCACGTGGCTGACGGTCAGGATCACGCCGAAGCAGCAGAGCAGTGCGGCCAGCGGAATCAGCCCGCGACCCCCACCGAGGAATGCGCCCGCGACCATGCCGAGGCCGACGATGCCGGCCAGGATGCCGACGATGATGTGCGGGGTGAATGCGCCGGTCGCGAACATCGCGGCACCCGCGGCCACCGCGAAACCGAGTGTGGCAAGGCCGATCCGGGACTTGTGGCGCGGCTGCGGCGGCAGTTCGGGTTCCGGCTGCGGTGCGGTCGGCTGCGGTTCGGGCAGGTCCCAGGCGAACGGCGCGGCACCCAGCGGATCCCAGGCGGGCGGTTGTTGCTGCTCGGTCGCCGGTGGCTGTCCCATCCACCGGGTCTGGTCGGTCATGGGATCCCCCTTGAATCCGGTAGCGGTGGTCGGCATCTGCGCCGGGTTTGCCGTGGGCCGCAGCGCGTACTGGTGGTCGGCGCGTCCCCTGTGCAGCAGGAACAGTCCGACCACCAGGCAGGTGGCCACGAGGTAGGTGCTGAAGTCACCGTGGGTGAAGAAGGTGATCGCCGGGATCAGCGCGATCCCGAGCAGGATGGTCAGTCCTGCCGACGTCGCGCTGCGCCCTCGGCCGATCAGGGCCTCGGCCGGCGAGACCTCGTCCTGTTCCGCCGGCAGCAGCAGCCAGCCGAGCAGGTAGAACAGCACGCCAACGCCGCCGAAGAAGGTGGCGACGATCAGCGCGATCCGAATGATGATCGGGTCGATGCCGTAGCGTCGGCCGATCCCGGCGGCGACACCGGCGACGATTCGGCCATCCTGCGGCCTACGCGGTCGGTTCGCCCAGAAGTCTTTGGCCGTGTCCGCGACCGGGGCGGAGGCCTGCTCATTCCCACTCACGGTATCCAGGATGGCCGGCACGACCTGCGCGGACATCCGGGACACCCCTGAGAGTGCCCCGGACTCTTCCGGGGGTTCCCTGATGAATTCGATGCCGTGACCGTGTGACCATGGGTTGTGGGCAAAATCAGGACGACACTGACCGACCGCCGCAAACGCGCGGCGTGGCTGAGCGCCCGGCCGGAGGGCACACCGCAGGTGTTGCGGCGCCGAACCGGCCGGATCGTGGGCGGTGTCGCGGGTGGTCTTGCCGATCACCTCGAGGTCAACGTCTTGTGGGTGCGGTTGGGATTCACCGCACTGGCTGCGTTGGACGGGCTCGGGATCGCCGCCTACGCACTGATGTGGATGTTCGTCGCGCAGGAAGCGGTCGGGGTCCGTCGGGAGAACCAGACCAAGGAGAAGCAGCAGGCCTACGCGCTGATCGCGCTGGGCCTGAGCCTGGCCATCGCGACCGGCGCGCTCTCCGGCGCGGTCGCCAGCTGGATCACCATCCCGCTCGGCATCGCGATCATCGGTGCCGCGGTGGTGTGGCGCGAGGCCGACACCGCGAAGCGCCGGCGATGGGTCGACGGTGCGCGTACCGGCATGAACGGGGTGCTGTTCGGCGACGGCGGCTGGAGCGCGCTGCTGCGGCTGCTGACCGGTGCGGTGCTGGTCGTCGCGGGCATCGCCATCGTGGTGTTGCGCAGCGAGACCCTCAATCAGCTGGAGTTCGCGCTGGTCGCGGCCATCGCGACGCTGGTCGGCGTCGTGGTGCTGACCGTGCCGTGGTGGCTTCGGCTGGTACGCGACCTCGGTGAGGAACGGCGGGCGCGCATCCGCACCGACGAACGCGCCGAGATCGCCGCCCACCTGCACGACTCCGTGTTGCAAACGCTTGCCCTGATTCAGAAGCAGCCGGATGTGCCGCGCGAGATTCTGCGGCTCGCGCGCGGCCAGGAACGTCAACTGCGCACCTGGCTGTACTCCCCGGACGGCTACGGCCGCACGCGCGCCGCGGGCGAGGACGGCGCGAGTACGGACGGCGTGCCGACGCCGCCGACGTTGGCCGCGGCCATCGCGGCGGCCAGCGGGGAGGTCGAGGACACCTTCGCCATCGTGGTCGCGCCGGTGTTCGTCGGCGACTGCCCGATGGACGAGAAACTGGCCGCGCTGGCCCAGGCGGCCAGGGAGGCGATAGTCAACGCGGCCAAGCACTCGGGCCAGTCCGAGGTCAGCGTCTACGTCGAGGTCGAACCGAACGAAGCGACCGTGTTCGTCCGCGATCGCGGCAAGGGGTTCGACCCGGCCGCGGTGCCCGAGGACCGGCACGGCGTCGCCGACTCCATCAACGGCCGGATGGACCGCTACGGCGGGACCGTGAAGCTGCGCTCCGCGCCGGGAGAAGGCACCGAGGTCCAATTGACCATGCCGAGAACGACGGCACCGGCCAGCACCGGACCGGTCAACCGTGGCCGTGCCGCGAAACCGGCGCGCCCCAAGGGGAGGCTGCGCGACAGAATCGGCCGCAAGGCTTCGCGTACAGCGGGCACGGGCGATACTGGTGACAACGTCGAGGAGACGACCGACACGGTTAAGGAGTCCAGGTGACCGAGGCAACCGACCCAGCACAGCAGGCCGGAGTGCCGCGTCGGCCGGTGCGGGTCTATCTCGTCGACGACCACGCGCTGTTCCGCGCCGGTGTCCGGGCCGAACTGGACCTGCTCACCGACGACGTGGACGTGGTCGGTGAGGCGGGCTCGGTCGGTGAGGCGGTCGCGGGTATCAACCACACCAAGCCCGACGTGGTCCTGCTCGACGTGCACATGCCCGACGGCGGCGGCGCCGAGGTGTTGCGCCGGATCCGGCCGGAACTGCCCGATGTGGTGTTCCTCGCGCTGTCCGTGTCCGACGCGGCCGAGGACGTGATCGCGGTCATCCGCGCGGGTGCGCGTGGCTACGTCACCAAGACCATCTCCAGTCAGGAACTCGTCACCGCGGTGCTGCGGGTTTCCGCCGGGGACGCGGTGTTCTCGCCGAGGCTGGCGGGATTCGTGCTCGACGCGTTCGCCGACCGTCCCGGTGCCGCGCCGATCAGCGACCCGGAACTGGACCTGCTGACCCCGCGCGAACGCGACGTGCTGCGGCTGCTCGCGCGCGGCTACGCGTACAAGGAGATCGCGTCCGAGCTGTTCATCTCGGTCAAGACCGTGGAGACGCACGTGTCCAGCGTGCTTCGGAAGACGCAGATGTCGAACCGCTACGAACTGTCTCGCTGGGCGACCGATCGCCGGCTGGTCTGACCACGACGGCGTGCGTCGAGCCGGCTTTGCGGCGGGACAGGGCGATGCCGACGAGGACGACGGCCATGCCGATCAACACCCGCACGGACAGCGGTTCGTGCAGTGCCAAAGCGCCCAGCCCGACGGAGACCACCGGCAGCAGGTAGCCGACGGTGGACGCGGTGGTGGCGCCCTCGTCCGCGATCAGCCGATTGTTGAGCGCGAACGCGATGCCGGTGCCGAAGATCCCGAGAATCGCGACGGCGACGACGGGCATGGCGCCGGTGAGGTGGATTGCGTCGAGTCCGCCGAAGGGCAGGCTCACCGCGGTCAGGCCGGTGGCCAGGCTCAGCTGTGCGCCGGACATGGCGATCGGTGAGACGGTGCCGACCAGGTAGCGGCCGATGTAGGTGTAGCTGATCGCGTAACTCAGCGCGGCGATGAGGCAGGCCAGCGCACCCCAACTGGCCAGTCCGCTCTGCTGCCACGGCGCGAAGATCACCAGGGTGCCGACGAAGCCGAGGAGCAGGCCGGTCAGTCGCAGCCAGCCGGGTCGGCGTTCCGAGCGGATCACCAACGCGATCAGCAGCGCCCACAACGGGGTGGTCGCGTTGAGGACGCCCGCCACGCCGGAGCTGACGGTGCGTTCACCGACGCCGAACAGGATGAACGGCACCGCGTTGCCGAGGACCGCGGGCAGGCCGATGCGCAGCCAGACGCGCCAGTCGTGCGGCAGCCGGGTCCGGGTGGCCAGGCACAGCACGACGAGGGTGGCCGCGCCGAGGGCCAGCCGGGCGAAGGCGAGTTGGACCGGGGACAGCGCGCCGAGCGCGATCTTGATCCAGAGGAAGCTCGATCCCCAGACCAGCGCGAGAGTCGCGAATCGCACCCAACTGCCCCACGAACGCATCGATCCTCCCATGACTGGCTAAGACTGTTTCACTAGTTATCGTGACCGTGTCAATCGTTCAGCACAAGCGATAGTTCCTTCACGACGTTTAAGCGCAGCTGTACATTGAGCCCATGCTGGATGTGCGCAAGCTCCGCGTGCTGAGTTCCGTGGTGAACAGCGGTTCGATCAGCGCGGCCGCAGCCAATCTCGGCTACACGCCCTCCGCGGTGAGTCAGCAGGTCGCCGCGCTGGAACGCGAGGCCGGCACCGCGCTGCTGGAGAAGGCAGGGCGCGGCGTGCGGCCAACGGCCGCGGGCAACCTGCTCGCCGAGCACGCGACCGACATCATGGCCCGGTTGGCCGAGGCCGAGACCGCCCTCGCCGATCTGCGCGCTGGCCGGACCGGACGGCTGCGGGTGCACTACTTCGCCACCGCGGGCGCGGCGCTCGTCCCGCCAGCGGTCGCCGAGTTCCGGGCGCGCAGGCCGGGCGTGAAACTCGAGCTACGCCTGCAGGAACCGGCCTACTCGGCCGACTCCGCGCTTGCCGGCGAGGCCGACGTCCAACTCATCGTGTTGCCGCACAGCATGTCCCCGCAGGCCATCGCGGGCACCGAGCTGGTGCACCTGCTCGACGATCCGTACCGGCTGGTGCTACCGCGCGGGCATCGGCTTGCCGACAAGCCGGACATCGAACTGGCCGAACTCGCCGACGACCCGTGGATCGACAACGAGTGGCCGCCGGGGACCTGTCGCAAGATCATGCTTGACGCGTTCGCAGCGGCCGGGTTCACCCCGAAGTTCGTCGTCGAATCGGACGATTACCCTACGGCGCAAGGATTCGTGGCGGCCGGGCTCGGCGTGACCATGGTGCCGGCGCTCGGCCTTGGCTCCGTCCATTCAGGAGTGACGGTGCGCCGGATCCGCCGTCCGGAACCGGTGCGCTGCATCTACGCGGCCGTCCCGGTGAACAACGTGGGCAACCCGCTGGTGAAGGACATGGTGGCCGCTCTGGTCATGGCCGCGCGCTGCCGGTGAACGGCGTCAGTTGTTGTGGTGCTTGCCCGGTTTGCCGGCCGGCAACACGGTCGCGTTGTCCAACTTCAACTGGCCGTTCTGCTGCACGAAGGCGAACTCGATCTCGTTGTTCGCGGTCTGTCCGTCGTTGCGGATGAAGGTGACCTTCGCGTCCATCGAGGCGCTGCCCGCGGGGGTGATGCCGGAAATCTGGGTGTTGGCGATGTTCTGCCAGGACTGCTGATAGGTGGCGTAGTTGCCGTTGGCCTGCTGGGCCGACGTGCTCAGCAGCAGCCACGCCTGCGCCGGATTGTGCGGCAGCATCCCGTAGTAGGTCTGCAGCAGGCTCGTCATGGCCGCGTTGGTCGTGGCCTGATTGGACTGGTCGGACTGGTTGCTGACCTGCGGTGTCGTGGTGACCGGCGCCGACTGCGTCGTCGGCTGGGCCGCGAGGGAGGGCGTCGGCGGTGCGGAAGTCGGGTTGGTGTTGACGAACGCGTTCGCCACCAAGATGCCCACCAGCGCGGCCGCGATGATCGCGCCTGCGGTCACCAGCCACTTCTTCCACGGCACACTGGGCGACTCGCCGGCCTGCGGGTAGCCGAGTGGCCCTGGATTGGGGCCGGTCGGGGGATAGCCGGGTCGCTGGACCGGGGTCGGCCCGGTGCCGGGGAAACCACCCTGGCCCAAGTTCACGGTCTGGTCACTCGCGGGCCTGCCGGGCTGCGCCGGGAATCCGCCGGTGGGGTAGTTCAGCGGGGGTCTGGGAATTCTGGTGGTCGCGCCCTCTTCGAAGGTCGAGCCGCGCGGCGGGCTGCTCGGCGCCTCCATCCGAGGATTGGACGACCCGGTGCTTGGCGCCTGACCGGCCGCCAACGCGCTCAGCGCGCGGCTGGTCTCGGCCATGGTCGGCCGTTCCTCAGGGTTCGCGCGCAGCATCTGCGAGAGCAAGCCGGTCAGCGGTCCGGCCTGCTTCGGCGGGATGGTCCTGCACGCCGCGACCGCGTGCAGCATGGCGAGGGTGTTGTCCGAGTGCCCGAAGGGCGGGAACCCCTCGACGGCGGTGTAGAGCGTCGAGGCCAGCGAGAACACATCCGAGGGCGGCCCTGGGTTCTCCCCCTTGGCGACCTCGGGGGCCAGGTAGGCGGGGGTGCCGGCCAGCATGCCGGTCGCGGTCACCGTCACGTCGCCGGTGGCGCGGGAGATGCCGAAGTCGGTGATTTTGACGATGCCGTCGTCAGCAAGCAGCACGTTGCCCGGCTTGATGTCGCGGTGCACGATGCCCGCGGTGTGCGCGGCGGTCAACGCCGTCGCGATCTGCGAACCGATCCTGGCGACCTCAAGCGGATCCAACGTCTGCCGCTCGTCGAGGACCGCGGACAGGCTGCGCGACGGCACGTACTCCATGACCAGCACCGGCTGGCCCTTGTCGTCGACGACGTCGTACACGGACACCGCGTTGGGGTGCTGCAAGCGCGCGGCGATCCGCCCCTCGCGCATGGCCCGTTCGGTGGCTTCCTTGGTGTCCGCCGCGGACAGACCAGGCGACAGCAACAACTGCTTGAGGGCCACCGTGCGATGGAGTCGCTCGTCGAGCGCCTGCCAGACGACCCCCATCGCGCCGCTGCCGATGTGTTGGGTCAACCGGTAGCGTTCGGCGACCAACTGACCGACCTCACTCACCGCTGCTCCCACATCCTCCTCGGCCCGACCGCTAGCGCATCTCTGAACGCCTGACGGGGTCACCGTGAACACTAACGGGTGAGACGGTGGTCGGTCGCGTGCTATCGCGCGATTCACGATCAGTTGTCAGCCTCAGGGACCGTG
>DASYBO010000662.1:0-28967 GCA_036500685.1 Pseudonocardiaceae bacterium | reverse complement strand
CGCAATGATCAACGATCCGCTGTTCGGCGGCTCCGGCGTGCCACTGGACCCGGAGGTGTTGCTCACCCCGGCACACGGCCGCGATGCCCGGGTCTCCGTGATCAGCTTCGTCGGCCTTTCCTCCAACGAGCACCGGCAGAGCTTCGTCAACCAACTGCAGATGGCTCTCTTCGCCTGGATCAAACAGCATCCTGCGGGCGACCGGCCGCTCGGCGGGCTGTTCGTGATGGACGAGGCGCAAACGCTTGCGGCGTCGGGCACGCTCACCGCGAGCACGCGCAGCACCATCGTGCTCGCCTCGCAGGCCCGCAAGTACGGACTCGGCCTGCTCTTCGCGACCCAGGCGCCGAAGGGCCTGCACAACCAGGTCGTCGGCAACGCCATGACCCAGTTCTTCGGCCGCCTCAACAGCCCGGCACAGATCGCCGCGGCCAACGAGTTGGCCAGGGCCAAGGCCAGCGCGGTCACCGACATCTCCCGCCTGGAACGCGCCCAGTTCTACGTTGCCGGGGAGGCGTTCGGCTTCCACAAGATCGCCACCCCGCTGTGCCTGAGCTACCACCCGCCGAGCCCGCTGCGTCTTGAGGAGGTGCTCGACCGGGCCAGGGTCAACCGCGCCAGCTGAGTGGGTGGCTCTCGCGGATACGCGAGAGCCACCCGACAGCAACGTGAGTACTGTCCCCACTCGCCGTCGCGTTCCCTGAGCCGGGCAGGCAGGTCGACCACCGGAGCGAGGTGGCCTGGAAACGGTCAAACCCCCCCTTTATCGCCGAAAGCACCCGGACGTTACGAGTGGACGGTAAAGAAGGCGCCGAGCGCGGGCGGGGTACGGTGCCGGGCGCGGCCTGCTGGTTCTCGGGCCCTATTGTTGCGGGCATTACCGGGTAATTCTCTCAGGGGGAACGGTGTTGTTGAGTTGGTTGGAAGCCGTTCCGGTCGCCTTGGTCGGACTGGCTTGGTTGATGGTGCCGGGCCTGCTGGCCACCTACGGCATCGGCCTGCGCGGAATCGCCGCGATGGCCACGGCGCCGATCGTCGGCATCGCGTTGCCGGCGTCACTGGGCGTTGTCTTCGGGTTACTCGGCGTGAGCTGGTCGCTGCCAGTGGTTCTCGTGGTGAGCCTGCTGGTGGGTCTTGTGGTGGCCGGGATCGGATTCCTGCTGCGCCACCGCGCCCCGGCCCGGGCCGCTGATCCACGCAGTGTCACCTCGGCCGCGATGCTGGGGCTGTTGCCGGCGCTGGTGCTGGGCTGCCTGATCATGGTGCTCGGACTGCACCGTCCTGACGAGCTGTCCCAAACCTATGACGCGGTGTACCACTACAACGCGGTCAGGCTGATCCTGGACATCCACAACGGCAACTCGTTGATCATGGGCACGCTGGCCACACCCGGCCTCGCCCACGTGTTCTATCCCGCCGCCTGGCACGACCTGACCTCGCTCGTCGTGCTGAGCACCGGCACTTCGATTCCGGTGGCCGCCAACATGTTCTCGGCCGCCGCGGCACTGGTGGTGTGGCCGCTGTCCTGCATCCTGCTCGCCCGGCAGATCTTCGGGCGCTCCCGGCTCGCGCTGGGCCTGACTGGCCTGTTCAGCTTCGGCTTTTCGGCGTTCCCCTGGGGCCTGCTCGGCTTCGGCATCCTGTGGCCGAACATGTTGGCCATGTCGATCGCGCCGGCCGGGCTCGCCGTGATCATCTCCATCCTCGGCCTCGTCGACGACGATCCGATCGGCCGTGGCCGGGCCTGGCTGCTGCTGCCGGTGGTCGTGGCCGCCGGCGTGCTGGCCCAGACGAACGTGCTGTTCACCTGGGCCGCACTGGCCCTGGTCCCGATCGCCTTCGCGATGGGCCGACGGACCCTCGCGCTTTCTCGGCGCGGTCGGTTGTGGCGCGGGATCGTCGAGATCGTCGTCGTGCTCGTCGTGGCGTTCGGTTTCTGGTGGTTCGTGGCCACCACGCCGCTCTTGGCCGCGGTGCGCACCCTGGACTGGCCACCATTCGAGTCACCGGCGCAGGCGGTCGGGCAGGTGGCGTTGAACGCGGCCAGCGGACCCGACTTCACCAACGGCTTCGTCGCGCTGTGGGTGCTCTCGGCCCTGGTGCTGATCGGGGTCGCGATGTGCCGGCGGCAGGTCGCGCTGCGCTGGGTCGTCGGCTGTTATGTGATCTGCGCGGCCCTGTACGTCGTGTGTGCGGCGATCAACCGGCCGGATACCCAGAAATTCACCGGGTATTGGTACAACGACGCCTATCGACTTGCCGCGATGCTGCCCATCACCACGGTGCCGCTCGCGGTCGCCGGGACCATCTTCCTGATCGGCAAGGTCCGGGTGTTGCTGGACCGTTCCGATCGGATCTTCGTCGGCCGCAGGGTCGCGCGGACCGGGTTGTCCGCGGTGATCGTGCTGCTGCTCGTTCTCGTTGGTACCAAAGGCTTGTACGCCCAGTCCCACGTCAACACGCTGAGCTTCCGCCGCGAAGGCTCACTGGACGGTTTCAACGGCGAGGGCTGGTTCGTCAACCCGGCCGAACAGGCGTTCTTCGCCCGGATCAAGAACGACATCCCGGCGGGCGAGCTGGTCGCGGACAATCCGTGGGACGGCAGCGCTCTGCTGTGGGCATTCGCCGATCGCCGGACATTGTTCCCCCACCTGAGTATCCCGATGACGGCCGCCCAGACCGTGATCTACGCGCATCTCGACGACGTGGCAACGGATCCCGCGGTGTGCCCGGCGGTTCAGCAGACGCACGTCGGATACCTGCTGATCGGCAACGGCCGGATCGGGCACTCCCCGAACACCTATCCCGGCCTTGTCGATCCGGGCAACAAGCCCGGCTTCCAGCTGATCGACTCGGAAGGCGTCATGAAGCTGTACCGGATCACCGGCTGCGGCGAGTGAACTCGTGCGGTGGGCGGCCGGAACCGCCCACCGCAGGTCATCGAGTCATTCAGGCTTGGTGGAGAGCAGCACGAACTCGTTGTACGGGAAGACCGGACCGGCCGCGCGGGGGAGCGGGAACGACATCCGCCGCACCACGCGCAGGCCGAGCTGAGTCGCCACGTCCGCGAGTCCGTCGAAATCGGTGAACGTCACATGCGTGCTGTCGGTGGCGTAACCGCGTTCCTGCGGACAGATGAAGACCACCCTTGCGCCCGGCGCGAGGTAGTCCATGTAGTCGGCCAGCACCTCGACCGCGAAGGGCCGGGGCATGTGCTCGATCAGGTGCGCGGCGAGCAGACCACCGAAGCGGCCCGGTTTCGCGTACTCCGACTCACCGAACTCCTTGGTGCTGAAGGCGGTCAGCCCGTTGGCGCGGCACAGGTCGATCGAGTGTTCGTTGTGGTCGACGCCGACTCCGTGCGGTGCAAGGTGTTCCAGGTTGCGTCCGATGCCGCAGCCGACGTCGAGCACCTCGCGGTCGCCGAACAGTCGCCGGACGTTCCAGCGGTAGGGAGCCTGGACGTCGAGCACGCGCTTCCACATCGGCTGGCCCAACCGCACCAGCCGATCGGTGTAGTCCGAGCCTTCGGTGGAATCCGTTGTCGCCATAGAAAAAAACCTCATCGACCCGCGCGAGCGGGCATTGCCGGTCGGCTGGTGCCGAATACGTGGTTGGTCAGCGCGCGCACCGCGGGTTGACCCGGTTGGCGCACCGCCTTGGGCAGCATTGTCAGTGCGAACAATCGGGACGACAGGTGCAGGCGCGCCACCCTGGCCGCCCTGGGCCAGCCGTGCCGCGCCACCTGCTCTGCCGCCTGGGCGAAGAATTCGCCCGCCTCGACAAATCGGGAGCCCTGCACCGCGGTGGTCGAGGATTCGCTGGCCAGGTGTCGTCGGTACTGGAAGCACACCGTGTCGTCGGCGACCAGCTTGCCGTCCCGGCAGACCATGTCCAGCAGGAAAGCCAGATCCTGGATCACGCCGAGATCGGTGCGGAAGCGCAGTCCCTTGATCGCGTCGGCCCGCCAGCACAGCGACGGGAAATACAACCAGTCGCCGCGCAGCAGGCTCACCGCGAGCTCTTGCCCGGTGAGTTCGCACCGACCGGTGAACCTGGGTGCGTACAGCTTGCGCTTGGCCGTGTCGGCCAGGGTGTGCGCCGGCTGCCCGGCACCGTCGATGACCACGACGCCGGGCTGGACGACGGCCGCGTCCGGTACCTCGGCGTGCACGCCGAGGACCGTACGCACATAGTTGGGCAGCAACAGGTCGTCGCAGCCGAGCAGCACGACCAGTTCGTGCTCGGCGAGTTCAAGGCACCGGTTGAAGTTTCCGGTCACGCCGAGGTTGTGTTCGTTGCGCAGGTAGCGAACGCGGTCGTCGTCGATGCCGGCGAACCATTCGGCAACGCCGTCCTCACCGCCGTCGTCGACCACGGTCAGCCGCCACCGGGCGTCGTCCTGGGCGAGCACGCTGCGCACCGCGGCGCGCATCAGCGACGCGTCACCGTAGTACGGGATGAGAATGTCGAGAGTGGTCATTTGGTCTCAGGGTCACGATCCTTGGCCAGCTCGCGCAGTTCCAGCCGCAGGATGGCCAGGTCCTCGGCGAGCTTGCGGGTTTCGTTCTCCAGCCTGGACAACTCCCAGGACAGGTGCAGGCACACGCCGACGAGGAACACGATGCCGACGAAGAACAGCAGGTTCGACGGCAGGCCGACGCCGAGCGCGCGGGTGGCCCCGTTGAGCAGGCCGGGGAAGACGGTCAGCACCAGCAGCAGCACACCGACGACCAGCCACAGCACCGCGTACTTCTCGCTGAGTTGCCGACGGCGCAGGAACTCGAAGATTCCGGCCAGGATCAGCAGCGAGCCGAACAGGCCGACCAGGTAGGAACTCATCCGGCCAAACCGCCCTTGACCTCGGACACCAGCGGTGCGGTCGTCGACTGGACCGTGACGTCCCACCGCCGCACCAGGGCGAGCACCAGGGCGAACGCGGCGCGGAACAGGTAGAGCGCGGCCTTGATCGGGCGGTGGCTTGGCCGCCCACCCTGCCTCGGTCGCATCCGGGCCGGTACTTCGGCGATCCGGCAGCCGGCGCGCAACGCGATCACCAGCGACTCGATCGTGTCACCGAGGTACTCGACCGGATAGTGCTCCGCGAACAGCGGCAGCGCCCGTGGCCCGGTCGCCCGGAAACCCGACGTGGTGTCGGTCAGCTTGGTGCGGGCCAGGCCGGAGATGACCTTGGACATCAGCACCATCGCCCAGTGCCGTGGTCCACGGATCCGGTAGTCGCCGACGCCGGCGAACCGCGAGCCGATGACCATGTCGGCATCGGCGAGTCCGCCCAGGATCGCAGGCAGATCGGTCGGGTTGTGCTGACCGTCCGCGTCCACCTGCACGACCGCGTAGTAGCCATGTTGGACGGCGTAACGGAAGCCTGCGCGCATGGCCCCGCCGACGCCGAGGTTGTAGGAGAGTTCGAGGACGCGGGCACCCGCAGCGGCGGCGACCGCCGCGGTGCGGTCGGTCGAGCCGTCGTCGACGACTAGCACGTCGACGTGCGGCATGGCCTGATAGATCTCCGCGATCGTGGCGCCGACAGCCTGCTCTTCGTTCCAGGCGGGCACGACAATCAATGCTTTGTCATCTGGATCGTCTCGCGACACGGGTCACAGCGTAGATGAGGGCGGTTGCGGCCGTTGCGCGGTCATGGGTATGACGGGCGCGGCGACCGGTTGCGACCGGCCGCCGAGCGCGGCGACCAGTCCGGCGCCCAGTCCGACCGCGACCAATCCGGACCCGACCAGCTGGGCGATGATTGCTGCGCGTAGTGGGTCGCCGGGCAGGAACAGCAGTCCGACCAGCACGATCGCGCCCGCCGCCCACGATGCGGCGACCACCCGATGGCGACCGAGCGCAACCAGACCGGGTTGCAGGATCAGCCCGAGCATCAGGAGCATGGTGCCCGCGCCCAAGGCCGTCAGCACCTGCCAGCCGAGGTCGACCTTGGCGCCGAACAGTGTCCGTACCGCCCACGGACCCAGCGTGCCGGCGGCCAGCGTGCCCAGCAGGCCGACCGCGACCGCCGCGGCGACGATGCGCCCCAGCAGTCGGCGCACGATCCGCAGCTCGCCCTTGGCCGCCGCCGCGGTGAGCGGGGGCAGCATCAGGGCCTGCACCGGGGCGAACGCGGTCAGCGGCAGTCTGGCCAGGACGAATGCCGAGGTGAACGCGGCGACGACCGCTGCGTTGCCGGTCAGTCGACCGGCCATCACCACCGGCGCCAGGTTCGCGATGAGTTGGGACAGCGAGGTCGAGCCGGCCAGCAGCACCAGCCGCTTGGCCATCCCCTGCGCCGCGGCCGCCTTGGGCAGAGGGCCGGGGACCGATTCGACCGGTGTCCGACGGCGCAGCCATGGCCACGCCGCGAGGACGCCGAACAGCGAGCCTGCCGCGAAAATCAGGCAGTAGACGGAAGCGTTTGCCGCGCCGACCAGGGCGAGCACCACGCAGGGCAGCAGCCGGGCCACTCCCTCACCGGCCAGCGTTGCCGCGTAGCCTGCGAAGCGCCGAGTCCCGGCGAGCAGGCCCCTGGCCAGGTAGACCACCGCTGAGGTCACCGTGCTGAGCATCAGCGCGATGAACAGGCCGCTCGAACCGCCGAACGTGGTCGGCACCAGTATCGGAGCCAGCCCGGCCAGCACCACGACCAGGACCACGAGCATCCCGGCCCCGACCCAGGCGGCATGGCGGGCCACAGCCCTGACCGAACCGCCTGCCGCGAGTTCAGCGCTGACCGTGCGGTTGGTCTCCTGTTCGAGGGCGGCGAACACGCCCGGCCCGACCAGGTTGATCAACAAGTACACGGCGGCGACGCCTGCCGCGTCCTTCGGGGACAGCGTGTGCCCGGACAGCGCGACGAAGCCATAACCGGCCAAGCCGGTCACCAGAAGTCCGCCGGCCATCAGGACCGGTGGGCCCGCCTTGTCTCGAAGCACTGCCGTCATGCGCACCGGCCTACCGTAGTCAACCGGCTGACCGGTGCTTCGACGCGACCGTCACCGGGACTGTTTCCCGATTCACCGGGACTGTTTCCCGATCGAGGCATCGGGTACCACGGCAGGGAATACAGTTCCCACAAAGCGTTGGGACACAACAAAAAATGGGGGGACGGACCATGTCCGTAGGTGCAGTAGTACGCGGCGCTTTGGGCAGATTTGAGCCTCCGGCCATCAGAGGCTATCGGGGCCTTTTCATCGATCTCGACGTCCTCGCCACCACGGTCGCCTCGGTGGCTCCCGACACCAAGCGCATTCTGGAGATCGGCTGCGGCGACGGCGCCATGGTCGCCGCGCTGAGACGGATGCTCCCGAAGGCCGAAGTGGTCGGCATCGACCCGGCGGCGCCGAGCCCTGGACGCATGTTCGACGGCGACCGCACGGGCGTGGAATTCCGCCCGATCAGCACGACGGAACTGCTCGCCGAGAAACCCGAGTTATTCGACCTGATCATGATCTGCGACGTGATCCATCACGTCGCGGAGGGCGAGCGGTTGCAGGTCCTCAAGGACGCCGCGGAGTTGACCGCGCCCGGCGGCACGGTCGCGCTCAAGGAGTGGGAGCGTCGGCCCGGGTTGGCAAATTCTGCCGCGTTCCTGGCCGACCGCTGGGTTTCCGGGGATCCGACGGTGCGTTTCATGGCCCGTCCGGAACTGGACCAGTTGATCGGTCAGGCAATGCAGGGCTGGTCGGTTTCGAGCGAGGCGCGCATCCCGCCGCGTATCGCCAACCTCCTGTTGACCCTCCGCCGCCCGCAATGAGGAGCTGATCCTTACGTGGCCTCGCCCGCGTCGACAGGTGTCGGCGCGGGCGAGGTTCTTGTTCCTATGGTGCTGATCGCATCAGTTGGTCGCGAAGTAGCCGAACACGTCCACGATCAACGATGTTGAACCGGCGAAGTTGTAGAACTCGGTCAACGGACCGTTCACCGAGGTGATCACGGAGTTCGGGATCGTCGCACCTGGCGGGAAGTTCAGGTTGGACGACAGCGGCCGGTTCACCCCGGACGGGTAGACCGTGACGAAGCCGCCCTGGGTCGGCCCGGTGACGGTCACGTTCAGCACAAGGCCGGCCGAATTGGCCAGCGCCCCGGCATTGCCGACACCGTTGCTGTCACCGAGCGGGAGGCCGAACGTCTGGCCCGGTCCCACCGGAGCGGGCTGCCCTTGGGCGACACCGGTGCCATCGCGGGTGTCGACCATGCGGTGCGGCGCGGAGGCATGGAACTTGAAGCCGCCGCCAGCGGTCGTGTAGTAGCCGAACAGGTCGGCCACCACGTCGACGGAACCGCTGAGGTTGTAGATGTCGACCTTGCCGTCGCTGCCGACCGGGACGGTCACCAGGTTCGGAATGGTCTGTCCCGCCGTGAAGTTGACGTTCGAGGCCACCGGGCGAGGCGTTCCGTCCGGATAGACCGTCAGGAAGCTTCCCTGGGTGGTATCGGTCGCCGTCACGTTCAGCACCACGGCGGTCACACCGCTCGGCGGCACGGTGCCGTCACCGGTGAGCTGGACGCCGATCGACTGGTTCCCGCCGATCGGTGCCGCGCTCGGCACACCGATCGGTGTCCGCGTGTCCAGCACGCGGGTCGGCGTGACCGGCTGGTAGAGGCTGCCGGTGCCGGTCGTGTAGTAGCCGAACAGGTCGGCCACCACGTCGACCGACCCGTTGAGGTTGTAGATGTCGACCTTGCCGTCGCTGCCGACCGGGACGGTCACCAGGTTCGGGATCGTCTGTCCCGCCGAGAAGTTGACGTTGGACGCCAACGGTCGGGTGGTGCCGTCCGGGAAGACGGTCAGGAAGCTCCCGGCCGAGGTGTCGGTCGCGGTCACGTTCAGCACCACGGCGGTCACGCCGGTCTGCGGCACGTTGTTGGCGCCGGTGATCTGCAGCGGGATCTGCGAGTGGTCACCGATCGGTCCACCACTGGTACGGGTGTCCAGTACACGCGTCGGGCCTGCCGGTACGAAGCTGCTGCCCGCGGTCGCACCGACCCCGCCGCACAGCGCCTCGACCAGCTGAGGTGCCTTGGGCGAGCCGAGGCCCGTGGTCATGTCGTAACCGGTGCCGGCCTGATACAGGCTCCCGGTGTAATTGGTATGGGCCAGCACGTTGTTGCCGCTAGTCACGTCGGCCAGCGCCGCCGGATTGCGGTACAGCGTCGGGTTGATGAAGCCGACCGCGCCGTTGGCGGCACACGCGGTACTGGCATCGGCGAGCGCGGTGATCGCGCCCCACAACGGCGCGGCCAGGCTGGTACCGCCGATGACGCCCCAGAACTGGTTGCCCTGCGGGTCCTGACCGTTGGCGAACAGGTAACCCGTTGCCGGGTCACCGATGGCCGACACGTCCGGCACCTGTCGACAGGTCGCGCCGGACGCAGCGCCACACACGTTGGCGTAACCAGCCCCCTGCACTGCGGACTGGTAGTTCGACGTACCGGAGAGCGAGAACACGGTGGAGACGCCACCGCCGGTTGCGGCGGCCGGGCTCCCCGGCGTGTTCCAGGCGCTGAGCGACGCAGAGCCGCCGTTGTTGCGCATGGAGGTTCCGCCGACACCGGTCACGAACGGCTGGCCCGACGGGTCGCTCACCGAGAGCTTGCTGGCATTCGGTGAGTTGAAGGGCGGCGCACCGTCCGGGAAGCAGCTGGTCGACCCGTAGTCACCGGTCGCCGCGACCACCGTCTGGCCCTGCGCCGCGGCCTGGGCGAACACCGGCGACTCGGCGCTCATCAGCGAGGGGTTGGTGTCCAGCTCACAGCTGACCCAACTGGTCGAGAGCACCTGGGCGGCGTCGTCGTTCACCATCGCCGTGTAGGTGTCGAGCGTGACCTGGTCGCCGTTGGCGGCAGTGAGTGTGTCCCAGTCCTTGCCCTGGTAGACGATGATCGAGGCACCGGGCGCGACACCCGCGACGGCCTCGATGTCCAGCGCCGACTCGACACCGCGGTTCGCGTTGGGGTCGGGCGCTTCGGTGGGACCGCCGTCAACGGCCCTTCTGCTGACCGGAACCGAGGTGCCGTAGCAGTTCTGGTAGGCCGCGACGTCCAGGTCGGAGAAGTTCTCCAGCTCGAAAAGGCCCACCGTGACACCGCTGCCGGTGTTGCCATAGCTCGAGTAGAGCGCCGAGGTGTTGTACGCCGCGCTGGTGCTCAGCGAGTTGGGTTCCCAGTAGTTCTGGCCGTCGACCAGGCCGGGGAAAATACCCTGCACCTGGGAGCAGGTGCTCGGCGCCGAGGACTGCGGCCGGGCCACGTTCGGCCGCACCTTGGCTGCGGTGTGCGAGACGGCCGCTTTGTCCTGCGTCGCGCTGTGCGCGGCGGCCGGCGGCGGCGTCAGGTTGTCAAGGCCGAGCACGGCGCTGACGGTGTGCGCGACCGAGGCCGGCAGCGCGGGGGCCGAGTTGTTCGCGTAGGCGGTCCGGCCATTGGCCAGCCGGTAGCCGGTGAAGCCGGTCGCGAACGCCTGCTGCGCCTGCGCGATCGTGGTGGTCACCGGCAGGGTCAACGCGTTGGCGGACAACGTGCCCACCGTGAGGCCATCGGCCGTGAGTTCGTTGCGAACCGCGGCGACGCTGGTCCCTGTCGGACCGAACATCCCGGCGAACTGGCCCTTGGCCAGGTAATGGTGATAGTTGGCGCTACCCGGTGTGGACACGGAAGCCACGAAGGCCGACAACGCGGCCGGATCGCGCGGAGCCAACTGGACATCGAGGTGCAGGACGGTATTCGGATTCGGATCGGCGATCCGGACCGCGCCCGCCGGTACCTTCGGTGCCGCGCCGATCTGCTGCGGTGCGGTACCAGCGCCGGCCGCGGCGGCCGGTACGGCCAGGCCGATCACGCTGAGCGCGGCCACCCCGACGGTCAGCACGCGGGATAAGCGGGGTCTGTGTCGATCCCTGCGTAACGAAACGTGGTTCATGAGACTCCCTGGACGGAACAATGTGGGCGAGGTTCCGACGTGCCCGCAAGGATCCCGACTACCCGGCACGGAAAATCGATCCGCCGAACGGCCGATCGATTCCAGCGCTGAGCGCTCCCCCCTACGTGAACGGCGACACCACGGCGGACGCTAGCAGTTCGCCCCGACGTTGGAACCATCGTTTTCCGCGTCCATTCCAGTACGACTTTTCCGCGTCCGTTCCGGTACGACTGCGGACACAGATCAGGGCGGCGGCCGGGGCTAACCCCTCGGCCGCCGCCCTGTGTCCGTGGACGGGCGAACTAACTCACACGTCGTAGTAGAGCGCGAACTCGTACGGGTGCGGACGCAGCCGCAGCGGGTCGATCTCGTTGTCCCGCTTGAGCGAGATCCAGGTCTCGACCAGGTCAGGGGTGAACACGCCGCCTTCGAGCAGGAAGTCGTGGTCGGCTTCCAGGCTGTCCAGGACCTCGCCGAGCGAACCGGGAACCTGCGCGACCTCCTTGAGCTCCTCGGGGGGCAGCTCGTAGAGGTCCTTGTCGACCGGGGCCGGCGGCTCGGTCTTGTTCTTGATGCCGTCAAGACCGGCCAGCAACATCGCGGAGAACGCGAGGTAGGGGTTGCCGGAGGAGTCGGGGCAGCGGAACTCGAGGCGCTTGGCCTTGGGGTTGTCACCGGTGATCGGGATACGCACGCAGGCCGACCGGTTGCGCTGGGAGTAGACCAGGCTGACCGGGGCCTCGAAACCGGGGACGAGGCGGTGGTAGGAGTTCACCGTCGGGTTGGTGAAGGCCAGCAGGCTCGGCGCGTGGTGCAGGATGCCGCCGATGTAGTGGCGGGCCGTGTCGGAAAGGCCCGCGTAGCCGGACTCGTCGTAGAACAGCGGCAGGCCGTCGCGCCAGAGCGACTGGTGGCAGTGCATACCGGAACCGTTGTCGCCGAAGAGCGGCTTGGGCATGAACGTCGCGGTCTTGCCGGCCTGCCACGCGGTGTTCTTCACGATGTACTTGAACAGCTGCAGGTCATCCGCCGCGTGCAGCAGCGTGTTGAACTTGTAGTTGATCTCGGTCTGGCCCGCGGTGCCCACCTCGTGGTGCGCGCGCTCGACGGTGAAGCCCGAGTCGATCAGGTTCAACGTGATCTTGTCGCGCAGGTCGGCGAAGTGGTCGGTCGGGCTGACCGGGAAGTAGCCGCCCTTGTACTTGACCTTGTAGCCCTGGTTGCCGCCCTGCTCGTCCGCGCCCGTGTTCCACCAGCCCGCCACCGAGTCGATCTCGTGGAAGGAGGCGTTCTCGGTGGTGTCGAAGCGCACCGAGTCGAACAGGTAGAACTCGGCCTCCGGGCCGAAGTAGCAGACGTCCGCGACGCCGGATTCGACGATGTACTGCTCGGCCTTGCGGGCGATGTTGCGCGGGTCGCGGCTGTACGCCTCGCGGGTGAAGGGGTCGTGCACGAAGAAGTTGACGATCAGCGTCTTCTCGATCCGGAACGGGTCGATGCGCGCGGTGGCGAGGTCGGGCAGCAGCAGCATGTCCGATTCGTGGATCTGCTGGAAGCCACGGACCGAAGAGCCGTCGAACGCGAGGCCCTCGGCGATGGCATCCTCGTCCCACGACGAGGCCGGCACGGTGAAGTGCTGCATGATGCCGGGTAGGTCGCAGAACCGGACGTCGACGAACTTGACGTCCTCGTCGCGGATGAAGCGCAGGACCTCGTCGGGACTGGTGAACACCCTCTTTGGCTCCTTCGTGTCACGGTCGCCGCGTGGCCGATCACGGCATCCTTATGGGTGACGACGGTATGAGCGTGGTGTTGCCCGACCGTCACCCGCATGTTTCGCCGATGTTAACGGCGCCGGTGATCGCCCGCAGGGTGCCCGCCGCTCGGCTACTACCCTGGTGCGGTGAGCGGTTGGATGGAGTCCTGGCTGGCCGGTACGAAACCGGAGGCATCGACGTCGAGCGACGCGGCCCAGGACTACCCGGGTCAGCGACTCGGGCTGCCCGAGCACGGCGCCGGTTCGGTCGCGTCGATGGGCAAGCGGTTCCTCGCGTTCGTCATCGACTGCCTGGTCGCCGCCCTGATCACCGCGCTGTTCACGCACCCGCACCTGACCGACCCGGCCAGCATGCAGGCCCAGAACTACTGGAGCCTGCTCGCCTGGCTGCTGATCGCGGTGGTCGGCACCTCGTTCTTCGGCGTCACCGTCGGCATGGCGCTGCTGCGCATCCGGGTCGCCCGAATCGACGGCAAGGCGATGGTCGGCCCGCTGCGCGCGCTGCCGAGGGCGGTGCTGGTGGCGTTGATCGTGCCGGCGGTGATCTGGAACACCGACTACCGCGGCCTGCACGACCGGTTGGCCGGCACGATCGTGGTCAACGTCCGCTGAATTCGCTCACCTGCGCCGGATGGCGCGCTGCACGCTGCGCATCTTGGCGCCGGGCGGCAGCGGGCCCTTCGGCAACGCCGCACCCCGGCTGGCCAGCGCGCCGAGCCGCGCCTCAAGCGAGTCCATCTGTTTGGTGTTGATGTTGGTTGGCAGCTTCATGATGTGCCGCTGCAGCTTGGGCAGCGGGACCTGGCCCTCTTCGTTGCCCACGATCACGTCGTAGATCGGGGTGGTGCCGACCACCCTGGCCATCCGCTTCTTCTCCTGCGCGAGCAGGCCCTTCACCCGGTGCGGCGCGCCCTCGGCGACCAGGATGATGCCCGGCTTGCCGATCACCCGGTGCACCGCATCCAACTGAGTGGTGCCGGCTACCGACTGTGACACCCGCCAGGCGCCGCGCAACTGGTCCAGCACCCACGCCGCCGCGCCGGGTTGACCGTCGACCCTGGCGAACATGCCGGACTGCGCGCGGCGCACGAAGATGATGAACGCGAGCAGGACGCCGACCAGCACGCCGAGCACCAGCGTCGAGATCAGCGAGACGATGGTGAGCTTCAGGATCACCAGGCTGAGCACCAGGGCGATCGCCACCGGCACGATGAACGCGCCGATCATCAGCGGCAGCAGCAGCTTGTCCTCGCGGCGCTGCATCTTGAACGCCTCGTAGGTGTTCTTGACGTTCGCGCGGAACTTGCCGCGTCGCTCCGCCTTGCGCGCCGCGGCGGCCTCTTTCAGCGCTGCCTTGTCCTGCTTTCCTGCCATGACCACCAGGATACGGCCGGCCTCGACCTTGGCGGAGGGGGCGTTGCCTTCCGTTATCTCCGCGCCTGCGGCCCGGCCTTCGCGATGTTGTCCGGCGACTCTGTCAGGATGCGGGGTCATGGACGGGTCACGACGGGTGCTGGACGGACTTGACCCGGAGCAGAGCGAGGTGGTGCTCGCGCCGCGTGGCCCGGTGTGTGTGCTGGCCGGCGCCGGCACCGGCAAGACGCGCGCGATCACCCGACGGATCGCGCACCTGGTCACCGCGGGCCACGTCGCCGCGGGTGGCGTGCTCGCGGTCACGTTCACCGCGCGCGCAGCGGGGGAGATGCGCACCCGGTTGCGTTCGCTCGGGGTGGCAGGCGCCCAGGCCCGGACCTTCCACGCTGCCGCGCTGCGACAGCTGCGCTACTTCTGGCCAAGGGTCGTCGGCGACGAGCAGTGGGAACTGCTCGACGGCAAGCTGCGGCTGGTCGGCCGGGCCGCGCACCAGGTCGGCACCGCCACCGAGGCCGAGGCCCTTCGCGACCTCGCCGGTGAGATCGAATGGGCCAAGGCATGTCTGGTGACCCCGGAGGACTACCCGGCCGTCGCGGCGAAACACGCGCGGGACACCCCGGCCCCCGCCGATCAGGTGGCCAAGGTCTACCGGCTCTACGAGCAGTTCAAGAACCAGGGCAGACTGCTCGACTTCGACGACCTGCTGCTGCACGTCGCCGCGGCGCTCGAGGACAACGTCGAGGTCGCCACCGAGTTCCGCGAGCGCTACCGCTGCTTCGTCGTCGACGAGTACCAGGACGTGACCCCGCTCCAGCAGCGCGTGCTGGACGCGTGGCTCGGCGGCCGGGACGACCTGACCGTGGTCGGCGACCCCAACCAGACCATCTACTCCTTCACCGGCGCATCGCCCCGGCCGCTGCTGGAGTTCACCCGGCGCTTCCCGGAGGCCGCTGTCGTCCGGCTGGAACGCGACTACCGGTCGACCCCTGAGGTCGTGTCCCTGGCCAACCGGGTCATCGGCGCGGCCCGAGATCGTCCTGCCGGGTCGAGGCTCAAGCTGATCGGCCAGCGCAAGCCCGGACCGGAGCCGCGCTTCGCCGAGTTCGACGACGAGCCGGCCGAGGCCGCCGCGGTCGCCGGCCGGGTCCGCGAACTGCTCGACGCGGGGATCTCCGCCAGCGAGATCGCGATCCTGTTCCGGGTCAACGCCCAGTCCGAGGTCTACGAACAGGCGCTCACCGAGGCCGACATCCCGTACCTTGTGCGCGGCGGCGAACGATTCTTCGCCCGGCAAGAAGTGCGCCAGGCCATGAACACCCTGCGCGTGGCCATCCCGTCCGCGCCGGCCGGCGATCTGCCCGGCGTGGTGCGCCAACTGCTCGCCCCGCTCGGCCTCACCGCCGAACCGCCGGTCGGTGGCGCCGCGCGCGGCCGCTGGGAGTCGCTGCTGGGCCTCGTCGAGTTGTCGGAGGAACTGGCCGGCGCGGTCGAAGGTGCCGACCTCGCCCAGTACGTTGCCGAACTGCACCAGCGCGCCGAGGCGCAGCACCCGCCGACCGTCGAGGGCGTCACGCTGGCCTCGCTGCACGCGGCCAAGGGTCTCGAGTGGGACGCGGTGTTCCTGGTCGGTCTCGTCGACGGGACCGTGCCGATCCAGCACGCGGACAACGACGAAGCCGCGGTCGAGGAGGAGCGCAGGCTCCTTTACGTCGGAGTCACCCGCGCCCGCCATCACCTGTCGCTGTCCTGGGCACTGGCCAGGGCGGGCGGTGGCAGGCGCTACCGCAGGCGCAGTCGGTTCCTTTATGGACTCGTCCCCGAGGACCATCCCGCCGCCAGGGTCGCCGCGCGCAACCGGCCGACCGTCCCCGAGCCGGCCAAGCAGCCGCACTGCCGCGTCTGCGGCGAGCTACTCATCGGTACGCTGCCGGTGAAACTGGGCCGGTGCGCCGACTGTCCATCTGACATCGACGAGAACCTGTTGGCGCGATTGAAGAGTTGGCGCTCGGATCAGGCGCGGACGCTGAAGGTGCCGGTGTACGTGGTGTTCACCGACGCGACCTTGGTCGCCATCGCCGAACAACGCCCCATCGACCAGGCCGGACTGGTGTCGATCTCCGGCATCGGCGCCACCAAGCTGAACAAGTTCGGCGCTGCGGTGCTGTCCCTTGTCGCGCAGTCCGCAACGGTGCAGAAGGCCAACTGACCGTGCCGGCTCGGTAACCCTGACGTCGCAGGTCAGCGGTTGCCGTCGCAAAGATGTACCCGAATCAGGGCAATGTGGGAAAAAGTGTTGCCTTGGGCCCCTCGGACCCCATAACCTACAGTCACCGGGGCCGAAGGCCCGCGGACGTCGATGATGAGACTTCTACAGGAGGTGAGCCCCGTGTCCAACGTGATCATCAATGCCAACAGGACCCAAGGCTACCTGCTGTCCGAGGAAAGCCTCATGTCGGCTGAGCTGCTCGTGGATCTGCGACCGCAGGCCGAATGTGCCCGCATGGTCGGCGCCGGCTGGGACCAGATCTCTGGGATCGCCAAGCAGACCCCCAAATTTGAGCAGCACGTCCGGCCAGTGGTCGCAGAAGGTACGACCGGCATACCGCCGTCCGCACATAGAGATGCCTTTGACTAGCGTCAGGGCACTCAGGCTCTCAAAGGCCGCGGACTCCGGTAATCGGATCCGCGGCCTTTGTGTTTTTTCAGCCCCGGTGCTCCACCGAATGAGAACAGGTTCCGCAGTGATTTCCACGTTCGACCAGGTTTCTCCAGCGAAGTCAATAACCGAACAGATGGGAGCCACAATCATGTTGACCGCAACAGCCCCGCGGGGAGGCGGGGCCACGTTGCCTGAGCCCGACTTCGGGTTGGTCGGTTTGCTGGACGCCGCTCCGGCAACGCAGGGCGTGACTCCTTGTCAGGCCAACGACCCCGACCTGTGGTTCGCCGAGACCCCGGCCGAGCTGGACCGGGCCAAGGCGTTGTGCACCGGCTGCCCGGTCGCCGCCCAGTGCTTGGCCGGCGCACTCGCCCGGCACGAGCCGTGGGGTGTGTGGGGTGGCCAGATCTTCGAGCGCGGGACGGTCATCGCCCGCAAGCGGCCCCGTGGTCGCCCCCGTAAGGAAGACCGGCAGCCAGAAGTGTTGCCGAGTCCGAGCGTTCGTCAAGTTGGAAACGGTCAGGAGGCCGCGGCGTGAATGCCATCGATCAACACAACGGCAATGAGTGGAACGTCAAATCCTATGCACAGCCGAAAGGAACGGCGGTCATGTTGCTGCATGAAGAACTAGCCAGAGCCCGAATGCGCGAGAGCCAACGCACGGCCGCAGAAATGCGGATTGCGCGTCGGCTCAGCTCGGCTCGCAGGTGGGAACGACTGGCCCGCTGGACCAGTCGCCGCGCGGCCCGTGCCGCCAGCCTCTGAGCTGACCTGAGTGGGTTCGCCCCTCTGAAAACATCAAATGCCGTGGTGCCCGGTCGGATTCTCCCCGACCGGGCACCACGGCGTGCTCGCATTCGGGTGTCCCATGTGGCTGGTCGCGTTGCGCCATTCGCAATCTCGCGCGGGTTCGAACGGTCGAACCCGAACCGGTCGAGAGGGCTGGTCCGGTGCGGAAACCCGCGACTGTACGGTCGGCTTCTTTCGGTTTCGTAGCAGAGTTCGCGGTGCCGTATCCGGCCTCAGTACCGTGCTCGGTATGGCCACACACTCACACGCGGGCACCCCGCACACCCATGACGGCATCGACTGGATGGCCAGGCTGGCCCAGCTCCGCAAGGCCGACGAGGTGGATGCCCCCGCGGCGCGGGAAGTCGCGGAGCGGCTGATCGAGCGGACCCCGCGCGGTTCCACCGTGCTCGATGTCGGCAGTGGCGCCGGCGGGATGAGTATCGCCCTTGTCGAGGCGATGTCGCGGCACGGTGGCGGCCGGATCGTGCTCGTCGACGCGACCCCGGAACTGCTCGAGTCCGCGGGCGAGTTGGCCCGGTCCACCGCGGCCGAACACGGTGATGTGGTCACCGTCGACACCACCCTCGTCGACCTGGCCGACCGCGACTCACTCGCGCTCGTGCCCAAGGCGCGGCTGCTGTGGGCGGCCAACGTCGTGCACCACCTGCCCGACCAGCAGCAAACGCTTGCGGATCTGGCCGGCCTGCTCATCCCCGGCGGCTGCCTCGCCCTGTCCGAGGGCGGCCTTCCGCTGCGCTGCCTGCCCTGGGACATCGGCGTCGGCGAGCCCGGCCTGCACGAGCGGCTGAGCGCGGTCCAGGGCAACTGGTTCCGGGGCATGCGCGCGGACATGCCCGACGCGGTCCCCCTGCCCATCGGCTGGAACCTCGCCCTGAGCAACGTCGGCCTCGTCGGCGTCACGGCGTTCAGCTACCTGATCGACCGGCCCGCGCCCGCGTCCGAACCGGTCCGCGACTCGGTGCTCAACTGGCTCGGCTGGATGCAGCAGATCGGCGAGGGCCAGCTCACCGACTCCGACAGCGAGACCGTGCGCAGGCTGCTCGACGAACAGGACCCCGCCTACGTCGGCAACCGCGACGACGTGTTCCTGCTGACCGCGCGCACCGTCCACCTTGGCTGGGCACGCTGAGCCGGATCTCACTGGCCGCGCGACTCGGTCGCCGGGACCTGGCAGCCGGGTCCCGGCACGGCGTAGCGTTTCGGCTCGTGGTTGAGAACCTGGTCGTGGCCTGCTCCCGATGCGGTCAGCAGCGTGCCGCCGACTGCCCGCCTGCCGAGGCGATGTCCTGGTCGTCCGAACGTGACCGCGGCGTACTCCGCTGGCTGTGCCCGAACTGCGCCCGCGCCCACGTTCGCGAGATCGAAGGCAAGCTGCCCGTCGAGTACTGGTAAACCGACGGCTCAGCTCAGCTGTCCGGGGCGAACCCCGGCTGCCAGCGCATCACGATCTCCCGCGCCGGCAACTCCGCGTCGAGCTGGCAGAGGATGCCGGTCGCGCCGAGCGTGACCCGGTGGATCAGCAGGTACTCCGGCGGCAGGTTCAGCGACCGTCCGGTCTGGAAGTCGTTGCCCCTGGTGTCACCGACCCGCCACGCCTGCCTGCGCAGCCACCTGCGGGTGAAGTGGAAACGCTCGGGCGCCAGCGGTTCGGTGAACGGCGCAAGGTAGCTGAGCACGTCCTCGCCGTCGAGGTCGCTGCCCGGCCGGATGAAGTGTTCGGTCCGCAACAGATCGATCAGCTCGTCCGACTTCCGCTCCATGGCCAGCCTGCTCATCACCCCGAGCGTCCTCGGGATGCCCTCGGGCAGCCGCGCGCACGCACCGAAGTCGAGCACGCACAGCCGGCCGTCGTCGAGCAGCATGAAGTTGCCGGGGTGCGGATCGGCATGCAGCAGCCCGACCCGAGCCGGCGACGAGAAATGGAACTCCGCCAGCAGCCGACCCGACTCGTTGCGGTCGGCGACGCTCCCCTCGCGGATGATCTCCGCGAGCGGCGTGCCGGTCACCCACTCGGTGACCATCACCTTGGGCGCGCTCGCCACCACCTTGGGCACGAACACCTGCTTGTCGCCGTCGAACGCTGCGGCGAAAGCCCGCTCGTGGTCGGCCTCGGTGCGGTAGTCGAGCTCCTCGGCCATCCGGTCGCGCAACTCGTTGAGCAGCGGCTTGACCTCGGCTCCCGGCACGAACGCCTGGAACACCCGGCTGAAGCGCTGCAACTGCCGCAGGTCGGCCAGTAGCGCCTCGTCCGCGCCGGGGTACTGGACCTTGACGGCCACCTCGCGACCGTCGTGCCAGACCGCCCTGTGCACCTGACCGATGCTCGCCGACGCGGCCGGCGCGTCGTCGAACTCGGCGAAACGCTTCGTCCAGCCGGTGCCCAGCTGTTCGACCAGCACCCGGTGCACGGTCCGCGCCGGCATCGGCGGGGCCGCGGTCTGCAGCTTGGTCAGCGCCTCCCGGTACGGCCCGGCCAGCTCCTCCGGCACCGCGGCCTCGAACACACTCAGCGCCTGGCCGAACTTCATGGCCCCGCCCTTGAGCTGCCCGAGCACCGCGAACAGCTGCTCGGCCGTGCGCGCGGAGATGTCGGCCTGCACGTCGTCGGCGTTCTGCCCGACAAGGCGTCGACCCCAGCCGCCGACCACCCGACCGGCCACCCCGAGGGGGAGGCTGGCCAGTTTCGCGGTCCTGGCTGCCGCCTTGCGCGGGATGTCAGCCATCAGCCCTCCTCCCGGGTGCGTTGCAGAAACGGGATCGGCCGTGCACACCCGACCGTATCTGTCCGGTACCCGAGTTGCCGGGTTTTCGAGCGCGCCACCCGTGAACGCCACCCGCGATCTTTCTCCAGTATGCCGACTCGATCAGCCACCCTCCCTCGGGTCGTCCGTTCTGCGGCAAGTGCAGTACGGATGTTTGGACCAGTTGGTGCGCCTCGTTTCTCCGATGTAGGTGTCGATTTCGACCGAGGCGCCCCAGACCGGCAGGTCGGTTGGGTCGACAGGGGCCACCGTGTCGCGCCGGCGCGGACCGTCGAGCACTCGCAGCGCCTGGCTGACCGCGAACGCCGCACTGGCCTGCGCCGATGCCAGGTCAGCCTGCTGTGCCCTGCCGGCCAGCTGGGTCGCCAACGCGGGCCAGGCCGGTTCGGCCGCCGTCTTGTGCAGGTCGACGCAGTGCAGGCAGGAGCTGCGGCCGGGCACGACCAGCGGACCGACCATGCCGACGCCCTCACCCGCCCACACCATCAGGTGGGCCGAGCCCGCCGCGAACAGGCGCTGGACCAGGTGCGGGTCGGGCACCGCGGCGTCGGCCAGCAGGACAAGGTCCGGCTCGCGCGTTCGAGGCAGCGGCGAGGTGTTGGTCGCGGGCGCGGTGCGCATGATCGCCTTGCGGATCGCGATCGATCTGCGTTTGCCCACGTCCTCCTCCAGGTAGCCGCAGCCGACATCCTCGGGCTGGACCGTGCCCTCGGTGACCGTGCTCACCCAGCCGACGCCGGCCGCGGCGAGCAGCGTGGCCAGGCTGACCGCGACCCGGCCGCCACCGTGGATCAGTACCGCGGCCTGCATCCGGAGGATGTTCGCGTTCACCCGTTCCTGTGCGGTCCGTAATGCCCACCAGGAGCAGTCGGCCGCGATCCGGGGCGGGACGGCCGTGTTCACCGACCCTTCGGCGACCGCCGCGTCCTCGAGCAGGCCGAACTTGGCCAGTTCGGTGAGCACCCGGTCCAGGGTGCTTGGTTCGACCGGGCCCGCGCGGGCGGTGAGCTCGGCGGCGGTATCTCGGCCGTCCAGCGTGTGCAGCAGCTTGGCCAGGGGCTGCGGCACGTCCAGCAGCACGACCGCGTGCCGGGGGTCGGTGCCGACCTGGACCTCGCCGTGGCCGCGGTGCAGCACCTGCAGGCCGGGCAGCAGCCGGGGCCTGCGGAACCTGGTCAGAGCGCCGAGTTGGGTCGAGGGGTGGGTTGTCGTGTTGTTCGTCGTGATCTTCATGGAAGAAGCTTGGCAGGGTTTGGCAAACCGTGTCGGGAGCTGTCCACAGGGTCTGAATTCATCCACAATCCACGATCGGGCTATTGACCGATCGAGGGTCTTTCGCTAGGCGCGCCAACGGTTTCGCAACAACTTTTTGTGCGTTGTTGTTCACATCCGAGTGGCGGCCCTTTTGGTCGGGGATTGGCCTTACCGTGATCGGTGTGGCGGAACCATTGGTCGAGGTGCGGCGTAGCCGGCGGCGTAGCCGCACGGTCACCGCATATCGGGAGGGCGACACTGTTGTCGTCCTCCTACCTGCACGGATGACCAGGGCCGAGGAAAAGCACTGGGTCTCCGAGATGCTGGGTCGGCTGGAACGCAGCGAGACCCGACGTCGTTCGCCTGCGCGAACCTCCGACGATGCCCTGCTGTCGCGTTGCGAGCAGCTCGCCGCGCGACATCTGGCCGGCAAGACCGAACCCAACAGCGTCCGCTGGGTGCCTCCGATGCGGACCCGCTGGGCCTCCTGCACACCGGCCGACGGCACCATACGAGTGAGTGAACGCCTGCGGGACGTGCCGGGCTGGGTGCTGGACTACGTTCTCGTGCATGAGCTGGTGCACCTGCTGGTGCCCGGCCACGGCGCGGACTTCTGGGCGCTGGTCAGGCGCTACCCGAAGACCGAGCGGGCCATGGGCTATCTGGAGGGATTGTCCGCCGCGGCGGGTTGGGGCATGACCGAGGACGATTAGGGCCGAAACGAGGCCGGCGCCCACTGAGAGTGGGCGCCGGTCTCGTTTTCGGGAAGCTATTCGGGCTTGTCGCGTTCCTCGCGCTCGGCCTGTTCGGTGCGTTCCAGCTCGGCCATCGGGTCGTCGCCGATTGCCGTGGGGCCATCGCCGAGCCGGTCGGCGAAATCGAGCGGCTCGTCCAGGTCTGCTGCGGTGGGCACCAGGTCGGGGTGCGCCCAGACGCCGTCGCGGACCTTGATGCCGTGCCGGTCGCCGATCAGCGCCCACAGGTTCGACGCGGCGCGCAGCTTCCTCGGCCGCAGCTCTAGTCCGACCAGCGTGGCGAAGGTCTGCTCGGCCGGACCACCGCTGGCACGACGCCTGCGCAGCGTTTCGCGCAGCGCGTCGGCACCGGGCAGCCGATCGCCGATGGCCTCCGCGACCACCACGTCCACCCAGCCCTCGACCAGGGCCAGCAAGGTCTCCAACCGGTCGAGCGCGGCCTGTTGCGCCGGCGTCGTCTGTGGCTGCAGCACACCGGAGGACATCATCTGCTCGATCGACTCCGGGTTCGACGGATCGACCTGGGTGGCGAGCTGCTCCAGCGCGGAGGTGTCCACCTTGATACCGCTGGCGTACTCCTCGACCGTGGCCAGCAGCCGCTGGCGCAGCCACGGCACGTGCGCGAACAGGCGCTGGTGCGCGGCCTCGCGGGTGGCCAGGTAGACCATGACCTCACCGGCAGGCCGTTCCAGGCCTGCGGTGAACTTCTCGATGTTGGCCGGGAGCAGCGCGGCGACGCCCTCCGGGCCGAGCGGGATGCCGATGTCGGTCGAGGTCAGCACCTCGGCGCCGAGCTGGGCCAGCGCGCCGCCCAGCTGCGAGCCGAACGCCATGCCGCCCATCTGGCTGACCATGGCCAGCATCGGGCCCGCGACCTGCTTGGCCTCGTCGGGCAGGGCTTCCACCCAGGCACCGGAGACCCGTCGGGCGACCGGGTCGCACAGGCGCTGCCAGGTCGGCATCGTGTGTTCCACCCAGTCGCGGGCGGACCAGGCGGCGGATTTGGTCGCGCCGGCGGGAAGAGTCGTCACCGGCTCGAGCCACAGTTCGGCGAGCCGCACCGCGTCCTTGACCGCGTCCGCCTGCTCGGTCCCACCGAGTCCGCTCGGGGTGAGCTGCTGGATCGCGATCTGACGCGCGAGGTCGTAGTTGACCGGGCCGGCCGAGCTGCCCTGCTGGCTGAGCATCTGCCCCAGCTGGCTGAGCATCTGACCGAGTTGGCTGACGTCGAACGCGCCGCCGGCCTCACCCATCGGACCGAAGGGGCCCTGGCCGGAGGGCTTGTTCTCGCCGGAATCATCGGGGTCCTGCGAGGAGAACCCGAACGGCTGATTCGTCATGGTTCCACCGTACGCGGGGGCGGCTATGAGGGAGAGATCGACACGAGATCCCCGGCGGTGCCGGGCGTCGAACGCGGGCCATACGCACCATGGCCGTACGCTGTCGCACCGTGAGTGAGCAGCCTGGCGAGGGTGTCGAGGGCGAGGCGGGGGCCGACGCGGTGCCGGCCGGCAAGCAGAAGGTTCGCGGCATGACCCGCCGACGGTGGACGCTGCTGCTCAGCGGCGTGCTGGTGGTCGTGCTCGGCCTGGTCGGCGGGCTCGTCGAGGTGCCCTACGTGGCACTGGGCCCGGGACCGACCTACGACACGCTGGGTCCAGGACCGACCGGTCAGCAGATCATCGAGGTCAACGGCCACACGATCAGCCAGACCAGCGGTGAGCTGCGCATGGTCACGGTCTCCGAGATCGACCAGATCACCCTGTTCGGCGCGCTCGGCCTGTGGATGAGCGGCAACTACGCGTTGCAGCCGCGCGAGCTGTACTTCCCGCCGGGGCAGTCCTCACAGCAGGTCAACCAGCAGAACGTGCAGGCGTTCCAGGAGTCGCAGATCGACGCCGAGGTCTCCGCGCTGCGCTACCTGCACTACCCGATCGAGGTCGTCGCCACCCAGGTCGTCGACGGCAGCCCCGCGGACAAGGTGATCAAGGCAGGGGACCGGATCACCTCGGTCAACGGCAAGTCCGTGAGCAGCGTCGAGGACGTGTTCACCGCGGTCGCGGCGACCAAACCGGGCCAGACGATCCCGGTCTCCGTGCGGACCGGTACCAGTCCGGTGCGGAACCTGCAGATCACCCTTGGCAAGAACCCGAGCGGGTCGCAGGGCTTCATCGGCGTCGAGCCCGCGTCGCAGGCGGTCGTGCCGTTCAAGGTCAACGTGAGCCTTGCCGACATCGGCGGCCCCTCTGCCGGCCTGATCTTCGCGCTGGCCATTGTCGACAAACTGACCAACGGCCAGGTCAACGGCGGGCTGAAGGTGGCGGGCACCGGCGAGATCGACGATCTCGGCAACGTCGGCGAGATCGGCGGCATCCCGTTCAAGCTGGTCGCCGCGCGCTCGGCCGGGGCCACCGTGTTCCTGACCCCGGCGGCGAACTGCGCCGAGGCCAAGGCGCACGTGCCGGCGGGGCTGCAACTGGTGAAGGTCACCACCCTCAGTTCAGCTATCAGCGAACTCGCCGCGCTGAAGGCCGGCAAGCCCGTCCCCGGCTGCTGAGCCTCACTCGTCCCGCAGCGTCTCCCGCAGCGCGTCCACCAGGTTGGGCGCCAGTTCGGGATGCTCGACGATCTCGTCCGGGTGCTCCGCGTCGCCGCGCAACCGCAGCACGCAGGCGGCGGTGCCGTCCCGCAGCACGCCGGCGACCAGCCGCGCCTCCCGGCGTTTCGGGTGCTCGGCGGCGATCCGGCGCATCCGGTCGGTGTCCGGGTCGATCTGTTCCAACGGATCGTCGGCCGCGGCGCCACCACGCAGTTCGGCCTCGGCGTCCGGCGGCAGCACCACGATCTCCTGCACCAGCGCGCAACCGGTGACCGTGCCCGGCCAGGCGATGCCGGCCAGCGCCTCGGCCAGGTCCCCGTCGGACAGCGGCTCCTGCGCGACCGGGGTCAGCGCCGAACCCGCATCGACCTGCGTGCCGAGATCAGGGTGCTTGGCCAGCAGGTCGGCGGTGGTGACCAGGGCGAACAGCTGCGGCGGCTGATCCCAGCCCGCCGCGGCGGCGAAGTCCTCGACCTCGCGGATGACCTGCGGCAGGTTGGCGCTGGGGCCCGTTTCCTCGACGGCTGGCATGTGCGACATGTTCCCATTCGGGTCACCGGCGGCGGCCATGACCCGGACATACCCCGGACCCACACGGGAACCAACCATGGCGTCCGTAGAGTTGACTCACTAGCGGATGGCCACCTCGCGTGGCCGTGTGCTGGGCAAACCAAGCTGCAAATCAACACCGACCACCCCAGGAGCGTGTCCCAGTGGCCACTCGGCCCACGGCTGGACTGCCGAGGCTGTCCCGACGCAGTCGAATCCTGCTCATCATCGGTTTCGTGCTGCTGATCTTGCTGATCTCCGGCTCGCACCTGCTGGACACGTACATCAGCTGGCTGTGGTTCGGGGAGGTCGGCTTCCGGTCGGTGTTCAGCACGATCCTGTTCACCCGGATCGTGCTGTTCGTGATCATCGGGGTGTTCGTCGGCGGCACGCTCGCGCTGAGCCTGTTCATCGCCTACCGGACCCGGCCGGTGTTCGTGCCGGTGACCGGAACGGATGACCCGCTCTCGCGCTACCGCTCGGTGATCACCCGGCGGCGTAAGTGGTTCGGGCTCGGCATCCCGATCGCGATCGGCCTGATCGCGGGCGGCTCGGCCAACAACGACTGGCCACTCGTGCAGTTGGCGATGCACGCCACCAGCTTCGGCATCACCGACCCGCAGTTCGGCCACGACATCGGCTTCTACGAGTTCACCCTGCCGCTGATCCTCTGGTTGCAGAACTGGCTGTTCATCGCGGTCACGCTGGCCTTCTTCGGCGCGTTGATCGCGCACTACATCTTCGGCGGCATCCGGCTGGCCGGTCGCGGCGGGCAGCTGTCCACCCCGGCCAGGGTCCAACTCGCCACCCTGATCGGCCTGTTCGTGCTGCTCAAGGCGTTCGCCTACTTCACCGACCGCTACCAGTTGCTGTGGGGCAACCGCGACCAGCAGTTCACCGGCGCCACCTACACCGACGTGAACGCGCTCATGCCGGCCAAGCTGATCCTGCTGTGCATCGCGGTGTTCTGCGCGCTGGCCTTCTTCGCCGGTGCGTTCCTGCGCAACCTGCAACTGCCCGCGATCGCGCTCGTGCTGCTGGTGCTCTCCAGCATCCTGATCGGCGCCGCGTGGCCTGCGATCCTGCAGCAGTTCTCGGTCAGCGGAAACGCCAACCAGAAGGAGGCCACCTACATCCAGCGGGCGCGGGCGGCCACCCTCCAGGCGTACGGGTTGACCGGCAACGTCTCCTACCAGAACTACGACCCGGCCACGGCCGCCTCGACCGCGACCGCGAGCTCGCTGCTCTCCGACCTCGGCACCATCCCGAACGTGCGAGTGCTCGACCCGAACGTGCTTTCGCCGACGTTCACCCAGCAGCAGCACGCGAACACCAACATCTATGGCTTCCCCAACGCGCTCAACCTCGACCGCTACACGATCAACGGCGTCACCCAGGACTACGTGGTCGCCGCGCGTGAGATGGACCCGGCCAACCTCAACACCAGCCAGCAGAACTGGATCAGCCAGCACCTGATCTACACCCACGGCGACGGGTTCATCGCCGCCCCCGCCAACGACGTCAGCACCGCCGGCTATCCCCAGTACTACGTGAGCGACCTGTCCAACGGCGGCAAGGGCCAGATCCCGGTCGACCAGACCCGGATCTACTACGGCCTGCTCGCCAACGACGACTACGCGATCGTCGGGCAGCAGGTCCCCGGCAAGAACACCGAGTACGACGGCACCAACCCCAATGGCTACACCTACAACGGCTCCGGGGGCGTCTCGCTGTCCAACTGGTTCAACCGGCTGGCCTTCGCCACCTACTACGGTTCGCGCTACTTCCTGTTCAGTGGTGACATCGGTGACCAGTCGAAGATCCTGTTCAACCGCAACCCGGTCCAGCGGGTCCAGCAGATCGCGCCGTGGCTCAGCACCGACAGCGACCCGTACCCGGCCGTGGTGACCGACAGCGACGGCAAGAACCGCATCGCCTGGATCGTCGACTGCTACACGACGCTGACGAACTACCCCTACTCGCAGTCGACCACCCTCGCCGGCCCGACCAACCCCTCGCTGACCGGCACCGGCCAGCAGGTCGGCTACGTCCGCAACTCGGTCAAGGCCGTTGTGGACGCCTACTCCGGCAAGGTCACCCTGTACTCGGTCGACAACAGCGACCCGGTACTCAAGGCGTGGGAGGGCGTCTTCCCCGGAGTGGTCCAGCCCACCTCGTCGATCCCCAAGGCGCTCAGCGATCACTTCCGGTACCCGCAGGACCTGTTCAACATCCAGCGCAACCTGCTCGCCAACTACCACGTGACCAGCCCGCAGGACTTCTTCTCCAGCGCGGGCTTCTGGAGCGTGCCGCCTGACCCGACCGAGAACCCGGATGGGTCGATCAGCACGTCTGTCAGTGGGCCTAGTGGTAACTCGCCTAATCAGCAGCCTTATTACGTGCTTGCTCAGTCGCCGGGGCAGCGTCAACCTACGTTCCAGCTGACTACCGCACTGACGACGCTTGCTAGTCAGAACATGGCCGCCTGGATGTCGGTGTCCTCCGATCCGGGTAGCTACGGGAAGATCACCGTGCTGACGCTACCCACCGGCACACCGACACTCGGGCCGGTACAGGTGCAGAACCAGTTCGAGACATCACCGAAGTTCACCGAGAACAAGACGTTCCTGAGCAACTCGACGGTGAAGCCGTTGTACGGCAACCTGCTAACCCTGCCCGTCGCGAACGGGCTGCTCTTCGTCGAACCGGTCTACACCGAATCCACCGGCGGCAGCAGCAGCTACCCGCAGCTCGCGGACGTGCTCACGGCGTTCGGGGGGAAGGTCGGGTTCGCGCCAACGCTGGCGGATTCGATCGCGAACCTGTTCAGCTCGACCCCCACGACGCCGAACGCGCCAGGGTCGTCGTCGTCCAGTACGTCGCCGCCTACGTCGACCACCGCGCCGCCGTCCACCAATAGTGCGGGGGTGGGGCCTGCTGGTGGAGGTGGGTCGGCTGATTTGACGAAGGCTGTGAACGACATCACCAAGGCGCTACAGGACATCGCCAACGCCCAACAGTCCAAGGACTTCGCCGCGCTCGGCAGCGCCTACCAGGAGCTGCAGAACGCCACCAACGAGTTCAACGCGGCCAAGGCAGCCCAGTCCAGCAGCCAGTCCCCGTCGGCGCCACCACCCTCGCCGACCCCAACCCACTAGACCCGGGAGCAGCCCAGCGGTAACCGATTTGCCCCCACCGCCACCAATCGGTAGTCTTGTGTTTACCGACGCGGGGTGGAGCAGCTCGGTAGCTCGCTGGGCTCATAACCCAGAGGTCGCAGGTTCGAATCCTGTCCCCGCTACAACCTCGAAGACCCCCGTCTGCAAAGTGCGCAGACGGGGGTCTTCGCCATTACATCTGGGGGGCGACCCCCAGACCCCCGGGCATGGGGCTCCGCCCCCTGCACCCCCGTCTGGCTCGCCTTCGGCTTTGCGGGAATGGGACCCCGCCCGGAAGCGTTGCAAGACCTGTGTGTAGTGTTGCTCTTACACC
>DASYBO010000661.1:0-6059 GCA_036500685.1 Pseudonocardiaceae bacterium | reverse complement strand
CGGCTGCCCGCAGGCGTGCGGATGTACACCGGCGACGACTTCAACTATCCCGACCTGATCGCGGAAGCGAGCGACGCGCTGCTCGGCATCTTCGACCCGATCGCACCGATCGCGGCAGCCGCGCTGCGCGCCCTGGATGTTGGCGACACCGATCGCTACACCGAGTTGTTCGCACCGACGATCGAGCTGTCCCGGCTGCTGTTCGCCGAACCGACCTACCACTACAAGACCGGCGTCGTGTTCCTCGCGTGGCTCACCGGTCACCAGGACCATTTCCTGATGGTCGGCGGCCAGCAGGGCGCGCGATCGGTGCCGCATCTCGCCAAGGTGTTCGTGCTGGCCGACCGGGCCGGTCTTTTCACCGATCCGGACCTGGCGGCGAGCCGGATGAAACAGCTACTCTCCGTAGCAGGGCTGGTCTGATCGGGCACTGTACCTGCGAAAAGGTGAGTACACACGGATCACACCGTGCTGTGTGAGAGTACCGTGGGGTCATGACTGAGGTTGTTCCGCCCAACGTCGACGAGCACGGCCAGCTCGTCTTCGACGTGTTCGCGCGGGCCTGCACGTCACGCGAGACCCTGGAACACATCACCGGCCGCTGGGGCATCCTCGCCCTCGCCGCGCTGATGGACGGCACGTTCCGGTTCAACGCGCTGCGCAGGAAGGTCGACGGGGTCAGCGAGAAGATGCTGGCCCAGACCCTGCACGCGCTGGAACGCGACGGCTTCGTGCTGCGCGAGGCGCAGGCCACAATCCCGCCAAGGGTCGACTACAGCCTGACCCCGCTCGGCCGGGTGATGGCCGAGAAGCTGCTCGACCTGATCGAGACGCTGGAAGGCCGGATGCCCGAAGTGCTGGCGTCCCGCGAAGTGGTGGACGAGGCGCGCGCCCGCTGAATCAGTGCGGTCAACGCGGCATCTTGCGCCAGATCGCCCGAGGCAGCATCCGGAACGCCGCGAACACCAGCCGCAGCGTGCCCGGCACCCACACCTCGCCCCTGCCCTTGTTCAGCGCGGCCACGGTCGCGTCCGCGACCTGGTCCGGGGTGCTGGACAGCGGAGCCGGCGACATGCCCTCGGTCATCCGGCCGATCACGAAACCGGGCCGGACCAGCAGCAACCGCACCCCGCTGCCGGCCAATGCGTCGGCGAGCCCGCTGGCGAATCCGTCCAAGCCGGCTTTGGCCGATCCGTACACGTAGTTGGCCCGCCGCACCCGGACACCGGCGACCGACGAGAACACGATCAGCGTGCCGCTCCGCTGCTTGCGTAGCAGGCAGGCGAGTTCGGACAGGATGCTGACGTGCGCGACGTAGTCCGTGTGCACGATCGACAAGGCGTGCGCGGTGTCGGACTCGGCGCGCCGCTGGTCGCCGAGGATGCCGAACGCGGTCACCACGATGTCCAACGGCCCGTGCTGCTTGTGCAGGTCGGCGAGGAACGAGCCGTGCTCGCCGACGTCGTCCGCGTCGAACTCGACCCTGGTCACGTTGACCGCACCCGCTTCGCGCAGCGCCGCTTCCTCGGAATCCAGGTCGTCGTTGCGCCGCGCGGCCAGCACGAAGTCCCGGTGCCCGCTCCTGGCCAGCCTTATCGCTACGGCGAGGCCGATTTCGCTGCGACCACCGAGAACAAGCACGCTCATGGGGGCCTAGTGTGCCGGACGGTGAAACTCCGCGCGCCAGTGGCGGTAACCCGAGTCGCTGTCGATCTCCTCGACCAGCACCGGATCCAGACCGTGCGCGGCGAACGCGTCGATGTCCGCGCGGCTCATCTTCCAGGGCGGTCCGGCGACCGGCTCCCCCTCGGGCAGCGCCGTCGCGATCACCAGCAACGTGCCGCCGGGGGCGACCATCGCGGTGACGGCTTTGGTCGCGTCCGCGCGCACCGAGGGCGGGAGCGCCTGCACCGTGTAACTCTCGACCACCAGATCGAACGCGGCGAGCAGATCGGCGGGCGCGTCGAGCAGGTCGGCGACCCGGTAGTGCGCCGTCGAATCCGGGAAGCGCTCCTGCGCGGTCTTGATCGCGGTCGGCGCCACGTCGATCGCGGTCACCGCGTAGCCGAGGGAGGCAAGGTGTTCGCTGTCGCGGCCGAGCCCGCAGCCGATCACCAGTGCCCGCGCGCCCGCACCCTCGCGCCGGCCGACCCATTCGGCGATCAGCCCGTTGGGGTTGCCCCGGTCCCACGGCATGCTGACCTCGCCGCGCTCACCCGCCGAGTACAGCTCGTCGAACCACCTTGTCGGCTGTCCATCTTCGACGGCCGCGCCTGCCAGCTGGTCGGCCTTTACTTCCCAGTCGTCGTCCACGGAACCGATTCTTACAAAAGTTTGTCCAGGGTGATGGGCAAACCACGGATGCGCTTGCCGGTCGCGTTGTAGATGGCGTTGGCCACCGCCGCCGCAGCGCCGATGATGCCGAGCTCGCCGATGCCACGCATACCGATCGGAGTGAACTTGGTGTCCGGGTAGTTGAGGAAAGTCACGTCGATGTGCGGCAGGTCCGCGTTCACCGGCACCAGGTAGGAGGCCAGGTTTCCATTGGCGATCCGGCCGGTGGCCTCCAGCACGCTGCCTTCAAGCAGGGCCTGGCCGATGCCCATGATCATGCCGCCCATGATCTGGCTGCGGGCGGTCTTGCTGTCGACGATGGTCCCCGCGTCCATCACGGCCAGCAGCCGCGACACTCTCGGCTCTGCCGTCCACTTGTTCACCCGCACTTCGCAGAAGTGCGCGCCGAAGGAGTTGTAGCTGTAGCCGGAGGCGGTCGTCTTGCTCGCGGTGCCGTTCGCCTCGACCCCGGCGATATTGATCTTGGTGAGCAGCGTGCCGAAGCTCATCGTCGTACTGCCCGAGGTGAGGTTGCCATTCTTCCAGGTCACGCTGGACGCGCTCTTGCCCTTGAACGGCGAGCCGGATGTGGTGATCGCGGTCTGGATCAACGCGGCGATCACGGCCTGCGCGGCGATGGCGACCGCGCTGCCGTTGCTCGCGGTCGACGACGAGCCGCCCGCGTTGGCCGCCGTCGGCAAGGTCGAGTCGCCGAGCTGTGCGGTCACCTGCGTGACCGGAATGCCCAGCGCGGCGGCGCCCAGGATGGCGAACACAGTGGCCTGACCGGTGCCCGCGTCCGAACCGGTGCCCGCGACGAGCGCGGTTCCATCCGACTGCAGGCGTACCTTCAGCGTGGCGTTGCTGCGGCTGGCCTGGTAGATCGCGGTGGCCATGCCGAGCCCGACATACCAGTCGCCGTCGAGCACCTGGCCGGGTTTCGGGTTGCGCTTGGACCAGCCGAACGCCGTCGCGCCGGTGGTGTAGCACTCGGCGAGGTGCTTGCTCGACCAGGGCTTGCCGCCATTGGGCACGGTGTTCGCGTAGTTCTTCTGCCGCAGCGCCAACGGGTCCATGTTCAGCGCGACCGCGAGTTCGTCCATTGCGGACTCCAGTGCGAACGAGCCGTTCGCCTCGGACGGGGCGCGCATGATCGTGGTCGCCGGGATGTCCAGGTCGACGAGGGTCTTGCCGGTCGTGATGGTGCCGGCCGCGTAGGCGGTGTTCGACACGGTCGCCGGGCCTTCGCTGAAGTTGCTCGAGTTCGACTTGCTCGCCGTGCCGTCGTGCGTCAGCGCGCTGATCGTGCCGCTCGACGACGCGGTGATGGTGACCGTCTGGGTGGTCATCGGCCGGTGTCCGACAACGGTGAACACCTGCTCGCGGGTCAGCACCGTCTTGATCGGCTTGTTCAAGGCCTGGGCCGCAGCCGCCGTGAGCGGGGTGTGCGCCCAGTTGCCCCACTTGCCGCCGAACGCGCCACCGACATAGGGGTTGATCACGTGGATGTTGCCGCTGGCCACGCCGAGCGCGTTGGCCATCCGGCTCACCACCAGGGGCGTGCCCTGGGTCGCGGTGTAGATGGTCAGGTGCCCGTTGTTCCAGCTGGCCACGGTCGCGTGCGGCTCCATGGCGTTGTGGTGCACCATCGATGTGGTGTACGTCTGCGAGACCGTTGCCGATGTCGCGTCGGGAACCGTTGGTGCGCCTGGGAAGGACGTGGCGGGGGTCTGCGGCGAGTAGGTGGTGGTGACCAGGTCGGCCGCGTCCCGTGCCTGCTCGAAGGTCTGCGCGACGACGAGGCCGATCACCTGGCCGTAGTAGCGGACGTTCTTGTCCTGCAACGGCGGGGTGAACTCGTCGTTCTCGTCGCCGCCGTAGGCATAGATCTTCACCGGGTTGAACGGCGTGTACACCGCGAGCACGCCCGGCGACACGGTTGCCGCGCTGGTGTTCATCGCGGTGACGGTGCCCTTGCCGATCGTGCTCAGGATCAGGTAGCCGTAGCACAGGCCGCTCGGGTTGTTGTCCGCCGCGTACAGGGCGCCGCCGGTCACCTTCAACCGCGCGTCGATCCGCGACGTCGCCGAGCCGATGGGGGAGGCGCTCATGACGTCACCCCGAGCAGTTCGCTCAGCGTGCGCACGATCACCCGTTGCACCAGCGTCACCTTGAACCCGTTCTCCGACAACGTCTTCGCGCCGGTCGTAGCGTTGGCCGCCGCATTCTGGAAGTTCGCGATGCTGGCGGTCGTGCCGGCCAACGCCGCCTCCACGGCCGGCAGCCGCCACGGAATCGTGCCAACACCGCCGACCGCTACCCGTGCCGCGCTGATCGTATTACCGCTGAGCTGCACCGCGATCGCGGCCGAACTGAGCGCGAACTCGTAGGACGTCCGGTCGCGGACCTTGAGGTAACTGGAGGTCGTCGCCCAGGCCAGGGGTGGCACGGTGACACCGGTGATCAGCTCGCCGATCTTCAACGTGTTCTCGATACTCGGCGTACTGCCGGGCAGTTGGTAGAAGTCGGCCAGGTTGATCTGTCGGCTGCCCGCGCTACCCTGCACGGTCAGCACGGCGTCCAACGCCATCAACGCGACCGCCAGATCGCTCGGATGTGTTGCCGCGCATGAGGTACTGGTGCCCAGGATCGCGTGCGTGCGGTTGGCGCCGTTCTGCGCTGGGCAGCCCGAGCCGGCCTGGCGCTTGTTGCATGGCGTGTTCACGTCGCGGAAGTAGTCGCAGCGGGTGCGCTGCAACAGGTTGCCGCCGATCGAGGCCATGTTGCGGATCTGTGGCGACGCCGACGCGTCCAGCGCCTGTGCGATCACCGGGAACGCACCGGTCACGTTGGGATCGGTGGCGACGTCGCTCATCCGGCTCAACGCGCCGATGTGCAGCCCCGCACTGTCCACTGTGGTCCCGGTCAGGGCCAGCGCGTTGATGTCGATCACCGAGGACGGGCCCATGACGTCGAGCTTCATCAGGTCGACGAGCGTGGTGCCGCCGGCAAGGTAGGCCGACGCATTGGTGGCCAGCCCGACGGCTTGGCTCGCCGTTGTGGCGCTGGCATAGGTGTAGGGGCGCATCAGACCGCCTTGCCGGACGTGCTGGCCTGGGTGACCGCGTCCACGATGTTGGAGTAGCAGCCGCACCGGCAGATGTTGCCGGACATCCACTCGCGGATCTCGTCCCCGCTGCCGGCATGCCCTTCCCTGATCAGTGCGACCGCGGACATCACCTGGCCCGACGTGCAGAACCCGCACTGCATGCCGTCGTTGTCCATGAACGCCTGCTGCACCGGATTGAGCGTGCCGCCGGTCGCGAGCCCTTCGACGGTCGTCACGTGCTGGTTGTTGACGGTCGCCACCAGGGTCAGGCAGGACAACACTCGCCTGCCGTTGACGTGCACGGTGCACGCCCCGCACTGGCCTCGGTCGCAACCCTTCTTGGTGCCGGTCAGGTCGAGTCGTTCGCGCAACGCGTCGAGCAGCGTGACCCGAGGATCAACGGAGAGCGTCTGCGGTGCCCCGTTGACCGTGCAGCTCACCGAAACGGTCGTGCCCTCCGGCCCGGCCCACGAGACCGGCGGCATTGCCTCGGTCTCGGGCCGAGCCGGGATCGGCTCGGCAGCGGCCGGGTCGGCGAGCGGCGTGCCGACCGCGAGTCCGGCCGATGCCACGGCCGCACCGAGGAACCCACGTCGGGTCAGACTCATGGCGTTGT
>DASYBO010000660.1:0-18206 GCA_036500685.1 Pseudonocardiaceae bacterium | reverse complement strand
ATCGCCTGGACCTACCGGCTCTCCCCGCACCTGCACCACGACGCGGACCTGCCCGAGGTCGCCGCCGCGCTCTGGCCCGCAACCGAGGCCGACGCGGTGACCAGGCTGAACTGGCCCAGCGCCCGCCTCGCCGGCACCGGTGTGTCCGCGACCAGGGTGATCGAGCAGGCCACCGACGCCATGATCGACGTGCTCACCGAGCCGATGACCAAGGGCGCGGCCAGTGCGGCCGTCACCGAACTGATCGACGAATCGCTGGCCGCTTGGTGCAGGGCCTGCCAGTCGACACACATCTACGACTCGCTGTTCCGGCTCGCCGGGGGCTTTGCCGGCGCCTGGCTGGACACGGACGCCAACCCCACCCTCCTCACCCCGCGGCCCGGCTGGTCCCGCCCGGTCTTCGATCCAGCCAAACGCACCGACCTCGTCCGCTCCTGCCTGCGTTTCCTCGGCCCGGCGCAACCGGCCGAAGTCGCCGATTTCCTCAGCGTCAACAAGGCCGAGCTGGCCGCGCACTGGCCGGACGACCTCATCGAGGTCGACGTGGCCGGCACGACCGGCTGGTTCCCGTCGGAGGAGATCGACGCCCTGCCCGAGCCACCCGAACCACCCAGGGTTCGGCTCCTCCCGCCCGGCGACCCCTACCTGCAGACTCGCAACCGCAAGCTGATCGTGCCGGATGCCAAGGCGCAGAAGGTGTTGTGGCGAATCCTCGGCAATCCGGGCGCGCTGCTCGTCGACGGTGAGATCGTCGCGGCCTGGCGGGCCAAGGCCGTCGGCAAACGCCGCCTCGAGTTCCAGCTCGAACCGTTCGACGAACTACCGCCCGACATCGGGCAGGAACTCGACGCGGAAGCACGGCTGATCGCGGCCGCGCGCGGCATCGCCGAAGCCACCATCGGCTAGGTTGCCCGGATGGCCAATCCGTATGTGCAGGCAGGTTTTCGGGCCAGGTTCGACTGGGGACTTGTCGGCGCCACGAACCTCGCGCCGGAGGTGGCCGTCGTCGCCGTCTTCGACGTGCTGTCCTTCACCACCACGTTGACCGTCGCGCTCGACAACGGCATCGAGGTCTTCCCGTTCCGCTGGCGCGACGAACGCGCCGCGGCCTTCGCCGAGGAACACGACGCCGTGCTCGCGGTCGGCCGATCACAGGCAGGACCGGGCCAGGTCAGCCTGTCCGCGCGGAGTGTCCGTGCGGCCAACGGCATCCAACGACTGGTGCTGCCCTCGCCGAACGGTTCCACCATCGCCCATGACGTGGCCGAACTCGGCGCCACCGTGATCGGAGTGTCCCTGCGCAACCTCGACGCGGCCGCCGACTGGACCATCCGCAGGCTCGCCGACCGGCCCGAGGCGTCGGTCGCGGCCATCGCCGCGGGAGAACGCTGGTCGGACGGCTCGCTGCGCCCGGCCGTCGAGGACCTGTGGGGCGCGGGCGCCTACCTGGCCGCATTGGCCGAACGAGGCTTCGGCCCGCTCTCCCCGGAGGCCCGCGCCGCTGCCGCCGCCTATTCGACTGTCGCCGACGATGTCGCCGCCGACCTGCGCGCCTGCGTCAGCGGCCAGGAACTGATCACCTGGAACCATCGAGACGACGTCGAGGTCGCCACCGAGGTCAACTCGACCAAGGTCGTCCCGCTGCTGATCGGCGAGAGTTTCATCAACGCAACCTGAAGCTCAGGAGCCACGGGCCTCCTGCACCAGCCACCCGTTGCCGTCCGGATCGCTGAAGGACACGAAGGAGTTGTACTTCCCCCGCGCCGGGTCAGGCCCGCTCGTCTGCACGCCGTCCACGAAATGGAACACCTCGCTGATCGGCGCGCCGCGTCCACTCAGTTCGGCGTGCGCGGCCTCGATGTCGGTGACGACAAGGTGCAGGCCCTGCACGGGGCCTGAGGACGCGGGGTTGCGCATCAGCGTGACCGAGCAGGCCGAACCGCGCGGCGTCAGCTGCACGATCCGGAAATCCTCGCCCGCGCTGTGGTCAACGTCCAGAGTGAAGCCGAGTTTGTCCAGATAGAACTGCTTGGCCCGGTCGATGTCGGTCACCGGGAGCAGGATGAGTTCGAGTTTCCAGTCCATCATCAGATCACCATTTCATCCGCTGCAACCTGTTCCGCGCTCGCAGCTCGCCGCGGGTCATGACTGCCTGTGCCGTCATCATGCGCCGAGTATGGGCCTACGGCGCCTGTGCGGTACCACCGTTTCGACACGCCGAGTGCGCGTGTGTTCACTCTGCGCGAAACGACACCGTCGACCTGCCGATTCGCCTGGCGATGGCGGAAACCCGCGCCACAGAACGAAAAGCCCCGCAGAAAACCCCACCGCGCCAGTTTGACACCAAGCCGATCTTAGGGTTGACTGGTCCCATCGTTCGAACATGTGTTCGAGGGTGTGAGTGGGGCCGATGTCGGGGGTCGGCTAGCTCGTACCGCCGTCTCCCCACGGCGGTTCGCACAGTCAACAGGGTGTGCGGGCTACGTGTGGAGGTGGGTCGGTGTCTGCGTCAGTGACCTCACTGGCCACGCGTGGCGTTCCTCCAGGCGCCGTGCGGGTTGCGAGTGAGCTGATCGAGGCTCCGGCCGACCTGGCGGTGGGGCGGTTGTTGCCGGTTCGCGCGGAACTGGCTGACCTGTTGCCCCTTGGTGGCCTGCGGCGCGGGAGCACGATTTCGGTGCGCGGATCGAACTCGTTGCTCCTCGCGCTGCTGGCCACCGCGACCACGCGCGGCTCCTGGGCCGCAGTGGTCGGCCTGCCGGATCTCGGCCTGCTCGCCGCCGCCGAACTCGGCGTCGCACTGCAGCGGTTGGCCGTTGCTCCTCGGCCGGGTGGCCAGCTCGTCTCGGTGGTCGCCGCGATGCTGGACGGGATGGACCTGGTCGTCGTCAACGCGGCCGGTTTGGACCGTGCCGGTCGGCGAGGTGGCGATGTGGCCAAGCGGCTCTCGGCGCGGGCCCGCCATCGCGGTGCGGTGCTCATCGCGGCAGGTGTCTGGCCAGGAGCCGATCTTGAGCTGTGCTGCACCGAGCTGAACTGGGCCGGGCTCGGCGATGGCCGTGGGTATCTCGCCGAGGGAGAACTGGTGATCTCCGCGACCGGTCGAGGCGCGGCCGCCCGGTACCGGGAGCGCACGGTGGTACTCCCGTGCGCGGCAGGCCCGAACCCGGCCAACCCGAACTCGACGGCGCCGACCTGGAGCGGCCCGGTGGCCGAAGAGCGGGTTCCGGTCGAGTCGCCCATGGCAGCGGTCGGGTGACCCGGATGAACAGCTCGCTGACCGCATGCCCAGCCATGCCAACGACCAAAGATCCACAATGGACACCCGCCTGGCTGTCGGCACCCACCAACCTGATCCCGCTGCACCCAATCCAGGACACCCCACCGAACCCTGTTGCCGCCACGCCACCAACCGCAGCCCCGGCAGCTTCCCCCCGGCCGATGCGGATGTTGGTGGTCTGGTGTCCGGACTGGCCGGTGGTCGCGGCGGGCGCGGCCGCGGGTGTGCCGCCGCAGGCGCCGGTGGCCGTGGTACTGGCCAATCGGGTGCTGGCCTGTTCGGCGACGGCGCGGGCCAGGGGAGTGCGGCGCGGAATGCGTCGGCGGGAGGCGCAGAGCAGCTGCACGGAGCTCCAGGTGTTCGTGGCCGATCCGGATCGGGACGCGCGGTCCTTCGAACCGGTCGCGGCCGCTGTCGAGGAGTTGTCGCCGGGGGTGGAGATCATCCGGCCGGGGCTGGTCGCGGTGCCGGCGCGCGGGCCTGTCGGGTATTTCGGCGGGGAGGAGGTCGCGGCGGAGCGGCTGGTCGACCAGGTGGCGTCGCGGACCGGGGTGGAGTGTCAGGTCGGGGTGGCCGACGGGTTGTTCGCCGCGGTGCTCGCCGCGCATCGCGGGATTCTGGTGCCGGCGGGTGGCAGTCCGGCGTTTCTCGCGCCGATGCCGATCAACGAGTTGGCCGCGTTCGTCAGCCAGGTCGGGCTCGACCGGACCGGTCCGAACGCGGTCGGGCGCAACAACGGCAAGGGGCCGGATGGCAGGCGTCAGGTCAGCGGCGAGCTGATCGCGCGGCAGCTCGATCTGGTGGACCTGCTGCGCAGGCTCGGTTTGCGCACGCTGGGAGCCTTCGCCGGGCTGGCCGAGAACGAGGTGGCTTCGCGGTTCGGCGCGGACGCGGTGTTGGCGTATCGGCTGGCCGGCGGGGTTGCTCAGCGGCCGCCGGACCGACGCAAGGCACCGCCGGAACTGCTGATCTCCCAGGTGCTCGATCCGCCCGCCGATCGGGTGGACGCGGTGGCGTTCGCGGCGCGGATGGCGGCGCAGCGGCTGCACGAACTGCTCGGCTCCTACGGCCTGGCCTGCACGCGGTTGGCCATCGACGCCGAGACCGAGCACGGCGAACGGAACAGCCGGGTGTGGCGGTGCGCCGAGCCGCTCACGGTTGGCGGCATCGCCGATCGGGTGCGGTGGCAACTGGACGGCTGGCTGCGTAACGCGCGGTTGCGGTCCGGGGTGAGCCTGGTGCGGCTGTGGCCGGAGGAGGTCGTCGACGGTCGCTCGCTGCAGCTGGAGCTGTTCGCGGGCGGCGGCGCGACCGCGGCCGACGACGAACGGGCCGGGCGCGCGTTGCTCAGGGTGCAGAGCCTGCTCGGGCCGGAGGGGGTGTTCACGCCGTTGCCGGACGGGGGACGCGGGCCCGCGCAGCGGATCAACGCGGTGGCGTGGGGGGACGAACGCGTGGACCGGTTCGGCCCGGAACTGCCCTGGCCGGGGCAACTTCTCCGGCCATCGCCTTCGACGGTGCCGGCGGAACCGTCGCCGATCCGGGTACTCGACGAGCACGGCGAACCGGTGCTGCTCACCGAGCGCTACCGGCTCACCGCACCGCCGGCCCATGCCGTGGTCGGCGGGACGTTGCGCGCGGTGCGCGGGTGGGCGGGGCCGTGGTCGATCGATCGGCAGCCGAGCATGTCCGGCGGGGCGCTTCGGTTGGCGCGCATGCAGATCCTGCTGCCCGGCGAGAAATCGGGCGAATTGGCGTTGTTGTTGCGTACTTCAGGCGATCGATGGTTGGTGGAAGGGATATACGACTGATGTTCGAGGAGTTCCGACCGGCGTCCCGCACGGGTGCGGCCAACGTCCGATGGTTCGATGAGCTGGTCGAGCAGGAATCCACAGTAGATGGTGGGGCGCTCGGCTGGTTCCCTGCGGGGAGCGGCTTTCCCCGGCGGGCCCTGGTGATTCCAGGGCAACGGCGCCCGGCCGCCGAGTACTGAGCGGCGCGTCATGGGTTGGGAAAGCTCGCCGTTGCGCTGGTCGGAGATGGAGCGGGTGCTCTCCGGTCGCCCACCGCCGCCGGGGTCGGGTGACGGCGGGGATTCGCCGGCCTGGACCGGGAAACGCGGACCGTATCGGGCCGCACCCGAGGACAAACCGGAGGCCGGATGGCGGCCGAACCCACCCGCCCGCGTGCCCTATGCCGAGCTGCACTGCCACTCCAACTTCAGCTTCCTCGACGGCGCGAGTCATCCCGAGGAACTGGTCGAGCAGGCGGCCAAACTCGGGCTGGACGCGATCGCGATCACCGATCACGACGGCATGTACGGCGTGGCCCGCTTCGCCGAGGCCGGCCGCGAGCTGGGGGTGCGCACCGCGTACGGCACCGAACTGTCGCTCGGCCTTTCCCAGCCGCAGAACGGGATGGCCGACCCGGAGGGCGAGCATCTGCTGTTGCTCGCCAAGGACGCCGTCGGCTACCGCAAGCTGTGCAAGTCGATCAGCATCGGTCAGCTCGACGAACGGGGCGGCGTCGTCGATCCGGAGTTGGCCCGCAGCGAGAAGGGCCGCCCGATCTACGACATCGAGCGGGTGGCCGCCGAGGTGCATGGCGACTGCGTGGTGTTGACCGGCTGCCGCAAGGGCGCGGTGCGCAGGGCACTGTTCAACGAGGGGCCGTTGGCGGCACAGCGTGAACTGCGCAGGCTGGTCGACCTGTTCGGTCGCGGCCAGGTGTACGTGGAGCTGATCGACCACGGCATGCAGTTGGACTCCCTGCACAACGACCTGCTGGCCGACCTCGCCGAGGATCTGGACCTGCCGGTCGTCGCCAGCAACGCGGTGCACTACGCCAAGCCGGAGCGGGGCAGGCTGGCCGAGGTGTTGGCCTCGGTGCGGGCCCGGCGCAGCCTCGACGACATGGCCGGCTGGCTACCGCCCGCGCCGACGGCCCATCTGCGCTCCGGTCTCGAACAGCGGGAGTGGTTCAACCGCTACCCGAACGCGGTCAACGCGGCCGCCATCCTCGGCGTTGAGTGCTCCTTCGACCTGCAGCTGCTCGCGCCCGGTCTGCCGCCGTTCCAGGTGCCGGAGGGATACAACGAGGCGAGCTACCTGCGCAAGCTGGTGCGCGAGGGCGCCGCGCGGGAGTACGGCTCCAGATCGAGCAATCCCAAGGCGTACCGGCAGATCGAGCATGAACTGAACATCATCGAGAAGATGGGGTTTCCCGGTTACTTCCTGATCGTCTGGGACATCGTGCGGTTCTGCCAGGACAACGACATCCTCTGTCAGGGGCGCGGGTCGGCGGCGAACTCGGCGGTGTGTTTCGCGCTGGGCATCACCAAGGTCGACGCGGTGAAGTGGAATCTGCTGTTCGAACGGTTCCTCGCCCCGGCACGCGACGGCTATCCGGACATCGACCTGGACATCGAGTCCGACCGGCGCGAGGAGGCCATCCAGTACGTCTACGAACGCTACGACCGCCTGCACACCGCGCAGGTGGCCAACGTGATCACCTACCGGGCCCGGTCGGCGGTGCGCGAGATGGCCAAGGCGCTCGGGTACGCGCCGGGCCAGCAGGACGCGTGGAGCAAGCAGATCGACCGCTGGGGCCCATTTGAGTCCACAAAGGACGACATGGGGGCCGACGTGCCGAAGGACGTGCTGGAGTTCGCCGCGCAGGTCGAGGACTTTCCCCGCCATCTCGGCATCCACTCCGGTGGCATGGTGATCTGTGATACGCCGGTGTCCGAGGTGGTGCCGATCGAGTGGGCGCGGATGGCCAATCGCAGCGTGTTGCAGTGGGACAAGGACGACTGCGCATCGGTCGGCCTCGTCAAGTTCGACCTGCTCGGGCTGGGCATGCTCTCCGCCCTGCACTACATGATCGACCTGGTCAAGGAGTATGAGGGGGTCCCGGTCGACATCGGTCATCTGAACCTGGCCGACGAGGACATCTACGAGATGCTCAGCAGGGCCGACTCGGTCGGCGTGTTCCAGGTGGAGTCGCGGGCGCAGATGGCGACGCTGCCCCGGTTGCGCCCCAAGGAGTTCTACGACCTCGTGGTCGAGGTGGCGCTGATCCGCCCCGGTCCCATCCAGGGCGGCTCGGTGCATCCCTACCTCCTGCGCAGGAAGAGCGACAACAAAGAGGATCACAAGGCCGACCACAAACTGATGAACCCGGCGCTGGAGCGAACCCTTGGCGTGCCGCTGTTCCAGGAACAGCTGATGCGGATCGCGGTCGACGTGGCCGGGTTCGACGCGGGCGAGGCGGACGAGCTGCGCAGGGCCATGGGCTCCAAGCGCTCCACCCAGCGGATGAACCGGTTGAAGGAACGGTTCTACGAGGGCATGGCCGCCAACAAGATCACCGGTGAGCTCGCCGACCGGATCTACGCCAAGCTGCTCGCGTTCGCCAATTTCGGCTTCCCGGAGAGCCACGCGCACAGCTTCGCGCACCTGGTCTTCTCCAGCGCCCATTTCAAGTGCTACCACCCGGCCGCGTTCTGCGCTGGCCTGCTCCGGGCTCAGCCCATGGGTTTCTACTCGCCGCAGTCGCTGGTCGCGGACGCCCGCCGGCACGGGGTGATCGTGCGCGGGCCGGACATCAACGTCAGCCTGGTCCATCCGCATCTGGAACCGGACGAGCAGAGCAAAGGCGGGAAGGGCAAGGGCGGGCAGGCGGTGCGGCTCGGTCTGGCCGCGGTGCGCACCATCGGCGAGAGCATCGCCGAGACCATCGTGGCCGAACGCGAACAGCACGGGCCCTTCGCCGACCTCGCGGATCTCGGCAACCGGGTCCGGTTGAAGACCCAACAGGTGGAGGCGTTGGCCACCGCCGGCACGTTCGACGGGTTCGGGTTGGCGCGTCGGCAGGCCCTGTGGGCGGCGGGCGCGGCAGCGGCCGAACGGCCGGATCGGCTGCCCGGCACCGCGGTCGGGCTGCACGCGCCGGAACTGCCGCTGATGGACGGGACCGAGCTCGCGGCGGCGGACGTGTGGGCGATGGGCATCTCCCCGGACAGCTTCCCCACCCAGTTCATCCGCGAGCGGCTCAACCGGCTCGGCGCGCTGCCCGCGGCCGAGGTGATCAACGCGGAGAACAAGGACCGGGTGCTGATCGGCGGCGCGGTCACCCATCGGCAGCGGCCTGCGACCGCGAGTGGCGTGACCTTCCTCAACATCGAGGACGAGACCGGCATGATCAACGTGATCTGTTCACCAGGACTCTGGGCTCGCTACCGCACCGTGGCGCGGACCAGCGCGGCGATGTTGATCAGAGGCACAGTGGAGAAGGCGGACAACGTGGTGAGCGTGGTCGCCGAGCGGTTGGCCCCGCTCGACCTGCGAGTGCCCTCCAAGTCCCGGGATTTCCGTTAACCCGGTGGGTATTCGGATCAGTACCCAGCACTGGCCCTCGGTCGAGCGGGCCACCCTCCGCTGGTTGCGTCACCGGGTGACCCGGCGCAGCAGAGCACTCGCGGCGACCGCGATCGTCGAGGTGCTGCACGAGTCGATTCGCTACATCAGGGCCATGGCGCAGCGGCGGGAGGCCATGTGCGACGAACTGTTTCCGGAACGGGACTATCACCAGCAGATCAATGAGCTGGCCGGACTGTGCGCGAGCCTGTTACCCGGCCTCACCCCGGCCGGTCGACCATCGGAAATCCTGAAATCCACATGGGACAGCCGAAGTGTGCCCGGTCAGCAGTGGATTCGCCGCTGTCTGGCCGTGCACGACCTGGCGCTGGATGACATCATCGACACCCGGATCGACACAGGGCAAGATCTCCGGACGTGACCATTGACGCACGGCGCAGCGCCGTTCTTGCCCTGCACTGGCAGGTGAATGTCATCAAACCCGAAGGATTCTTCGGGCCGATGCTCGCGGAACCGGTCGCGCGCAGCGGTGTCCTCGCGCGGGCGACGCATTTCCACGGTGCCGCGCACGCGGCCGGGTTGCCGGTGTTGTTCACCCGGTTCACCGTGCCGGCCGACGGCGGGCTGCTCGTCACCAACACCGCGTTCATGACCGCGGTGGCGGCGTCGCGCGACGCGTTCCTGCCCACCGCGCCCGGCGCGCGGCTCATCCCGGAGATGGCCGCGCAGGCCGAGCCCGATCGGGTGTTCGACAACCAGAAACTGTCTGGACTCGCGGGTAGCGACCTGCCGACCTGGTTGGCCGAGCACGACATCGACACCGTGCTGATCACCGGCGTCGCCACCAACCTGACCGTCGAACAGACCGCCCGGCACGCCACCGACCTCGGCCTGACCGCGTACGTGATCAGCGACTGTGTAGCCGCTGCCGACGAGACGACGCACGCCGCGTCCCTGGCCAACCTGGAACTGGCCACCGCGGGCTGCCGGTCCGCCGATCGGGTGCTGTGAGTCGGCGGGCGAGGATCACAGGGTGCCCCGGTTGAACCCGCGAAATCCACAGCGCGAGAATTCAGTCCAGCGGCAACGCGATCCTGCCCCTCGACGAAGTGATCAGGTCCACCATCGTGGCAACCCGCCTCATCAGCAGCGTCCGGCCGACCCCGGTGAACGAACCGGTGCGCAGGCTGCCCAACGACACCCACCGCTGCGCACCGCACTGCCGCGCCGGCAGGGGCGGGTGGTCCTTGTTGCGTTCCTGGTTGTCGTCGCGCTGGTGAAAGGTATAGCTGGCCCTACCCCGAGGACTAGCTCTGAGCTTGCCGACACCGAGCCGTCCGCCGGTTAGCTTGGTGGGGTGGCAGAAACTTCCCGGACACCGCACACCCCACTGGAATCCATGGCCCGGCGCGACTTCCTGGCCGGCGCCTGGCCGTGGCGATCGCTCGGCTATCTGCTGTGGACGGTACCGATCATGTCGATCGTGGGCCTCCCACTCACCATCCTGGCGCTGCCGTGGTTCGCTGCGATCGGCCTCGAACGGCGCACTCTCAACCGGCCCTCGGTCGCCGTCCTGCTGCTCCTGGTGTTCATCGGCGCGGCGATGTTGGCCGCTTTCGGCCCACTGATCGCGTTCCCGCTGGCCAAACTGGAGCGGGCCAGGCTGAAACTGGTCGACACGAGGCCGATCGGCGACCCGCACCAGCCGCTGCCGAGGCCGGGCATGTGGGAGTGGCTGCGCGTGCGCTACGGCGAGGCCGCCACCTGGCGCGAGGTCGGCTACGCGATCCTGTTCGTCACCATCGGCCCGCTGCTCTACCTCGCGGTCGCCGCCTTCGCCGTCGTCGACCTGGTCCTCCTGGCCAGCCCGTTGCTCATCGCCCATCGCGGCCCGATCGCGCTCGGTTTCGAGAACGTGTCCTCGGTCGTTGAGGGCATCGGGTACTTCGTGCTCGGCCTCCTGCTGCTGCCCGCGGTGCCCTACCTGTTCGGCCTGCTCGCCGGGGCGCACGGAGCGACGGCAAGGGCGTTGTTGCAAGGCGCCGACGACGAACGCCTGCGGGCCGAACTCGGCGCCGTGTCCCGGTCGCGTGCCCGCCTCGTCGACGCGTTCGAGGTCGAACGCCGCCGCATCGAGCGCGACCTGCACGACGGTGCCCAGCAGCGACTGGTCAGCCTGACCCTCAAACTCGGCATCGCCAAACTGGACATCCCCGAGGACTCGCCCGCCCATCTACCGGTTGCCGAAGCGCACGAGCAGGCCAAGGCGCTGATGGCCGAGTTGCGTGAACTCATCCGCGGCCTGCATCCCCGCGTACTCACCGACCGCGGCCTGCCCGCCGCCCTCGGCGAACTCGCAGACAACGCGAGCATCCCGGTCGCGGTGGACACCGAGATCGGCGGCAGGCTACCCACTCACGTCGAGGCCACCGCGTATTTCGTCGTCGCCGAATCACTGACCAATGTGGCCAAGCACAGCGGCGCCACCGCGGCCACCGTCGCGGTCCGGCAGCGCAGCGGCGCGCTCACCGTCGAGGTGTCCGACAACGGCGTCGGCGGCGCCGATCCGGCCAGGGGCAGCGGCCTCACCGGCCTTGCCGACCGGGTCGCCGTGGTGAACGGCAGAATGCTGATGTCCTCCCCGATCGGCGGGCCGACCATGGTGTGCGTGGAGCTTCCTTGTCAGTAGATCAACCAGCGGTGCGGGTGGTGCTCGCCGAGGACGGCGTGCTGCTCCGGGAAGGCTTGGCCGGCCTGCTCACCCGGTTCGGGTTCAGCATCGTGGACGCGGTCGGGGACGGGGCGGCGCTGCTCACCTCGGTCGCCGAGCACCGTCCGGACCTCGTCCTGACCGACATCCGCATGCCGCCCGGCTACACCGACGAGGGGTTGCGCGCCGCCGTCGCCCTCCGGCAGCGCTATCCCGACCTGGCCGTCGTCGCGTTCAGCCAGTACGTCGAACGCAGCTATGCGGCCGAACTCCTCGACTCCGGCGACGGCAGGCGGGTCGGCTACCTGCTCAAGGACCGGGTCGTGGACGTCGAGGAGTTCGTCGACACGCTGCGTACGGTCGTCGCGGGCGGCACGATCGTCGATCCGCAGGTGGTGCGCCAGTTGCTCAACCGCCAACGCGACCCGCTGAGCACACTGTCCACTCGGGAGCGTGAGGTACTCGAACTGATCGCGGAGGGCCATTCCAACGCCGCCATCGCGACCAGGCTGGTGGTGACCGAGGCCGCGATCGGTAAGCACATCGGCAGCATCTTCACCAAGCTGAACCTGCCGATGCGCACGACACCAACCGCAGGGTGCTGGCCGTGCTGGCCTATCTGCGCGGCGGCGACTGATTTTGTCGGTGCGGCGGTGTTGACTTGGCGCCATGGTTGATGACGTGCGACTGCAGGCGTGGAGCGAGGACGCGTTCGACGTGCTGCGGCGGGCGAACACGCCGGAGATGATGACCCATCTCGGCGGGCCCGAGTCCGAGGAGAAACTGGCCGACCGCCAGCGCCGGTACCTCGCGCTCGACGAACCGGGTGCCGGCCAGATGTTCGTGATCACTGCCGACGGCGAGCCTGCCGGCGTCGTCGGCTACTGGGAACGCGAGGAACAGGGCGAGTCCACCTACGAGGCGGGGTGGAGCGTGCTGCCCGAGTTCCAGGGCCGGGGCATCGCGGGCGCCGGGCTGCGGTTGGTCATCGCGGACGCACGCCGGGCGCCGCGACACCGCAGGATGCACGCGTACCCGAGCATCCACAACGCGGCATCGAACGCGGTGTGTCGCAAGGCCGGCATGGTCCTGGCCGGCGAATGCGACTTCGAGTACCCGAAGGGCAACCCGATCCGCGGCAACGACTGGTACCTGGAGTTATAACCCCGGTCAGAGCTGGGCCGGTAGCCCGTGCCACGAACGCCAGAGCGCGGCGTAGGCGCCGTCGGCCGCCAGCAGTTCATCGTGGCTGCCCAACTCGGTCAGCCTGCCCTCGTCGATGACCGCGACCCGGTCCGCGTCGTGTGCGGTGTGCAGCCGGTGCGCGATCGCGATCACCGTTCGTCCCGCCAGCACCGCGCCCATGGCACGTTCGGCGTGTCGCGCGGTGGTCGGGTCGAGCAGCGACGTCGCCTCGTCCAGCACCACCGTGTGCGGATCGGCGAGCACGACTCGGGCCAGCGCGATTTGTTGCGCGCGCGCAGGGTCGAGCTCCTCGTCGGTGCTGCCGAGCGCGGTGTCCAAGCCGTCGGGCAGGTCGCGGACCCAGTCGGCGTCCACTGTGTCCAGTGCGGCCAGCATGGCGTCGTCGGAGGCGTCCGGCGCGGCCATGGCCAGGTTGTCCCGAAGGCTGCCCAGGAACACGTGATGTTCCTGGGTGACCAGGATGATCCGCTGCCGCAGCTCCTCCGGGCTCAGCTCGACCACCGGCACGCCACCGACGGTGATCCGGCCCGACTTGGGCGCGTCGATCCCGGCCAACAGTCGACCCAGCGTGGACTTGCCCGCGCCGGAGGGCCCGACCACGGCGAGCCGTTCGCCGGGTCGCACGGCCAGGTTCACGTCGTGCAGCACGTCGTGCTCGTCGTGATAGGCGTAGCGGACCTCGCTGACCTCGATCCGATCGTCGACCGGTATCTGCTCGCTCGGCGGTGCTGGCGGAGCCAACTGGGCCAGACCGCTGACCCTGGCGAAGGACGCGGTGCCGCGTTGCAGGTACTCGGTCCACATCAGCACCTGGTCGACCGGGTCGACCAACTGCCACATGTACAGGCTGGCCGACGCGACCGCGCCGAGCGTGAACAGGCCGTGCAGGTAGCCGGCGCCGCCGACGACCAGGATCACCGCGATCGGCACCATGTGTCCGAAGTCGATGGTCGGGAAATACCTGCTGCGCAGCCACAGCGTGCGCATCCGGGTCGAGAACCAGGTCCGCATGGCGCGTTCGCCCGCGTCGATCCTGCGCTGCCGCAGGCGAAACGCGTCAACGGTGCGGCCACCCTCGGCCGTTGCGGCGAGGGTCTCGGACAGGTCGGAGTTGGCGTCACCCTCGGCCAGGTAGGCGGGCCGCGCTCGGCGCAGGTACCAGCGGGTGCCCGCGACGAACAGCGGCAGCGCCGCGAACGAGCACAGGCCAAGCAGCGGACTGACCACGAACATGGCCGCGAAGATGAAACTGGCCTGCAGCGCGGCGGAAATCACCGTCGGGCCCGCTTCGCGCAGCATGTTCCCGATCACGACCACATCGGCCGAGCTGCGGGTCATCAGGTCGCCGGTGCCGGCCCGCTCCACCACCGAGGTGGGCAGCGCCAGCGCGCGGTCGATGAAGTCGATCCGCAGCCTGGACAGGGTGCGTTCGCCGAAGCGGTAGCCGACGTACCGGGCATAGCGCGTGAGCAGCAGCTGCAGCACGGCGAAACCGACGATCAGCAGCGCCATCGTGTCTATTGTGGACAGTTTGGCGCCCGGTCCGACCTCGTTCACGATCTCGCCGAGCAGCCACGGCCCGGCCAGACCGGCCGCCGCGGCAAGGCTGTTCAGCGTGACGACCAGCGCGACCGTCCCTCGGTCGACCCGGATCAGCTCGGCGACGATCCGGCGAACCGTCCTGCCGTCCGCGACCGGTAGCCGCCACTGGTCATCAGGCTGCTGACTCCGCTGCGCCGTCATCCCCATCCCCCTCACCGCGAAAGACCAGCGCCCGGTAGTCGGCGCGTTCGCGCAGCAGCCGGGCGTGCGTCCCGGTCGCCGCGACCTTCCCCGCCACCAGGAACGCGACCTCGTCCGCCCGGTCCAGCAGCAACGGCGACGTGCCGACCAGCAGCGTCGTGCGGCCCTTGCGGGCATCCCCGACCCGCCGCGCGATCAGCGACTCGGTGTGTGCGTCGACCGCCGAGGTCGGTTCGACCAGCAGCAGTACCTCGGGATCGGCGAGCAGCGCGCGAACCAGCCGCAGCCGTTGCCGCTGTCCGCCGGAGAGGTTCGCCGCGCGGGCCTGGATGGTCGAGCCCATCCCGGCCGGCAGGCCGGCCAGGACATCGCGCGCCGCGGCCAGCCGAACCGCCTCGGCGATCTGGGTGTCGCTGTGGTCGGCGGCGGTGTGCACGACCTCGCGCAGGGTGCCCGAGAACAGGTACGCGTCGTTGTCCGCGACCAGGATGCGTCGCCGCACCTCCTCCAGTGACACCTCGCCGATCGGCCGCCCGCCCCAGGTGACCGTCGAGTCGACGTAGCGACCCAGCCGGTCGACCAGCGCGACCGCGTCGGCCGGCCGCGCCGTCACCAGGGCCGTGGTGCGGCCGGAAGCCAGGCGCAGACCGGAGTCCGGATCGAACAGCTCGCCGGGCCCGTTCGGGCCGGGGCCTTCCGCGTCCGCGATGGCCGGAGCGAGGCTCAACACCCGCGTCACCCGGCGCGCCGCGACCAGTCCTCGGCTCAACTGCTGCACCGATTCGATCAGAAACCCGACCGGCAAGGCCAGCACCAGCACGTACCCGTACGCCGCCACGAGTTGGCCGACGGTGATCTCGCCCACCGCGGCCTCGCGCGCGGCCAGCCAGGTGATCGCGGCCAGGAAGATCCCGGGCAGGCCGACCCTCAGCGCGTCGATCCAACTGGTCACCGCGCCGACCCGATAGCCCTTGGCAAGCAGTTCCTCCGACGCGTCCCGGTAGCGCCGGGCGAACAGCGGCTTGCCGCCGATCCCGCACAGCACCCGCAGCCCGGACACGATGTCGCCGGCCCGTGCGGTCAGCGCGCCCTGCTCGTTGCGGTACACGGTCTGGGTCTCGCGCAGCCTGCCAAGCAACGGCCCGACCAGCAGCGTGATCACCGGGACGCCGAGCACCACCACCAGCGCGAGCTGCGGCGACACACCGAAGAGCACGAACGCCACCGCCCCATAGGTGGCCAGCGCGGCGAAACCCGGCCCGACAAACGTCTGCGCGTCACTGATCGCGTTGACGTCCGACCCGCCGATGCTGACCACCTCGCCGGAGGACACCCGCGCCGGGAAGGTCGCGCCGAGCCGCACCGCATGCCGGATGACCACCGCGACCGTGCGCATCGAGGCGTCGATCCGGATGAAGGTCATCAGCCGATGGCGAATCAGGCCCAGCGTCGCCGACACGATGCCGACACCGAGGATCGCCGAACCCCAACCGGCCAGCGCCGCCATGTCGTGCCGGCGCAGCCCGTCGTCGATCGCGGTGGAGATGAAGTAGGGCGGCAGGATCAGGCTGAACATCCACGCCACGCTGACCACCGCGGCCAACAGCGCCCAGCGCCACTGGCGGCTGACCACCCACCACAGGTATCGGCGTGGCCCTCGACTGTCCGGCGTTCCCGGCTGCGCGACTGACAGTGTCCGGACCATGACATCGACGGTAACCAAGGCGACGCCGAAGCCGGAAACGAATTAACTCCCGACCGGACGCGGGTCACCGAGTCGTGCAGATCTCTTTCTCGCGAACACGCGGATCGGCCGCGCACGGCCTAGAGTCCTGGTCGTGGATGGCGAAAACGAGCAGCAGAAGTTCGAGATCGGCAAGGACGGTCTCGGCACCATCGTGATCGGCTACGACGACACCCCGCCCGCGCTCAACGCCCTGGCCTGGGCCGCGGGCCTGGCCCGCCGCGACAAGGCGCGCATCGTGATCGCCTACGTCGAGGTGTTGTCCAGCCCGGCCTACTGGGTCAGCGCGGGCGCGGTGGCGGCGAACGAGGCGGCGGCCGAGATCGTGCAGGAGATGCACCGGCGCTTCGAGACGTTGCTCACCCCGCAGGGCCTCGACTGGGAACTGTTGCACGGCAAGGGAGACCCGGCCGGTGTGCTGGAGGCGATCGCCGAGGAACAGAAGGCGGACTGCATCGTGGTCGGCCGGTCCCGGCACCGCGGCGGCCTGCTCGGCTCGGTCCCGCGCGGCCTGCTGGCCAAGGCGGCCCGGCCGGTCGTCGTCGTGCCCTGACTGCCTGCCCTGACTTCGGGTCTCGTCGGTCGGTCGTGGGAGGCTGCGCCCGTGACCGACGAACCCACTGACGGCCAGACCTACGTCGACGCGGACTTCAGCGATCAGACCTTCGCCGGCAAACAGTGGGAACGCATCACCTTCGAGCGGTGCGACTTCACCGAAGCCGATCTGCACGGTCTGACAACGAAGAACTGCCGATTCCTCCAGTGCGCGATGGGCCGCATCGACGCGAGCGAGTCGCGGCACACCGCGTCCGCGTTCCACAACTGCACGTTCGAACGCTCGAACTTCATCCACAGCCGGTTCGACGGATGCAGTCTGCTCGGCTCTACGTTCCGCGACTGTCGACTGCGCACCTGGACGGTCCACGACTCGGACCTGACCCTGGTCGGCCTGTCCCGCGCCGATCTGCGCAAGTGCACGTTGGCCGGGTTGCGACTTCGCGAGGCCAACCTCACCGGAACCGACCTGCGCGAGGTCGACCTGCGCGGCGCCGACCTCGCAGGAGCCCGCCTTGCCGACGCTCGCCTCGACGAAGCCGACCTGCGTGGCGCGCGCATCGACGCGAACGGACTCGTTCAGGCCAATCTGCGCGGCGCCCGGATCGACGTCGACACCGCGATCGCCTTCGCCGCAGCGCATGGCCTCGTGATCGATTAGCTGGCCCAGTTATCAACTAACTGGTTAGCTAGCGATCCGCTAGCTAACCAGTTAGTTGATAAGGGTCTTGATGAGGCCGTCAGGCCGGCGGGTCGCCCGCTTCAACCTCGATCACGTCGCCCGCCTCGATCAGTTCGTTGACCGCGTAGGGCAGCAGGTACGCGGTGCCACCGCCGGGCTGCTCGAACCAGGGGATCGCATTGCCCGCCAGCGCCTGGAACGGCCTGCGCACCCGATACACGTGGTACGGCCGGTGCACCCAGTCCGGGACCAGCGAACGCTGTTCGAACGGAGTCCCGACGGCATAGGTGAGGTTGCCGTCACCGACGCCGAACCGGTCGATCTCGGTACCCGGCGCCAAGTCCAGCAGCCGCAGGCCACGGAAGAGCGTCAACGGTGGTTCGCCCCGCATCGGCTGAATCGGCCACTCGTTGCGGCCGGGCCCACCCGAGTTCGCCTCGGCCCCACGGCCTTGGTTCGCGTGCGCGCTGACCGGCTCCTCGACGGGAGCCGGCGCCACGCCGTTGTCCCGCGTCGGCGGCGCGGGCGGCGACGGCGGGCCGGACAGGCGGGAGGCCAGCGGCGCCGCGTTGCCGAACCCCGGCTCGTTCGCGAAACCCGGTTCGTCGCCGAAGCCAGGCTCGTTCCCGAAACCGCGCTCATTCGTCGAACGCTGTTCGCCGCCGAAACCCTGTTCATGGGGCGAACGCTGTTCGTTGGAGGAGCGCGGTTCGTTCCCGAACGCCTGCTCGTTCCCGAAGCCTTGCTCGTTCGCGAACCCTTGCTCGTTCCCGAGACTTGGTTCGTTGCCGAATGCCGGTTCACTGCCGTAGCGGGCGTTGCCCTGGCCGTTGCTCTGACCGATGCTCGGGCTGACGCCCTGGCCAGCGGCGAACCGGCCGTTGCTGCCCGGATCGCCGCCATAGCCG
>DASYBO010000659.1:0-11522 GCA_036500685.1 Pseudonocardiaceae bacterium | reverse complement strand
ACGGTACCAAGACGGTGCTCGGCACAACGGGCAATCTGGACGCCGACTCGTTCGCGGACGTGGTGCTGGGTCAGCCCAACTCGCCCAAGTACGTGGTCGGCCGGATCTGGTCGCGCCTGGTCTGCGGAGTCACGCCGCCCGCACCCGATGTGCTGGCTCGGCTGGTCGCGGCCTACGGACCGAATCGGGACGTGCGCGCGACATTGCAGGCGATCACGCAGGAGGCCGCGTTCACGGACAGCTCGCAGGCGCTGGTGAAACAGCCGGTGGAGTGGGCGGTCGGGCTGATGCGCGCGTTGCGGGTGCGGCCATCGCAACTGCCGGCGAAAGCCTCGGCCACGTTGCTGGTCGGGTTGCGGGACATGGGTCAGGTGCCGTTCCTGCCACCGAACGTGGGCGGCTGGCCCGCCGACACGGCGTGGCTGACGACATCGGCCGGGTTGGCGCGGCTGCGGGTGGCGCAACTGATCGCCGCGCACGCCGATCTGTCCACTGTGTCCGGTACATCGACCGCGAACCGGTTGGCCGCGACACAGACACTGCTGTCGGTCGATCAGTGGAGCGGCCGGACAACGGCCGCGCTGAACCCGGTCGCGGACACCGTCCCGCAGTTGGTGGCGCTTGCCGCGTGCGCGCCCGAATACGTCGTCAGTCTCTGAGAGGGGCCAGCAGTGCTGAATGTGACTCGCCGTCGGTTCCTGCTCTTCTCCGGCGTCGCCGGGGCGGCCGCGCTGGCCGGGGGTGCCACGCAGGTGCCTTGGTCGAACCTGTTCGACGCGGCCTCCACCTCGCCTTCGTCGCCGGGCAAGGGCGTGCTCGTCGTGGTGACCCTCTACGGTGGCAACGACGGACTGAACACCGTTGTCCCGGCTGGTGATCCGGCCTACCAGAAGGCGCGGCCGGACCTGGCCTACCAACCGCACGAGGTGCTCGACCTCGGCGACGGGCTCGGCCTGAATCCGGGCATGACCGGGTTGAAGTCGTTGTGGGACAACAAGGAACTGGCGGTCGTGCGCGGGGTCGGCTATCCGGTGCCGGACCACAGTCACTTCCGGTCGATGGCGATCTGGCAGACCGCGTCGCCGACCACGTCGGTGCCGACCGGGTGGCTGGGCCGCTGGCTGGACGCGACCGGCGACGACCCGCTGCGTGCGGTCTCGGTGGAACCGGTGATGCCGCCGCTGCTGGCCGGCGCCCGCGCGACTGCCGCGTCGCTGCCGGTCGGCGGGTTGAAGATGCCGGCTGGCAAGGTGAATCAGGCGTTCGCCGCGCTCGGAAAATCTGAGTCCGGCGAGTTGGAACTGCCCGCGCGGGTCGCAACGTCCCTGACCGACTTGCAGAACGCGACACGGGTACTGGGTGGGGCGCTGCACGACGAATCCGGGGCAAGCCAACCGAACAAGGGCAAGCAGGGGCCGTTGGCACAGCAGTTGGGAGTGGTCGCGGAACTGGTCGAGGCGGGCGTGCCGACGCGGGTGTATTCGGTGTCCATGGGCGGTTTCGACACGCACGCGGACGAGCGCGGCACCCAGCAGAACCTGCTGACCGAACTGGACGGTGCGTTGACGCCGTTCGTGAACCGGATGAAAACCACCCAGCGCGGACAACAGGTGGTGGTGCTGGTGTATTCGGAGTTCGGCAGGCGCGTCGCGGCCAACGGCAGCGACGGCACCGATCACGGCACGGCGGGCCCGGTTTTCGTGATGGGCACGCACGTGAACGGCGGGTTCTACGGCACGCAGCCCAGCCTCACCGATCTCGACAACGGCGATCTGAAGGAGTCGACGGATTTCCGTTCCGTGTACGGCACCATGCTCGACGGCGTGCTCGGCGCCGACGCGGGCCAGGTGCTTGACAACTTCCCGACCAGGGTGGACAACCTGCTCAGCACCTGATGGGTTCAGGGCCGCGGCGTGTCAAGGAAGCCTGCGATGAGCACGTCGTAGCGCCACCGCGAGCGTTGCTCCGGCGAGCCGGTCAGCAAATGTTCGGCTGATGCCGCGATGGCCGGGTAGGTGTCGGCGGACGCGGTGCGGATCGCGGTGCTGAGCAGGTCGAAGTCCTTGCGCTTGGCCGGGCCGTGCCGGGTGCCGTGTTCGGCCGCGTTCGAGGTGGCCAGTTGCAGCAGCAGGTCGACCCCCCAGCCTGCGCGATCGGCGGGAATCCCGCCCTGGTGGAGAAGTTGCAGCAGCGCCTCGACAAGGGCGAGGTAGTTCGGGCCGCTCGGCCGGGTGACCACGGCGGTCCTGGCCAGGCTGGGGTGCGCGTAGAGCAGGTAGACGTAGGAGTCGAGCACGGCCTGCAACCGCTCCCGCCACGGTTCGTCGGACCGGACCGGAGTCAGGTCGACCTCGGCGAGCAGTTCGTCGAGGACTGCGGCGTGCAGTTCGTCGGTGTCGCGAACGTACACGTAGAGCGAGGCGGGCCCGGTGTCGAGTTCCTTGGCCAGCCTGCGCATGGTGACCCGTTCGACGCCTTCGTCGCGCATCAGGTTCAGTGCGGTGCCGACGATCCCCGCGCGGGTCAGCGCGGGTTTCGCCGGTCGTTCCCTGCGGCTGATCGGCCCTGCGGTCTTGTCCACGGCCTGACCGTATCAACCGGTGCGCAGGAACCCGTCGATCAGACCGAACGTGACCTCCGGTGCTTCCAGCGCGGGCATGTGGCCGACTCCGGGGATGGGCTCAAGTCGGCCGTTTGCGAAGGCGGCGGCGTAGGCCTTGCCGAACGGGAGCGGGGCGACGGTGTCGTCCGCGCCCCAGATGAACAGGGCCGGGATGGTGACGCGGGCCAGCCTGCGCAACAGTTTCGGATCGCCCAGATCCGGGCCGGCATACGCGGCCAGGGCACTGACGTCCGGCATCCCGGGGCGCGGCGCGGGCGGCTGGACGGGGTAGCCGGGGATTTCCGGGCCGATCCCGTTGAGCACCACCATCTTGCCGAGCAGGCCGCCTCGGTCGCGCACCGCCATCTCGGCGGCGACCCAGCCGCCGAAGGAGGTGGCGATCACCGCGACGTCGGTGTGGCCGGCATCGGCGAGCAGGTCGAGGTAGGTGATGGCGAGGCTGTCCACGCCGGTGAACCAATTCGGGCGAGGCGTGTCCTCCCAACCGGGATGGGTTGGCGCGAGCACGTGGGCGTGCTGGGCGAGGTGGTCGACGAGACCGGCGACGCCGCGCATGCCCGAGCCACCGTGCAGGACGAGCACGGTGTGCTCGCCGCTGCCGGCCTCGGTGATGGTCAGCGGCAGGTCGGGCGCAAGGGTGATGGTGGTCATCGCGAATGGCCTTTCAGTCGGTGTTCTGTGCGTGCCACTCGGCGATCTGGTCGAGCATGCCTTGGGGCGCGTCCGGGGCGAAGCTGAAGGCGAGGTTGTCGGCGGATTCCTTGGCGGCGTCCGCGCTGCGCGGGAACATCGCGGTTTCGTAGGCGGCAAGGGCGGTGTCGAGATCGTCATGGTCGGCGATGGCGGTGGCGAGTTCGGCGCCGTCGAGCATGGCGAGATTGGCGCCCTCCCCGGCGAAGGGCGACATCAGGTGCGCGGCGTCGCCGATCAGCGTGACGCCGGCAACGCGCGCCCACTCGTGGCCGACCGGGAGTTGGTAGATGGGCCGCGGCACGAAATGGTCGTCGGCGTCGGCGATGAGCCCGCGCATGTTCGGCGCCCAGTCGGCGAAGAAGTCCAGCAGTCGGGCGCGGGTACCGGCCGGGTCATTGGCGTCGACGGTGGACGCGGCCCAGTTCTCCTCGGCGACAAGGGCGATGTAGAGGCGGATGCGGCCGTCGCCGTTGCGCTGCGCGATGATCCCCTTGCCGTCACCGAATCCGTACATCGAGCCGGGGCCGACCAGCTCGGCAGCTTCCGGGAATCGACTGTCCACATCGGGCAGATGGGCTTCGACGAAGGACATGCCGCAATAGCTGGGCGTCGCGTCGGACAGCAGTGGCCGCACCTTGGACCAGGCGCCGTCCGCGCCGACGATCAGTTCGGTTTCGATGCGTTCGCCGTCGGCGAGCGTGATCGAGGTCGGGGTGACCTCGACGACCTTGGCGCCCCAGCGGATGGCCTCGGGCGGGAGCGAGTCGATCAGGATGCGCTTGAGCGCGCTGCGGTCGATCTCGGGCCTGCCCTTGTTCTCGCCGCCGGGCGCGTCCTCGTAGCGGACCGTGCCGGTGCGGTCGAACAGGCGCATGTGGTCGGCTTCGTCCCTGGCGAGTTCGCGGAACTGGGCGAACAGGCCCGCCTCCTGCAAGGCTCGTTGGCCGGATTCGACGTGCATGTCGAGAATGCCGCCCTGGTCGCGGGCGGTGGCCGAACCGTCCAATTCGTACACTGTGGCCGCGATGCCCTTGGTGTGCAGGACCCGCGCGAGCGTGAGTCCGCCGACACCACCGCCGACGATGGTGACGTGTTGTGTCGCTGACATGGTGTTCCCCTCCCCCGATGTGACGCCTGGTGCGTCGAACACGTCCCACTCTAACGAACATGTTCGTTACGTACAAGTTCGTGGTTGTGGTCCAGGGCGACGCGGTGCGGATCGCCAACACGATCGTGGCGATGATCGACGGCTTGGCCATTCAGGTGCTGCTCGGATCGCGGAACATGACCGTCCCGCGCATGCACGAGACCTGCCTGGCTTACCTACGCGGCCTCAGTCGCTGATCGCCACCGGAAGAACCGCGCGCAGGCGTCACGCCTTGGTGAGCTGGGCCAGGAACGCGGCGTTGGTCGGCGTCTCGCGGAGTTTCCCGAGCACCACGTCCGCGGCCTGTGTCGTGTTCCGGCCTGCCAGGACTCGGCGCAGCGAGCGCACCGCGGCCAGTTCGGCCGGCGAGTGCAGCAATTCGTCGCGGCGCGTGCCGGAGCGGTCGATGTCGATCGCCGGGAAGGTGCGCTGGTTGGCGATGCCTCGGTCCAGTCGCAGGTCGGCGTTTCCGGTCGCCTTGAGTTCCTCGAAGATCAGGTTGTCGGCGCCGGATCCGGTGTCCACCAACGCGGAGGCGAAGATGGTCAGCGAGCCGCCGTTCTCCACGGCGCGGGCAGCGCCGAGGAATCGTTTCGGCGGATACAGCGCGCCTGCGTCCATTCCGCCGGTCAGGATTCGGCCCGATGCCGGCGCGGCCAGGTTGTAGGCCCTGGCCAGCCGAGTGAGCGAATCCAGCAGTACCACCACATCCCGCCCGGATTCGACCAGCCGTTTGGCTCGTTCGATGGCCAGTTCGGCGATCGCGGTGTGCTCTTGTGGCGGCTGGTCAAACGTTGCCGCGATCACCTCGCCAGGCACCGATCGGGCGAAGTCGGTGACCTCCTCGGGCCGTTCGCCCACCAGCACCACCATCAGGTGGCATTCCGGGTGATTCTTGGTCAGACCGTGCGCGATCGCCCGCAGCACAGATGTTTTACCGGTTTTCGGTGGCGCCACGATCAACGCGCGCTGGCCTTTGCCGACCGGCATCACCAGGTCGATCGCTCGCCCTGTGAGCTCGTGCGGCTCGGTTTCCAGTAGCAGCCGTTCGTGCGGATAGACCGGTACCAGATCCGCGAAGTCGGGCCGGGGCGCGTTGGGGGCCTGGCCGTTCACGGTGTGAACCTCGCTCAACGGAGCCATTTTCTGGCCGTTGGCCGGGGTTCCTGCCACGCCGGTGACGGTGTCACCGCGACGCAGCCCGTATTTGCGGAGCACCGCCTGCGACACATTCAGGTCGCGTGGCCCCGCCAGATAGCCGTCAACACGCACGAAGGCGCGCTGACCGACGACATCCACAATTCCAGTGATGTCACTAGTCATGATTTTCCTCGATTCACAGCAAAAGAACAGGTTGGGATATGCGGCAGAACGCGCCGCACAGCAGCCCGTGTGGGGCTTGGGATTCACGTCCTAGGGGGCTGGAAACTGCCCGCACCTACCGGACGAAGATGGGCTCGGCATACGCACCGATCATGTCGCGACGCAACCGTCGCCGGTCCCATGCGACTCGTACAGCACCGGACCGCCGCCGAATATTCCCCGATCGACCGGTCATGAAAACGTTTCAGGTTCGTATCCCGGCAGGAAGTACCCAGAATTCACCAAGCCACGCCGGCAAGACTGGCGCCGTGGCATTGTGGCTACGAACACACCTATCGAGATGAGGCCACGGCTTGGTTGCACGAGAGGCGCTCGACATCAACGCAGCAAGATCACCGTTGCCGGTTCGGTTCGATTCGCCCCGTTTGGTCGCCAAGGGCACCACCACCGAGATTTACCAAGCCGATGACCAGGTGCTCGGGCGCCCGGTCGCGGTCAAGCTGTTCCCGGCCGACCTCGATCCGCTCGGGATGTTCCGGGTCGAGCAGGAGATCCGCACGCTGGGTCGGCTCGACCACCCCGGCATCGTGCCGATGCTGGACACCGGCAGCTACCAGGAGCGATTGTTCCTGGTCACCGAGCTGGTCACCGGCCGCAGTCTGGCCAACCGGCTCACCGAAGGCCCGCTGGCCGCGCCCGAGGTGGTGCGGATCGGCGCGCAGCTCGCCACCGCGCTGAACTACGTGCACGACAACGGGATCGTGCACCGTGATATCAAGCCGGCGAACGTGCTGCTCGACGAGGCGGACAACCCCCGGCTCAGCGACTTCGGGATCGCGCTCCGCACCGACCAGACCCGGCTCACCGACGGCCGCGACATCATCGGCACCCCTGCCTATCTCGCGCCGGAGCAGGTCCGCGGTTCGGACATCGGCCCGGCCGCCGACATCTACGCGCTCGGCCTCGTCCTGCTCGAATGCCTCACCGGTGAGATCGAATATCCCGGCAGCGGCCGATTGGCCGCCGCGCTGGCCCGGCTGGACCGGCGCCCGCGCATCCCGGCCGAGCTGCCGACCCGGTTGGCCACGCTGCTGCGGCTGATGACCGCCGACCGGCCAGGGGCCCGGCCGACTGCCGCGCACTGTGCCCGTGAACTGGGCCGACAGCAGGAGCTGGCACCGCGTAGGCTGATCAACGATGGCAAACGAACCCGGCTACGCACTGACCGGTGACGACGGTGACTCCTGGGGCGTGGTGCAGGAGATCAACGGGCTGTTCACCGGCCCGGCCGACCAACCGCGTCAGGTGGAACTGCTCGGCTGCGCACCGCAGGGCGCGCTGCGCATCGCGATCGCAGGCCTCGGCACCGACCGCGCCGCCGCCGGCACGGCTGACCTCGCCTTCCTGGACGCTTCAGGGCAGATCATCGGTTCGTACTTCGTGCACGACGTGCTGGTGAAGTCCGTGCGACGGGCGGCAACGCCAGACCTGGTCGACCTCACCGTCCAGCTCACCGCCGACCTCGCGCTGCCCGGTTCGGACCTACCCTGGCAGCTCGTGCGCACCGGCCAACTCGACCGGACCGGGCTCTGGCACGACCTGGACCGCGCCGCCCTGCACGCGTGGCTCTCCGTCGCGCTGATCCGACAGGTCAGCGGCTCGGGTTCGGCATCGGAGGACCGCCCGGCGGGCGCCACGTACCACCTTGACGGCCGCTACGTCACCAGCCAGGACGCGTTCTACTGCGCGGTCGGCGAGGCCGTGAACGGGCCGGGTGGCTACTTCGGCTGGAACCTCGACGCGCTCAACGACTGCCTCAGCGGTGGGTTCGGCGCCGAGACGCCGCTCACCCTGGAATGGTCGTCCTTCGACACCGCGCGGTCCTTGCCGCAGCTGGACACCATCCTGGAGATCTTGGCCGCGAACCAGGTCACCGTCGTTCGGCGCTGACCGCCCGGCGCTTGCGCACGAACAGCACGATGGCCACGATCAGGCCGATGGCCACGACGGCGGCGACGATGTAGGTGGGGCCGTGGAAGTCGTTCGCGACGGTCTCCCAGTTGGCGCCGATGGCGTAGCCGGCGATGCCCAATGCGGCGGTCCACGGAATGCAGCCGAGCAGCGTGTAGACGCCGAAGCGGATCGGCGGCATGGCCGCGATGCCGGCCGGCAGCGAGATGAACGTCCTGATCACCGGCAGCATCCGGCCGAAGAACACCGAGGCGGCGCCGTAGCGGGTGAACCAGCGGTGCGCCTTGTCGATGTCGCCCTCGCGCAGCAGCAGGAACCGGCCCCAGCGCAGCAGCGCCGCCTGGCCCGCGTAGCGGCCGACGGCCCAGGCGATGTAGCTGCCGACCACGTTGCCGAGCACGCCCGCGACGATGATCAGGACCAGGCTCGGGTGGCTCCCGGCGATCGCGCCGCCCGCGAGGGCGCCGCCGAAGAGCATGATCACCTCGGACGGGACGGGCACGCAGGCCGATTCGGCCACCATCAGCAGGAACACGGCCAACGGGCCGAGACCGGCGATGAACTGCTGCATGCGGGCACCTTCCGACGTGATCAAGGGCATGGCCTTGCTTTTACAATATCGTAGAAGTACTACCATGACTGTAGTACCCATCCTGAGAAGGGGCAGACCCGATGGCGTTGGCGCGTCGACCGCGCGGCAGTCTGGAGCGCGACATCCGAGGCGTGCTGGCCGGCAGCGGCCAGTCCATGACGCCCGCACAGGTCCGCGACGCGCTCGGCGACGACCTCGCGTACACCACGGTGATGACCGTGCTGGCCCGCATGCACGACAAGGGCGAGGCGACCAGAACCACGGTCGGGCGCGGCTACGCCTACGCGATCGAGGACGCCGCCGCCGTCACGGCGCGCCGGATGCAGCTGCTGCTGGCCGGCGACGGCGCCGACCGGGCCGCCGTGCTGGCGCGGTTCGTCGGCGCCCTCGAACCCGGCGACGAGAGTCTGCTGCGCACCCTGCTTGCCGATCAGGAGAGCCGGTCATGACCGGCGCGGTCTGCGGCGCGATCCTCGCCATCGTCGCCTTCGCCGTTGCCGCGCCCCTGGCCGGCAGGCACCTCTCCCCCGCCCTGGCCACCCGGCTGCTGGTGCCGGCCAGCGTGGCCACGGCCGCCTGCACGTTGTTCGTACTCGGCGCGCTTGCCGCGACCTGGGTCGGTCAACTGCCCGCGATCGCCGCGTTCGGGCCCTGGTCGACGACGCGACTGGACGCGGCCGACCCCGTACCGGACCCGATCGCCGTGCTGAGCCTGGTGCTGCTGACCGTGGCGATGGTCTGGGCGCTGATCTGGGGCGCGCGGCGGATCCGCGCGCTGATCGCGGTGTATCGGGACTATCGCGATCTCGGCCCGGTCGGCGAGGTCGTCGTGCTGGACAGCGCCAGCGTCGACGCGTTCGCCACGCCCGCGCCTGCCGGTCAGATCATCGTCACCGCCGCGTTGTGGGACGCGTTGGCGCCGGACGAGCGCAGGGTCGTGCTGGCGCACGAGCGCTCACACCTCGAGCACCGGCACACCTGGTGGACGCTGGCCGCGGAACTGGCGTCCGCGATCAACCCGCTGCTGCGGCCGACCACCGCGACGATCCGGCGCACGGTCGAGCGCTGGGCCGACGAGGACGCGGCCGTGCGGGTCGCCGACCGCAAACTGGTCGCGCGCACCATCGCCCGCACCGCCCTGCTGCAACACGACCGCTCCCCGGGCGGCCCGCATCTGGCCCAGGCCGCGACCGGCGGCGACGTGCCGCAGCGGGTGCGCGCCCTGCTCGAACCGCCGCCGCGTCACCGCCCGCTGTTGCTGGTCGCGCTGTGCGCGGTGGTGGCGGTGACCGCGGCGACCACCCTGAGCGTCGAACGCACCAGCGATCACCTGTTCGACCAGGCCGACACCCAGCTCACCACGCACGAGCATCATCGTCCGCTCTAGGCTCCCGGCGCGGCAGGGCCAGCATCACCACGGCAACGGCGAGGACGGTCCACAGCCGAAGTTCGCCGAGCACGTGACTGTTGTGCACCACGGCAGGCGCGAGGGTCAGGCCGACCAGGACCAGCGCGCCCAGCCGGGGCGCTGGCCTGCGGTAGCCGACCAGATCCCACAGCAACACACCGATGGCAAGGCCTGCGGTGTAGTAGGAGTACACGCTCGGATCCAGCGCGATCCGGGCGCCGATCCCCAACGCGAGCACGGCGGCGAATCGTCGGCGGAACACGGCGATCGCGCCGAGCAGGCAGCCGATGCCGATCTGCGCCATCCGGTCCCACGGCGGCGTACTGGCACTGTTGACGCCGAGCGCGCGCAGCGCGGACGCCGGTGAATTCGGGATCACGAAGGACGCGGCCGCGCTCAGCGTGTGCGGATCGCCGAGCACGAACGGTAACCAGGCAACGCAGATCACCAGACCGGCGACGGCGCCCGCGCGCCACAGGTCGCGCGGCGCGAACGCGAGCAGCACGGCGGCGCAGGCCAGTGCCCACGGTTTGGCGTCGGTGGCGAGCCCGATGGACAGGCCGGCCAGGATCGGCGCACGGTGTGCCGCGGCGCACATGGCCGCGACGAGGAACAGCAACGCGATCACGTCGTCGAGGTGGCTGTCGTGCACGGCGAGCAGTTCCCACGAGTACAGGATCGAGGTGCCACCGACCAACGTGGTGATGGCCGCGGGCCAGCTGTTCAGGTCGAGGTCCGGGCGCAGTACGCGCACGGTCCGTTCGAGCAGGTACAGCGCGAGCAGACCGGAGAGCGTCATGAACCAGGTGACCAGGAACCAGCCACTGGCCGACAAGGGCATCAGCAGGATGACGACCAGCACGGTCACCGGGCCGAACTGCAGCTTCGGATAGTTCGCGTACAGGTGCAGGCCGCCGGGGAGCACGTCACCGGCAGGGTGCTGGCCGATCAGCAGCGACGCGGCCTCGGTGAAGAAGTGCCAGGAGTACCCACTGTTGCGGTAGAGCAGCAGTTGCAGCACGATCGCGATCGCGATCAACGCAAGCCAGCCGGGCGTGCGCAGGTCGCGCTCGGTCACGACCGGGTCAGCGGTGCCGTGCATCGTGCCAGGAGTTCGGTGACCGCGTCGCGCACGATCTCCGGTTGGTAGCGGGGAATGAAGTGGTCTCCGTCCTTGACGATGATGTGCCGGCCTGCTTCGGCCAGTCGGGCGTGCCACGCGGTTGCCTTGCGGCGCAACGCCATGCCGAGTCGATGGGTTTTCGTCCCGGAGATCACGGTCAGCGGCACGGCGGACGGATGTGCGGCCAGCGCGCGCAGTTGCGCCTGGCTGTGCAGTAGTCCGGTGAACTCGGCGCGCGCGGCACGGTGCTGCCCCGGTCGGCGCAGTTCGGCGGCGAGCCGGTCGCGTTCGTCGTCGGTGAGCGCGGCGAGCGGGCTGGTGCTGCTGCGCACGATGGCTCGCCCCACTGGCAGCGCCGTCAGCGTGTCGATCAGGCCGATGTGGGCGGTCGCCTGCATGGCGAGGTACATGAGCGCGCCGGGCGGGCCTGCCCAGCCGGCGTGGCGCAGCACCCATTCGTCCGGGATCGGGTCGACCAGGACCAGCCCGGCGACCAGGTCGGGCCGAGTGCCCGCGAGGTGGCGCGCGATCGTGCCGCCGAGGCTGTGCCCGACGATCACCGAGGGACCGCCGTCGACCATGGTGATCACCTCGGCGAGGTCGGCGGCCAGCGCCGTGAGGTCACGGCGGCCCTGCGCGGGC
>DASYBO010000658.1:0-22622 GCA_036500685.1 Pseudonocardiaceae bacterium | reverse complement strand
CGACCACGCCCTCGACCGCGCCCGCCGCCGCACCAACACCATCACCAGCGAACCCGGCACCGCCATCACCTTCGACACCCACCTCCAACCCTGGACCCTGCTCGGCGACGCCAACTCCCTCCAACGCGCCGTCATGAACCTGCTCGACAACGCCGTCAAATTCAGCCCACCCGGCGGCCACGTCACCATCACCCTGCGCCCCCTCGGCGACGGCACCGCCGTCCTGGAAGTCGCCGACCAAGGACCCGGCATCACCGACACCGACCTCCCCCACGTCTTCGAACGCTTCTACCGCTCCGCCGACGCCCGCCAACTCCCCGGCTCCGGCCTCGGCCTTTCCATCGTCTGGCAAGCCGCCCAACGCCACGGCGGCATGGCCTACGCCGGCCACGCCCCCGACGGCGGCGCACTCATGACACTCCGCCTCCCGGGGCGTCCCGGTCCGGACGATTAGCTCAATGCCGAGGTACGTCCGCCCAGACCGCGACCAGGCCCGGCGGCCACAGCACCGCGTCGCGCTCGCTGAGTTCGGCGGTGATCCGCTCGGCGAGGGTCTCGATGCCGATCTCCTCGCGGGTCGCAACGCCACCGGCGACGATGGCCGGCAGGAGGCTGTTGACCGTCCCCGCGACATAGCGCGGCAGCGCGGAATCCGCGTCACCGGCGGGAATCTCGGTAGCTATACCGATCCCGTCGAAGCCGGCGGCGCGCAGGATGCGGTGCAGTCGATTGCCACTGGACGGATCGCCGCGGCGGGCGCGCAACGTGTCGCTCACCCAGCCATAGGCCCGCGCCACCAACGGCGTTTCCGGCTCGGAGCCCGCGTGTCTCGGGCTCAACTCCTGAAAGGACACCAGGCCGCCGGGCCGGACGAGCGCACTGAGCCTGCGCACCGCGTCGACCGGATCGTCGAGGTGGATCAGGATCTGCCTGCCGATCAGCGCGTCGACCGGTTCGGCCAGCACGATGTCCGGCACGGTGGCCTGTCGCAGCGAGACGTTGTCCAGACCGGCCTCGGCCACCCGCGCACGGGCCAGTTCGAGCACGTCGGCGTTCATGTCGACGCCGATCGCCGAACCCGTCGGCCCGACCAGCCGCGCGGCCGAGATGGTGACATCGCCCGCGCCGCAGCCGATGTCCAGCACGCGCATGCCGGTGCCGATCCCGGCCAGGGTCAGTAGGTGCTCGCTGTGCGGGGCGTAGATCTCGGCCTGCAACCGCAGCCGCTCGATCTCGCTCGGGGCGCGCCCCAACAGGTAATCATCCGATTCGACCACGTCGGACATTCTGCCAGCAGCTGGCTCAGTCGAGGCCCGCGAAGGCATCGCGGAGCGTGCCGGCCACCTTGTCGAGGCAGGCGGCGAAGGGCAGCTCGCCGCGCGCGATCACCCACTGCCGGAAGGCGTTCTCGAAGGTGACGGTGGCGACCTCGGCCAGCAGCCCGGCCGAGGCCGGATCGACGTCGCGTTCGCCGAGCGCCGCCCGGATCGCGGCCGTGATCGCGGCAGCCTTCGTTCGTTCGCGTTCCTGCAACTCGGGGCTGGCCTCGATCACGGCGCGGCGTTCGACGATGCCGTCGACACGTTCGACGAGTTGGGCGCCGATGTCGGCGAGCGCGTCGAGCACCGCGGCCAGCGGTGACGCGGTCGCGGGAACGGCGCGGATGCGGTCGGCGATCGCAGGCGGCAGCTGGTCCGAGCCCGCGAACAGGACTTCCCGCTTGTCCGGGAAGTAGCGGAAGAACGAGCGCCGGGTGAGCCCCGCCCGTTCGGCGATCTGGGTGACGGTGACGTCGTCGAACCCGTGCTCCTGGAAAAGCTCGAGGGCGGCCTGCCTGAGCCGCTGCTCCGCGCCCGGGTGCCATCTCGCCATGAGGCCACCATAACAAACTGATGTCTCACAGTGTCATCGGTGCTAGTCTCGTCTTACGACACACAGTGCCATCACGATGAGGAGCTACCCATGACGCACAGTGGTGAAGTGTGGATTCTCGGCGCCACCGGCCGCACCGGTCGCGCCATCGCCGAACGCCTCGCAGCCAAGGGCCTGGCCCTGGTGCTCGTCGGACGCGACGAGGCGCGCCTGCGGCAGGTCGGGCTGGACGCGCGAGTCGTCGTCGCGGACGGCGCGACGTCGATGGCCGCCGAGATCACCGAGCAGCGGCCGGCGGTGGTCGTCAACACGATCGGCGACTACGCCGCGACCGCGCCGACGATCGCGGGCGCCTGCCGACCGGGCACGCACTATGTCGACCTCGCCGCCGATCTCGCCTCGGTACCGCGACTGCTCGCTCTGCGCGAGGCCGCCACCAGCACGTTGGTGACCGGCGCCGGATTCGGCGTGCTGGCCACCGAGGCGGTCGTCGCGGCACTCTGCGAAGGACGTGGCACCCCGCGCCATGTGCGGGTCGACGCGCTTGCCTCGGTGGCGATCGAGGCCGGGACCATGGGCTCCGCGCTCGCCGCCAGCATGGTCGACGTGCTGATCACCGGCGGTCGCCGCTACGAGAACGGTCGCCTGACCAGAACCAGGCTCGGCGCGGACGCGCGACAGATCACGCTGCCCGACGGCGAAACCGTGACGTCGATGGGAATGCCCTCCGGCGAACTGCACGCCGCGTGGGCCGCCAGCCACGCGCCTTTCGTCGTCGCCACCTCAAGCTTCGGCTCGGTCAACCCCGCGATCCGCACCCTGCTCCCGGTGTTGCGCATCCTGCTGTCCGTGCCGGCGCTGCGCCGCTACGCGGTCGCGCGGCTGGCCCGCATTCCGCTCACGGCCGCGCCTCGGCCCCGCCAACACTCGTGGGGACACGCGGTCGTCGAGTGGCCGGACGGAACCAGCAGGGAGGGTTGGCTGCGCGCAGGCGAGGGCATGGACTACACCGCCGACGTGGTCGCGGAGATCGCCGCACGCCTGGCCAGCGGCGAAGGTAAACCCGGCGCCTACACGCCCGCTGCCGCGTTCGGGCCCGACCTCGCCACCGTCGGCGGCGCGACGTTCATCCTCGATCCGTCATGAACGTACCGGGATTTCGCCGACGGCCGCATAGATTCGGGAGTCCGACGGCGAGTCCAGCGCCGGGTCGCCGCCGTCCGGCCGCCATTCCGGTGTCCACACCAGACCCGGTTCCACCAGCTCCGTTCCGGCCATCAGCGCGGCGACCTCCGCGCGAGTTCGCGCGACGACCGGGGTCGCCGTGCGCCGGTACAGGCTGGCGGCGTTGCGGGCCTCGTCGAGTCCGTTGTCGCTGAAGTGCGAGATGGCCAGGTAACCACCGCCGGTCAGCGCGTTCAGGTAAGCGGACACGATGTCGGCGGGCCGGTCGGTGTCGGGGATGAAGTGGAAGATCGCCACCATCAGCAGGCCGACCGGCCGGGAGAAGTCGAGCAGGCGGCGGGTCTCGGTATGCGTCAGCACCGACTCGACGTCGCGCAGGTCGGCGTTGATCATCACCGCGTTGTCGTTGCCGGCCAACAGATCGAGGGCGTGGTGCACCGCGACCGGCTCGTTGTCGACGTAGACGATCCGCGCGGCCGGATCGGCGGCGTGGGCGATCTCGTGCACGTTGCCGGCGGTCGGAATTCCCGAACCGAGGTCGAGAAACTGGTCGACGCCCTGTTCGATCATGAACCGCACCGCGCGCCGCAGAAACGCCCGGTTCAGCCGGGCCGGCGCGGTCGTGGCGCCGCCCGCCGCCATCATCGCGTCGGCCGCCTCGCGGTCGGCGGCGAAGTTCGCGCTGCCGCCGAGCATGTAGTCATACATCCTGGCCGCGTTGGGCCGCTTCACATCCGGCTGATCCACCATGTCTTGTCCTCCCGGTCGACCAGCTTAGTGCTCCCTCAGCCGCCGAGTTGGAAGGATTGGGCCGCGGTGCCATTGCAGTCGTAGATCTGTAGCCGGTCGCCCGCGATCTGGGCGTTGTTCGGGTCGTCGAGGCAGCGGCCGGAGGCCGGGTTGAGCAGCGACCCGTTCGGCTGGGTCACCCAGGTCTGGGCACCGGTGCCGTTGCAGTCCCACAGTTGCACCGGGGTGCCGTTCGCAGTGCCACCATTGGTGATATCGAGGCATTTGCCCAGCGCGTGCAAGGTCTGGTCACCTGGCGCGGACCAGCGTTGCGCGTCGGAGGAGTTGCAGCCGTAGAGCTGCACCGCCGTGCCGGAGGCCGGATCGGCGTCGGCCACGTCCGCGCACAGCTTGCCCGGCCCGGTGAGCTGGTTCGGCGGGAACCGCCAGAGCTGGTCGGCGGCTCCGGTGCACGCCGCAAGGCCGCTCGCGGCGAGGCAGGTTCCGGTGCCGTTGTTGACCAGTTCACCGTTGGCGCGCAACGTCCACTGCTGCGTCGTCGCACCGTCACAGGTCGCGAGTTGGGCCTGGTCAAGGCATTCGCCCGCGATCCGCACCGCGCCACCGCTCGGGGGCGTGACGAGCTGGTCGGTGGTGTGGTCGCACGGCGCGAGGCCGACGGCCGGGTTGGCGGTCAGGCACTGGCCCCCCGCGCCGAGCACTTCGCCGTCGGTCGGATTGGCGTTCGCGGAACCACTCAGCCGCACGGTGTGCTGCGCGCTCACCGACAGGTTCGTCGTGGTCACGGTGACCGTGCGCGTGTTCTGGTTGTAGGACCATGCCGTTTCGGGCACCTGGGCGCCGTCGACGAACACCGCGGTCGGCGCGACCGAGTTCGACAGCCTCAGTGTGTACGCTCGCGCGTTGGCCGCGCCGGGATAGGAACCGGTGGTGGCGCCGATGGTGAGTGTGCTGTTGGTGTCCTGCCAGGAGATCGGCGTGTTGGTGGCCGGGCCGACCGATCCCTCCCCCGCGTCCTGGTACAGGTTGAAGGTACCGTCCGCGCCGGCGGCCACGTTCAGCGTCAGCTGGGTGAGCGGCTGTTGTTGCTGGTTGTCAACGTAGTCGGTGCGGGTCGGCATGATGCCGCCGGACTTGATCAGCACCGGCATCGCGGTGAGCGGATCGGTGATGGTGACCGTGGTCGGGCCGGTGTAGCTGGTGCCGGTGAAGTAATCGGTCCAGGTGCCGGGCGGGATCCACGCGCTCACCGATCCGTTGCCGGAGGCGTCGTTCGCGGTGGTGATCGGCGCGACCAGCACATTGTCGCCGTAGAGGTATTCCTGCGGGTTGGTATAGGCGGCGGCCTGGCTCGGGTAGTCAAGGTACAGCGGCTGGGTGATCGGCACGCCGGTCGCGTTTGCCTGCTGCGCCAACGTGTACGTGTACGGGACCAGTGCCTCGCGCAGCCGGAGGAAGCGTTCGGCGCTGGCCTGCGCGGCGCCGGTGTAGTTCCACGGCAGCCGGTCGCCGTGATCGGAGTGCATCCGGTCCAGGGGTTGGAACGTCCCGAGTTGGATCCACCGCGCGTAGAGGTCGTCCGGATCGTGGTTGCCGTGGAAGCTGCCGATGTCGTCACTGACGTTGCTCAGGCCTGCCGCGGCCTCGTCCGCGGTGAACCGCGCCTCGAACGCGAGCATGTCCCAGGTGGCCGGGGTGTCGCCGGTGAACTGCATGGTGTTGCGCCGTTCCGACCACGGGCCGAGCGCGAAGTTCGCGTGAATGCCGCCCGCTTCGTCGCCGCCGATCCGGCCGAAGGAGAACCCACGCAGGCCGCGCGCCGCGTCGTCCTGGGCGTAGGCCTGATTGATGAAGTTGTCCGACGCGATGTGTGCGTCGGAGGTGCCCGAGGCGCCGCAGCCGGAGCAGTAGTCCAGCCACCATTCCCGCACGCCCTGCTGTTCGAACGGTTGGTGCAGGTTGAAATAAGCCTGCAGTTGCGCCGGGTTCGACCAGTCGAAATCGTAGTTGCCGTCGCCGCCCTCGGAGGCCAACCCGCCCGCCTGCGCGTTCGCGGTGGCGAACTGCGGATCGTTTCCCGCGATCGAGGTGTGGATGTTCATGGCAACCGAGAGGCCCTGCTGCTTGGTCCAGTTCAGGAAACTCTGCGGATCGGGGAACAGCGCGGGATTCCAGTTCCACCCGTTCCACTGCGACGGCGACTTCCAGTCGGTGTCCACCACGAGCCAGTCGATCGGGGTCTCCGTGGACCGGAACGTCGGCAGCAGCGTGTTCTCGTAGTCCGCTGTGGTGTAGGCGTAGTAGCGGGAGTACCAGACGCCGTACGCGGACTGCGGCAGCAGATCGGTGCCACCGGTCAGCAGGTTCAGGTCGGACAGGCCCTGCTTGTAGTTCTGGCCGTAGCCGAAGAAGTAGCCGTCCTGGTAGGGCTGGCCGTTGTGGCCTGGCCGGTCGGTGATGGTGTGGTTCGCGTTGAGCAGGGCGTCGCGGCTGTCGTCGAGCAGGTACCAGCCGTCCCGGTCGAGGATGCCGGGATGCTCGGGCATCGGCAGCACGTCCGGGTTGTCCAGCGACCGGTCCCAGCCGCCGAGTACGTCCTGCGGGCCCGCCCCGTATCCGGTGCTCAGGAGCGGATCGGTGGCCGCTGGATAGCCGGCCCCGGTCGCGGTCACGGCGATGCTGTCCAGGTTGACGTTGCCGGAGTCGTTCGCGGTGTGCGCGATGCCGATGGTGTGCGTGCCAGCGCCGAGCTGAACCGGGACCGACGCGGTCGACCAGGTGTCCCAGGAGCCGGTGACGGGCAGGGTCAGCGTCGGGCCGGGTTGGCCGTCGACGGTGGTGGACAGCGTGCGGGTGGTGTTCTGGCCGTCGCCGCCCTGCGCGTTGGCATAGCGCACGGACAGCTGGTACGTGCCGGCCGACGGGATACCGGACACGTCCTGGATCAGGCCGGCGCCGGTCGCGGTGAACCCGGCCTGAAAGCCCGAACCGGTGTAACCGGCGTGGTCGTAGGCAGGCGACGCCGAGCCGGTCATCAGCCCGTTCTCGGCCTGGCAGACGGTGTCGTACGCGCAGTACGACGGGAATTCCGGCGTCGCCGTCACCGAACCGACCGCGACGGTGGTGTTGGCCGAGGTGAACGGGCCGCTGCCCTCCCGGTAGCGCAGGGTCAGGCTCGCGGTGTGGATCTCCCGGTATCCGTTGACGACGTCGGTCGTGTACGGAGTCGCGGGGAAATCGCGGCCGGGCACGTTGAAGGTCGACGCGTCCTGGAACTGGTCGTCGCCCGCGTACTCCATTCGGATCAGCGTCGGCGTGAGCACCTCGAACCGCGCATGCCCGTCGATGACCGTCTGCGCGTGCGGATGGATCGGCGCGGCTGCCGCGTTGATCCCCGGCACCGTGCCAATTACCGCCAGTACAGCCACTCCCGCAAGCAACCTGGATCGCATGGTTGCACTGTCTTCGTTGTCGCATGGACAAATCAGCCGCCGAAAGCGCCATCGCGTTGACTGTTGATGTAACACAATTTGCTTGCGGGACGCAAATACTGCCTGGCCCGCCTCCGACCTCGGCCAATCCATTATTCTGCGATCATGGTGTCGGCGCAGGTGTGGGATCCGTTCGGCACGCTGCACAACGCGTTGTGGATCGGCGGCGGCCAGTGGGCCGGCAAGTCCACCGTTGCCCGACTGCTGGCCCAGCGCCACGGCATCACCGCCTACCACTACGACTATCACGACGCACGCGGCCACAACGACCGCGGGATCGCCCGGCACCTCGCCTCGGCGAACCAGCGGAACAACCGCACCCCGACACGATCTGGGTCGATCCGCGACCTACAGCAACTGGCCATCGCCGTTGTCGAACCCGCCGCTGAGCCGGTCAGGGACGCCAGACGTCGACGGCGATCTCACGCATCCGCTCGCCGAACAGCCCGCTCGGCGTGGCTCGGCGCAGCAGTTCGCGCAGGTCGGCTTCGAACGCGTCGCGGTCGGCGCCGAACAGGTGCGGCGTCGAGCCGGACAGCGAGAAAATCGCCGCAACGATCTCGTCGACATCACGCGTGACGGCCCACCCCGGTATTTCGAACCGATCCGGGCCGGTGAAACCCGCTCCCCGGTATATCTCGGTTTCCTCGCCGGCCACCCGTTTCGGCGGACTGCCTCGACCAGCCCTCGGCACTGGACCGAGATAGCGCCCGATCAACTCGGTGATGGCCGAATACGGCGGTCGCGGATGCGTCGACTCGGAGTCATCCTCGACGCCCTGATGCGTGGTGGCATGCACGTGCACGCACGCCCCGCCGGATTCGAGCATGCCGCGCACGGTCGCGGCGACCTTCGGCCGGTCGAACCAATGGAACGACTGGGCGAACGTGATCACCCGAAACGTGCCAAGGTCGGCCGGCAGTTCCTCGGCCCGCAGCCGCACCCAGCGCACATTCGCCGCGCCCGCCCTGGCCGCCTCGTCGAGCATGCTCTGATCGGCGTCGACCCCGACCGCTTCCGCGAATCGATCGGCGAGCGGCAGCGTCAGCGAACCCGGACCACAGCCGACGTCCAACAATCGACCGGAGCCGTCCAGGTCCAGTTGCCGGACAAGGGTTTCCACCACCGCGTCCGGATAAGCGACGCGGCCACGCGGATAGTAGGACGCGCTACCCGCGTAGAGGGTCGGATCCCACTCCCAGTCGATCACCGGACCAGTGTGCCCCACCCGCGAGCGCGCGCGGGTGGGGCACAGAGATGGGACTACTGATCAGAACGCGCCGAGACCATTCGGCGAGCCGAGACCGGTCGGGCCGTCCCAGCCGGTGCCCGCGTTACACACCGACGCGCTCAGGCCCGGGAAGCTCGCGCACTGGGCGCCCTGCTCGTTGTTGCCGGAGGTGATGTCGTTGAAGTCCGACGACGGGTCCTGGTACAGCGTGTTCGGGCCGAGCAGGCCGCTCGGCACGCCCGCGTTGGCGAACAGGCCCGCGATGAACGGCGCGGAAGCACTCGTACCACCGACGACGCCCCAGTTCGCGGGCTGCTTGGTGGACGGGGCGTAGGTGTCATAGACCGCGACACCGGTGTTCGGGTCGGCATCGGCCGACACGTCCGCGACCGCGAGGTGGTTGGCGCAGTTGGCGGTCACCGAGGAGGGCTGGCCGTTGGCCGCGGCGAAGAAGGTCTCGCAGCCACTGCCGCCGCCGCTCCACGCCGTCTCGTTGCCCGGCCCGTTGAGGGTGGTCCCGCCGACGCCGATCACGTAGGGCAGGTCCGAGGGCCACGAGGTGTGCGTGCCACCGTTGAAGCCACTGTCCCCAGTGGACGCTTCGATGGCAACGCCGGTGTGGTTGAAGGCGGCAAGCTGGGTACCGCTGGTGTTGGTGGCGTCGCCGGTGTAGCCGTAGCTGATGCTGACCGCGGCCGCGCCTGCGGAAACGGCGGTGTTCACGGCGGTGGCGAAGTCGCCGGTGGAGGTGTCGCCGTCGGTCTCACCGTCCTGCCACGGGATCGAGATCTCCAGGAGGTGGCACGACGGGCACGCGGCCGAGGCCATGTCCACGTCGAGCGAGGTCTCGACCCCGATCTGCTCCTCGGCACTCGCGCCGCTACCGCTGCTCTGCGGGGCGGGCTGGGCCCCACCGGTGTAGTTCTCCAAGGTCAGGCAGCCGTTCGAGGTACCGCAGGCCGGCAGGCCGTAGTTGGACCGGTAGGCGGCCAGGTCGGATTCGAGGTTGCCGTCCACACCCGCGTCGATGATCGCGATGGTCGCGGTCGATGACGACGAGTTGGACAGTTTGTAGGCGGAGTCGAGGTCGCTGGGACCGTAGCCGGCGGGTGCGGCCGTGCTCAGCGGCTTGGCCGAGCCCTTGGCCGTGGTCACAACCTCGGCGTCGCATGCGCTACAAGCCCGGTGCACGCCATGGGTCTTGAGCAGGGTGCCGCTACGCACCTGCTGCCGGATCTGATTGGCGAAGGAGGCCGCGCTCGCCGAAGCGGGCGTGGCCTGGGTCTGGGCCGGTGCTGCGGTGGCGATCGCCGGCACGACGAACGTGGCCGCCGCGACCACGGCGATCACCGCTCGCGCGGGCCAACGGTTGAGCACTGTCCTTGGCAGGGACACAGTTCCTCCACATGGTGGGGGTTTCTCCCGGACTGCCGCCGATTACGCAAAGGGGGGCGGCGGGCCCGGGGGCGGACATACGCAAGCCTGTCCAGGCGAGCAGGTCCTTGGTACCCATCATGTGGTGGTTCGTCACCTGACGTTGGCAGGTTCTTCTTCACATCTCTTCACAGATAACAGGGTTTCTCATGTGATTGTGTCGACAGTGACCCGATCGGACAGCCGCGCCGGAAGTCCGACCCGGACGGTCAGCCCGCCGCCGGTCGCGTTCGGTCGCGCGGTGACGGTGCCGCCGTGCGCGGTCGCGATCGACCGGACGATCGAGAGCCCGAGCCCGGCACCGGAGGCCGACGCGGTGCGATCTGGATGGAGCCTGCGGAAGGGCTCGAACAGGTCGTCGATCGCGTCGGCAGGGACGAGGGGGCCGGTGTTGGTCACGGTGATGCTGCTGCGTGCGACGCGCACGTCGACGCGGCCGTCGGGATGGTTGTAGCGGATCGCGTTCTGGACCAGGTTGGTCAGCAACTGGCCGAGCAGCACCGCGTCGCCGTCCACGACAACCTCTTCGGTGGTCAGCTTCAGCTCGACCGCATGCCGCGCGGCCTCCGCTGTCAACGGCGGCAGCACATCCCGTGCCACCTCGGTCAGGTCGACCGGGTCGAGCCGGTCGAGGCCGCCTTCGCCGCGAGCGAGCAACAGCAGACCGTCGATGAGCTGCTCGTGCCGCCGGTTCGCGGTGAGCAGCTCATCGCGCACCGACTCGAGCTCGGCCGCGTCGACCGGATGGTCGCCGAGTCCTATTTGGATCGTCGCGCGCTGGATGGCCAGCGGGGTGCGGAGTTCATGCGCCGCATTGGCGACGAACCGCTGCTGGCTGGCGAAAGCGGCGCCGAGCCGGTCAAGCAGCGCGTTGAAGCTCTCCCCGAGATCGCGCAGCTCGTCCTTGGGTTGGTGCAGCGGAATCCGCTGGTGCAGGTTGACCGAGGACAGCCTGCGCGCGGCAGCGGCCATCTCGTGCACCGGTCGCAGCGCCCGACCCGCCAGCCACCAGCCGAGCCCGAAGGCCAGCAGGATCAGCACAGCCAGCGCGAGCGCCGAGTACAGCAGCATCTGCCGGACCAGCCTGCTGCTGATCGTGCCGCCGAGTTGGATCGCGGAGGCCTCCCGCGCCGGGTAGGTGTCGAAGAGTTGGGTGGGACTCGCTTTCCCGCTGATCGGACAGGTGGGCAGCAGCGTGTCCGGCTCGACGTACTGGGCGACCTTGGCGGCCTTGGCGGCTTGCACGGTTTGGGCGGCGCAGGCCAGCAGCACGATCGGATGCTTGCCCGGCGCCATATCCCGCGGACCCACGGACCGCCCGGTCGGCGCCGCGGCCGGCACCCCTGGCGCCGCCTCGACCGGAACGGTCTGCCGCACGGTCACCGCCACCCCCGCCTGGCTGACCGCGTTGGACACGGTGCTGCCCAGGTCGTACTGGATCAGCACGCAGATCAACGCGACCGGCACGATGCCGACCAGCGCGGACACCACCCCGTAGAGCAGCGCCATCCTGGCCCGCACGGTGTATCCCCGCAGCGGGTGCACCTGGGCCGGGCGCCAGCGCGCCCAGTAGCGGCGCGGGTCGGGCCGCGACATCAGATCGTGTAGCCGGCGCACGGCACGGTCGTGATGACCGAGGGCTCACCGAGCTTGGCGCGCAACTTGCTGACGGTGACCCGGACCGCGTTGGTGAACGGATCGGCGTTCTCGTCCCAGGCCCGCGCCAGCAGGTCTTCCTGGCTCACCACCGCGCCACCCGCGGCCATCAGCAGTTCGAGCACGGCGAACTCCTTGCGGGACAACGGGATGAACACGCCGGCGCGGAACACCTGACGACGCGCGGGGTCAAGGGAGATGCCGGCGCGGTACAGCGTCGGCGGCAGCGCGGGCTGGGCGCGACGGGCCAGCGCCCTGATTCGCGCCACCAGTTCCGGGTACTCGAAGGGTTTGCCCAGGTAGTCGTCGGCGCCGAGGTCGAGGCCATGGACCCGGTCACGTAGCGAACCGGCCGCCGTCAACATCAGCACCCGGGTCCTGGCCTGCGACGCGACCACCTCCCGGCACACCTCGTCGCCGTGCTTGCCGGGCAGGTCCCTGTCGAGCACGAGCACGTCGTAGGCGTTGATCGCGAGCAGTTCCAGCGCGGTGTCGCCCGCGTAGGCGACGTCGACCGCGAAGGACTGCCGGCGCAGACCCGTCGCCAGCCGATCGGCCAATACCTGTTCGTCCTCGGCGACCAGTATGCGCATGTCGCCATGCCTAACCCATCGGACCTTTCCGGAATGTAAAGAAAATCGGCGACAACCCGGCAACGCCCCGTCGATTAGACCTTCCTCGTCCCCGTTCGACCTGGAAGGAAACCCGATGCTGATCACTCCCCCCTGGCGGAAACTGGTGGTCGTCGCCGGCCTGGCCACGGCTATCGGCCTTGCCGGGTGTTCGAGCGCGCCCTCGTCGTCCGGCGGCGTCGCTTCGATCAACGGCAGCGGCGCGACCAGCACGAGCGCGGCCTCCGGGTCTGGTTCGGGCAGCGCGCAGGGCGACGCGGCGCAGCAGGACGCCATGGTCAAGTTCGCGCAGTGCATGCGCGCGCACGGCGTGAACATGCCCGACCCGACCCCGGGAGGCGCAGGCGGTCGTGGCGCGGTTCAGGCCCTCCCCGGTGTCAAGGGGAACGACCCGGCCGCCATGCAGAAGATGCAGGCGGCCAACACCGCATGCGAGAAGCTCCTGCCCAACGGCGGCAAACCCACCGCACAGGACATCCAGCGCCAGCTGAAGTTCGCCCAGTGCATGCGCGCGCACGGCGTCGAGATGGCCGACCCGAACCCGAACGGCGTCGGCGGAAAGGCCATCTCGATCAACGAAAGCGACCCCAAGACCAAGGCCGCGCTCAGCGCCTGCATCTCGACGGGTCCGAACAGTGGCAAATGAGCACGAAGGCTGGCACGGCGAAGTCCTGACCGAAGAACAGCCCGCCGCATTCCCCGAGTCCTCCATCAGCGACGAGGAGGAACGGCCGCCCCGCAAGGGCAGGCGAGCCGCGCTGGTCGGCGGTCTGATCGGTGCCCTGCTGATCGGCACCGGCGCCGGCTACGCCCTGACCAGAGGCAGCACCGCCCCGCCCGCCGCGAAACCCCAACCGCCCAGCACCGCGAGGGTGACAAGGCAGGACCTGGTCAACACCCAACAGGAGTCCGGCACCCTCGCCTTCGCAGGCTCGTACACAGTGGTCGGCCAAACCGCCCCACCCGCCTCCTCCGGCTCAGGGACCCCCGGCTCCAGCGGCTCGGGCGGCTCGGGGGGCTCGGGCGGCTCGGGCGCTGGCATCATCACCTGGCTCCCGGCGACGGGCGCCACCATCACCCAGAACCAACAACTCTACGGAGTGGACGGTCACCCGGTGCCACTGCTCTACGGCTCAACCCCTCTTTACCGAGCACTAAGCGCCGGCGTCACCAACGGCTCCGACGTGCGCGAACTCAACCAGGACCTGCGCGCCCTCGGCTATCACTCCGCGCCGAACAGCGACGTCTTCACCGCAGGCACCACCGAGGCCGTGAAGGCGTGGCAGAAGGCCATCGGCGTCGCCCAGACCGGCACCGTCAACCCCGGCGACGCGGTATTCGAGCCGGCCGCGGTCGTGGTCAACACGGTCACCGCCAACCTCGGCGGCTCGGCGTCCGGTTCGCTGATGACGCTGTCCGGCACGACGAAGGTGATCACGGTGAACCTGCCGGTCACCGCCGAGAACCTGGCCACCATCGGCGAATCCGTGCAGATCCAGTTGCCGGACAACTCCACCACCACCGGCCACGTCACCGCCATCGGCACGGTCGCCGCGAACCCCAACAACAACGGCTCCGGTTCCGGCAGCGGGTCCGGCTCAGGTTCCGGCAGTGGCTCCGGCAGTGGCTCCGGCGACGCAACGGTCCCCGTGACGGTCGCCCTCGACACCCCGCAGGCGGTCGGCAGCCTCACCGGCGCGCCCGTCGAGGTCAACTTCACCAGCGCACAGCACGCCAATGTCCTCGCCGTCCCGGTCGGGGCCCTGCTGGCACTGGCCGAGGGCGGCTACGCGGTCGACGTCCTCGACCCCAACGGCCACACGCACCTGGTCGCCGTGACCCTCGGCATGTTCGCGAACGGCCAGGTGGAGATCTCCGGCCCGGACGTGCACGAGGGCATGAAGGTCGAGGTGGCGGGGACGGAATGAACGTCATCGAACTGTCCTCGGTATCCAAGACCTACCGCGGCGGCGTACACGCGGTGCGAGACGTGTCGCTGCGCATCGGCGCCGGCGAACTGGTCGCGATCGTCGGCCCGTCGGGCTCCGGCAAGTCCACGATGTTGAATCTGATGGGCACCCTCGACAAGCCGAGCGCCGGCACGGTCCACCTGCTCGGTCACGACATCGCCCGGCTACGCGATCGCCAACTGTCCACGGTCAGAGCACGCTGGATCGGCTTCGTCTTCCAACAGTTCTTCCTCTCCGCCCACCTCTCCGCGACCGAGAACGTCGCAACCGGTCTTCTCTATCACGGCGTGAACCGACGACGCAGACTCGAAAGGGCCACGGCCGCATTGGACCGCGTCGGCCTCGGCCACCGCCTGCACCACCGGCCCTACGCGCTGTCCGGCGGGGAGAAGCAACGGGTTGCGATCGCGCGCGCGTTGATCGCGAACCCCGCGATCGTCCTCGCCGACGAGCCGACCGGCGCCCTCGACTCCCGCTCCAGCGTGGGCGTGCTCAACCTGCTCCAGCAGCTCAACGCCGACGGCGTGACGATCGCCGTCATCACCCACGACCGCGCACTGGCGGCGCGGCTCCCCCGTCGCATCGAATTCCTCGACGGCCAGGTCATCAACGACACCGGAGTGAACCCGTGACCATTGTGGACACTCCAGGAAAAGAACAACGAACTCCGCTACCCAAACCACGCCGCCTACGGATCACCGATCTTCTCTCGGTCGGTTTCGCCGGCGTCACCGGCCGTCCGGGGCGGGCCATCCTCTCCGCGTTCGGCATCGCGATCGGCATCGCCGCGATGATCGCCGTCGTCGGCATCGGCGCGTCCAGTCAGGCATCGCTGCAAGCGACGCTGAACGCCCTCGGTACCAACCTACTCAAGGCAAGCCCTGGCCAAACCCTGTTCGGCACCAACGCGACCATCCCCGACAACGCCACCGACATGGTCAAGCGAATCGGCCCGGTAATCTCCGCGTCCGCGACCGGCACCGTCACCCCCACCATCCGTCGAACATCCCAAGTAGACACTTCGATCACCAACGGGATCGGCGTGGTCGCCACCAAGGACAACCTGATCGGCACCATCGGCGGCACCGTCGCATCCGGCACGTTCCTCAACGGCGCGACCGACAAGTACCCCGCGGTCGTGCTCGGATCGGTTGCCGCGCAACGGCTCGGCATCGACAAGGTCGGCGAGCAGGTCTACATCGGCACCCGGTACTTCACCGTCGTCGGCATCCTGAACTCGGTGCCGCTGGCCCCGGAGATCGACCGGTCCGCCCTGGTCGGCTGGTCCGCGGCACAGACCTACCTCGGCTTCGCCGGCCACCCCACGACCGTCTACGAACGATCCGACCCGAGCCAGGTCGACGCCGTCTACCAGGTGCTCGCGGCGACGGTGAGCCCGCAGGACCCCGGCTCGGTCCAGGTCACCAGGCCGTCGGACGTGCTCGCCGCCCAGTTCGCGGTGAACACCACGTTCACCGGCCTGTTCCTCGGTCTCGGTGCGGTCGCGCTGCTGGTCGGCGGCGTCGGCGTCGCGAACACCATGGTGATCTCGGTGCTCGAACGCCGCCAGGAGATCGGCCTGCGCCGCGCGCTCGGTGCCGGCCGCGGCCAGATCCGCATGCAGTTCCTGGTGGAGTCGACGGTGCTGTCCGGCCTCGGCGGTGTAGGCGGCCTCGTGCTCGGCATCGCGATCACCACCGGCTACGCCGCCGTCCGCAACTGGCCAACCGCCCTACCCCTTGGCGTACTGGCCGGCGGCGTCGCCGCCGCCATCGTGGTCGGCGCCCTGGTCGGCATCTACCCCGCCTCCCGAGCCGGCCGCCTCACCCCCGTCGAAGCCCTGGCCACCAGCTGACCAAACCCGAACAAAATTCACGCACCCAGGAGAAACCCCGCCCGCCCAGGGGGGAGAGCCGACCCTAACTGCCAGGTTAGTGCGCAAATGCCGGCTGATGGGTTGACACCACCGGCCTGTGGATCATTGGCGGGGTTGTGGACAACTCGCGGCGGGGTGACCGCGATGGTGTATGGCGCCTCGGTTGCGCTCGATGCGGGAGTCGGGCGCGCCAGACCCGTTCTACAACGGGTTTTCCGAGCGGGTCGGGTAGTGGATGGTCGAGTCCGCTGCCCGGCCCGCGACCAACCCGGCCCGGCTACGAGGCGAAGGTGTTGCAGGACGCGGGTTTGCCGGAGTCGTAGCCGACGGTGAGCCAGTGTTGGCGTTGCGCCGACGAGCCGTGCGTCCACTGTTCCGGTTGGACCGAGCCGGTCGTGGACTTCTGCAGGAAGTCGTCACCGACGGCCGCTGCCGCGGCCAGCGCCTCCTGGAGGTCGCCAGGTTCGAGCAGGCCGCGCCGGTACGTCGAGTAGGCCCACACGCCCGCGTAGCAGTCGGCCTGCAACTCGGTGAGCACGGACAGGTTGTTCGAGTCGGCCGGGAAACGTTGGCGCAGCGCGGATACCTGCGCGGCGACGCCGGTCAGGTTCTGCACGTGGTGGCCGAGTTCGTGTGCGACGACATAGGCCTGCGCGAAATCGCCGCCGACGCCGTAGCGCTGCTGCATCTCGTCGAAGAACGAGGTGTCCAGGTACACGGTGCGGTCGGCCGGGCAGTAGAACGGGCCGACCTTGGCGGATTCCGCGCCGCACGCGGTATTCACCGCTGAGCTGTACAACACCAGTCGCGCGGGCTGGTACTGGATGCCGGCCGACGCGAACACTTTGCTCCACTCGTTCTGCGCATCGGTGAACACCGCGCCGATGAACTGCTGCACCTGGCTGATCCCGGTCGATTGCGGCAGTGCCGGCTTGGCCGGGGCCGTCGGGAACTGGGGCAGATTTTGTGCGCTGCCGTCGGATACCGAGCTGCTCGGCGTCGCGGGAGCGGATGTCCCGCCGGTGGAACTGGTGCCGGTGGTGCAGCCGGCCAGGACCAGCACGGCGACGAACGCGGTCAGCGCCGCGAAGGTTCGGGACATCGGAGGAGGCTAGCTCAGCGCCCGCCGCGCTGCCCGGCGAGCGACATCGCGCGACAAGCGATGCGGCGTCCATGGCGTGACCTCAGGCTATCGATCAGGGCTGACTGAATTTCCGGGTCGCCGGCTTCGTTCAGGTCTTGACGGAAGCGGTTCGAGTGTGTTGTGTTTTGTTGAAGCATGTAGCAATGCTGCGCGTTGCTGTGCGAGTAGCCGTCGAGGAGGACGTGTGAACAGGACATTGCGTGCGCTCGTGACCGCGGTCGCGGTCTTACCGGTACTCGGCGTAGCGGTGGTGACGACCTCCGCCCCCGCCAATGCCGAGGACAACGGGGTGGGCGCGACGCCGGCGCTGGGCTGGAGCAGTTGGAGCTTTGTCCGCAAGAACCCGACGGCGGCCGTGGTCGACGCGCAGGCTGACGCGATGGTGTCCAGCGGGCTGAAGAAGGAAGGGTTCCAGTATGTGAACCTGGACGACTTCTGGTACCAGTGCCCTGGCAGCCAAGGGCCGAACGTGGACGCATTCGGGCGATGGGTGATCGACCCGACGAAGTTCCCGAGCGTCGGCTCGGAGAGCGGCATCCAGGCGGTCGCGGACCACGTGCACGCGGACGGGTTGAAGTTCGGCATCTACGTGACGCCGGGCATCTCCGCGCAGGCCGTCGCGCAGAACACCGCGATCGAGGGCACGCCCTACCACGCCGATGACATCGCCGAACCGAGCGTGAGCGAGGCCAACTACAACTGCGGCGGCATGGTCGGGATCGACTACTCGAAGCCGGGCGCGCAGGCGTTCATCGACTCGTGGGCCAAGCAGTTCGCGTCCTGGGGCGTCGACTATCTCAAGATCGACGGGGTCGGGACGCCCGACATTCCGGACGTCGCGGCATGGTCGAACGCGCTGCGCGGGACCGGGCGGCCGATTCACCTTGAGCTGTCCAACAATCTGGACATCAACAACGCGAGTACGTGGAAGCAGTACTCGAACGGTTGGCGGACCGGCGGCGACGTCGAGTGCTACTGCGGGCCGAACGGGGCCAGCTATCCGCTGACCAACTACGGCAGCATCGCGGGCCGGTTCGACCAGGTCGCGGCCTGGCAGCCGGACGGAGGGCCGGGGGCGTTCAACGACTACGACTCCCTTGAGATCGGCAACGGCGCGAACGACGGACTGAGCCTTGACGAGCGGAAGACGCAGTTCAGCTTGTGGGCGTTGGCATCCTCGCCGTTGATCTTGGGCACGGACCTCACCCATCTCGACCCGACCGACCTCGGCCTGTTGCACAACACCGATGTGCTGGGCGTGGACCAGGACGCGATCGACGCGAAGCGACTGGTCAACACGCCCACGGCGCAGGTGTTCGGGAAGGTGGAGGCCAACGGCGACGCGGTGGTGGGGTTGTTCAACACCGGGAACGCCGCCGAATCCGTATCGACGACCGCTGCCGCTCTCGGGCTGCCCACGAGCCGGAACTATCGGCTGGATGATCTGTGGTCACATCGGACGTACGGTTCGACTGGCGGGGTTGGCGCGACGGTGCCGCCGCACGGGGTCGTGCTGTACCGGGTGACGCCGCAGCGGGGGCCCGTGTTGGCGGGGCCCGCCACGTCGTTCGGGTTGACCGGGTTCGACGCGGGCGCGCCGGCCGGGAAGCCGTTCACGGCGACCGAGACGTTCACCGACTACGGGGCGACTCCGGTGGCGAACATCGATCTGGGACTGCAACCGCCCGCCGGGTCCACGGTGCAGGCGAGTTCGCGGACCTGGTTCCCGGTTGTCCTGGGTGGACAGACGGTGACGGCGACGTTCACGGTCACCACTCCGCCAACGACGTTGTTCGCCAATTCGACGTTCACCGCGACCGAGGGCTACGGGTTCCAGCAATCGACGTTCAGCTATCCCTTGACCACCTATTCGCAGCTCGGCACCTCGTACAAGTCCTTCAGTTCGACGCAGGGGCTGTACGCGCAGTCGGGGAGCCAGCTCGGCATCGCGGGTCAGGGCGCCGACATTTGGAGCAATATCAACGAATACAGCGCCATCTACCTGCCGGGCGCCGAACATGATGGCACGGTGGCGACGGTCGAGGTGACCGCGCAGCAGAACACTGCGCCGTGGGCGAAGGCCGGAATCATCGTGCGCAACGACGTGACCGCTGCGAACACCTCACCGGGATACGTGCTGCTCGCGGCGACTCCTGGCAACGCCTACATCCTCGATTCCGATGTTGACGGTAATGGCCAGTTGGACACCCAGTCCAGTGCCGGCACGGCGACCACGTATCCGACCTGGTTGAAGCTGGTGCGCTCGGGCACGACCTACACGGGGTACTACTCGACCGATGACGTGAACTGGACGGAGGTCGGGTCGACGACCGTGCCCAGCGCGGCGGCGAGCCAGGATGTCGGTGTTGCCATGACCTCGCACAGTGCCGATGTGACGGGCGAGGTCGACTTCGATCACTTCGGTGTTACCGGCTGACGATTGTTTCAGTGGGATTCGCGGGCCACGTCCGAGCCGCGGCGGCCGACCAGGAAATCAAGGTCGGCGCCGCGGTCGGCCTGGAGTACGTGCTGGATGTAGAGCTGCGCCCAGCCACCGGTCGGCGCCGCGTAGGACGCCGCGGCCTCGGGTGAGGGCCTGCGGGCGGCGAGTTCGGCTTCGGGCAGGTCGATGTCGATGCGGCGGGCCGCGACGTCGAGCACGATCGGGTCGCCGTCGCGGACCAGGGCGAGCGGACCGCCTGCCGCGGCTTCGGGCGCGACATGCAGGACGACCGTGCCGTAGGCGGTGCCGCTCATCCGAGCGTCGCTGACCCGGACCATGTCGCGCACGCCCTTGGCCAGCAGTTTCGCCGGCAGCGGCAGGTTTCCCACCTCGGGCATGCCCGGGTAGCCCTTGGGGCCGCAGCCGCGCAGGACGAGCACGGAGGTTTCGTCGACATCGAGGTCGGGGTCGTCGAGGCGGGCGTGCAGGTCCTCGACGCTGTCGAACACGACGGCCTTGCCGCGATGCTGGAGCAGTTCGGCGGAGGCGGCGGCGGGTTTGATCACGGCGCCGTTGGGCGCGAGGTTGCCGCGTAGGACGGCGATGCCGGCGTCGGGGAGCAATGGGTTGGCGCGCGGGCGGATCACGTCCTCGTCGACGATGGGCGTGTCGGCGAGTTCGTCGACGAGCGGGTTGCCGGTGACGGTGATCGCTGTCGGGTCGAGCAAGTCCTTGACCTGGTTGAGGACGGCGCGCAGGCCGCCAGCGCGGTGCAGGTCGTCCATCAGGTGACGGCCGGCCGGTTGCAGGTCGACGAGCAGCGGGACGCCGGCCCCGATCCGGTCGATGTCGTCGAGTTCGAGGTCGACGCCGAGCCTGCCGGCGATGGCGAGCAGGTGGACGACCGCGTTGGTCGATCCGCCGAGCGCGGCAAGCGCCACGATCGCGTTGTGGAAGGACGCCCTGGTCAATACCGCGCTGGGGCGGCGGTCGGCGGCGACGAGATCGACGGCGAGGCAGCCGGTTTCGTGCGCTGCGGCGAGCAACCTGCTGTCCGGGGCGGGGGTGCCGGCGGTACCGGGGAGAGTCATGCCGAGCGCTTCGGCAAGGCAGCCCATGGTGGACGCGGTGCCCATCGTGTTGCAGTGGCCCTTGCTGCGGATCATCGCGGACTCGGAGTCGAGGAACTCGGCGCGGCTGAGGGTGCCCGCGCGGACCTCTTCGCTCAGCCGCCACACGTCGGTGCCGCAACCGAGCGCCACTCCGCGAAAGTAGCCGCTGAGCATCGGGCCGCCGGGCACGACGACGGCAGGCAGGTCGACGGAGGCGGCGGCCATCAGCAGGGCGGGAATGGTCTTGTCGCAGCCGCCGAGCAGGACGACGCCGTCGATCGGGTTGGCGCGCAACTGTTCCTCGATGGCCATGGCGGCGAGGTTGCGGTAGAGCATCGCGGTCGGCCGCATGTTGGTCTCGCCGAGGGAGAACACCGGCAGGTTCAACGGCACCCCGCCGGCCTCCCACACCCCGTCGCGCACGCTGTTGGCGATCTCGTCGAGGTGCTTGTTGCACGGGGTGAGGTCGGAGGCGGTGTTGGCGATGGCGATCTGCGGGCGTCCGTCGAACACGTGATCCGGTGCGCCCCTGCGCATCCAGGCGCGGTGGATGTAGCCGCCGCGGTCGGCGCCGCCGTACCATTGTCCACTTCGGAGTGTCATGGTCGCGGCTCCTGGTTGGGGTCGACGTGGATCTTGGGGCCGGGTCCGGCATCGGGTGGTCTTGTGCCGCGCAGCGCGTCGGCTACCTGGTCAAGGCCGATGGTGGCGGCGACCAGCGGGCGCGGGTCGACCGCGCCGGTCGCGTAGCGCTCGATGGCGCCGGCAAGGCCGGGTGACGCGCTGAGCACGCCGACCGCGGTGACGTCCTTGAACACCAGTTCGCGGCTGTCGATGCGGCTCGGCCGGCTGGCCAGTCCGATGTAGACGATGTGGCCACCCGGTTCGATCCTGGCCAGCGCTGCGGCGGGCACGTCCGGGTCGTTGGTCGCGTCGACGGCGGCGTCGTAGGGCTGGTCGGGGATGGTGGCCGTGGTCCAGGTGCCGTGCAGGCCGAGAGTGGCCGCGAGCGCGAGGGAATCCTCGGTCGGGCCGACCACGTGCACCTCGGCGCCGTCGGCGAGGGCGAACAGCGCGACGAGCAGGCCGATCGTGCCGGGTCCGTAGACCAGCAGGCGCAGGCCCGGCGCGGCACCGGCCGCCCTGACCGCACGCAGCGCGTTGCCGCCCGGTTCGACCAGGGCACCGGCGGTGCTGTCGATGCTGTCCGGCAACTCGTGCAGCGCGGATTCCGGCACTGGCAGAGCTTGCGCGAGCGCGCCGGGCCAGCCGCGGCGGATGCCGATCTCGTAGCGATCCGCGCACAGGTGCTGCCGACCGCTCGCGCAGCGGTGGCAGTGGCCGCAGCCGAGCATGGTGTCGCCGGTGACCCGGCGGCCCAGCCAGCGCGGGTCGACGCCCTCGCCGATGGCGCGCACCGCGCCGCACCACTCGTGGCCAAGGCTCATCGGGTAGCTGGCATTGTGATCTTCGAAGTAGGCCATGTCGCCGGTGAACAGCTCGACGTCGGTGCCACAGATGCCGGCCCGTTCCACCTCGACGACCACCTGGCCGGGCGCGGCCTCTGGCCGAGGCACGTCCTCGACAACGGCGGTGCGCGGGCCGGTGAGCACGAATGCCCTCATGGCTTCGCGGGGAGCTTTGTGCCGACCGCGCAGTAGGTGCGCAAGATCGGGGTCGGCTCGATGTCCGGTCGCCACTCGGTGGTCTGGGTGATTCCGGGCTCGACGATGTCGAAGCCGTTGAACCAGCTCGCCAGTCGGGCGGCGTCGCGGTGGATGAACGGCACCCTGGTCGCACCGGAGTAGTCCTGCACCATCCTGGCC
>DASYBO010000657.1:0-2368 GCA_036500685.1 Pseudonocardiaceae bacterium | reverse complement strand
GACACTCCCGCGGCAACGGTGCAGGAAGGCGGCACGCCGCGCCAACGGGTCGTGCGCTCGGTACTCGGTCACCTCGTCGACGACACCGCCGACATCCGGCCGCCCGCCGTGACCGTGATCGGGCCTGCGGTGGCTCACCTGACGCACTCTCCCGCGCGTGAGCGAGGGCAGGCCACGGTGGGTCGTCGGTCATGACGTGGGCACGTCCGGTGCCGGTGATCGGCGACCGCACCTCGGCCGAACAGCGGGCCAACGCGCCTGCGGCGTGGGCGTTTCCGACAGGCGAGCGCGATGCGCTGTACCGCGTCATCGGCGCACGCCGGGACATCCGCCGCTTCCGGCCCGACCCGGTACCGCCCGAGGTCCTGACCAGGGTGCTGGCAGCGGCCCACACCGCGCCTTCGGTGGGTCATTCCCAGCCGTGGCGATTCATCGTGGTCACCGATCCCGCCAGCCGCGAACAGGCATCGGTACTAGCTGACCGAGAACGCCACGCCCAAGCCGCCCTGCTCGCACCCGATTCCGCCCGGAGACTGCTCGACCTGCAACTCGACGGGTTGCGCGAGGCACCGGTCGGAGTGGTCGTCTGCTGCGACCGGAGAACACCCGCCGCCGGAGTGCTCGGGCGGGCCACCTTCCCCGACGCCGACCTGTGGTCGTGCGCGTGCGCGATCGAGAACCTCTGGCTGTCCGCGCGCGCCGAGGGACTCGGGCTGGGTTGGGTGACTCTCTTCCGGCCAGCCGACCTCGCCGGTCTGCTCGGCCTACCCGACGGCGTGGTCACCCTCGGCTGGCTGTGTCTGGGCTGGCCGGACGAGCGACCGCCCTCGCCCGGCCTCGAACGCGCGGGCTGGTCCCGCCGCGCGCCCCTGGAAGACGTGGTGTTCCGCGATCGGTGGCCGGACGTGGCCTCGGCCGCGCCACCCTCGCACCTGCGGGCACCCAACCAGCAAGCGGTCGTCGGGGTGCGAGACCAAGCGGATCGGCTGCTCACCCCGCCCGGCTCGCTCGGCGCGCTGGACCGCGCCGTGGACCGGGTCCTGGCACTGACGGGGCCGGCCGCCGAACACGGCGGCTGCCTGTTGCTGGTCGGCGCCGACCATCCGGTGCGCGCGCATGGAGTGTCCGCCTACGAGTCGTCGGTCACCGCCGAGGTGCTGGCAGCTGCCGTGGCGGGTTCGGCATACGGGACCGTGACCGCACGCACCGCCGGTCTGCGCGCCGTGGTGGTGGATGCGGGCGTCGGCCCTGATCCGATACCCGGCGCGGTGCCCGCACGACCGGACGGGCCCCGGGGCGACCTGGTTTCCCGGGACGCGCTGACCGCCGAGGACACCGAACTTCTTCTGGAGCGGGGCCGAGAACTCGGTCACGACATCGCCGGGTCGGGGTTGGTCGCGCTAGGAGAGGTCGGCGTCGCCAACACGACCGTCGCGGCCGCGGTCGCGGCCGCGCTGCTCGGACTGTCCGGCCGGGACACCGTCGGACTCGGTTCCGGCGCCGACTCGGCCATGCTGCAACGCAAGACCGCGGTCGTCGACGCCGCCCTGACCCGCGTGCGCTACGAACACGGCAGCCGACTCGAGGACCCAGCCGTCCTGCTCGGCGCGCTGGGCGGGCCAGAGATCGCCGTTCTCACCGGCGCCGTCCTCGGAGCCGCTGCCCGCGGCGCACCCCTGGTGCTCGACGGCCTGGCCACCTCGGTCGCCGCCGCGCTGGCCGTTCGGTTCGAACCCGCGGTAGCCGCCCACCTGATCGCCGGACAGCGCAGCCGCGAGGTCGCACACACCGCCGTCCTGGCGCACCTCGGCCTGGAACCGTTGCTGGATCTGCGCATCCGCGCGGGCGAGGGGGTCGGTGCCTGTCTGGCCGCCCGATTGGTGCGCGACGCGATCCTGATTCGCCGCCACGCCGCCAGAACGACCGAGCAGGACGAGGTTCGGCGATGACGGTCGATGCCTCCGCCGCCCCCGTGGTGGCGTGCGGGCCCACTCTCGACAGGGCACGGCCGGACGCGGTGCTGCGCGGACTGACCGCCACAAACGGCCTGGTCGTGCTCTGTGGCGCATGGGCGGGTGGTGGCCTCATTGTGGCACGCGACCCGATCCGGGTCAGCGCCTCGCGCGACGACGTCTTCGGCACCGACATCGTGCCGGGCCCGGAGCAGGCAGCCGGCGTCGGTGGCGGATGGTTCGGCTGGCTCCCCTATCCGGGCGAGGGCGTCGAACCCTGGTTCGGGCTGTACCCGAACATCGTGCGCTACCGCGCGACCGACGAGTGTTGGCTCGACGAAGCCCTGCCCGGCCTGATCGACGACGCCGCGCTGGCACGGCGCCGCCGACGCGCCGTGGCGCTGGCCGGCGCCGCG
>DASYBO010000656.1:0-4972 GCA_036500685.1 Pseudonocardiaceae bacterium | reverse complement strand
ACGGCGGCCACGAACGCCAGCCGCAACCGCCCCTTCGCCATCAGCAGCAGCGCGGGATCGTTGTCCGCCACCAGCGCGTCCGGTAACGGCTGGAGCCAGTCAACCTCGCCGCCGTGCACAAGCGGACCGTTCGGATCCTCGCCTGGTGCGGCCAATCCGGAGGGGAGCGGCCTGCGGTTGCGGGTCTCCAGCGCGGTCAGGCAAGCGTTCGTGGCGATCCGGTAGAGCCAGGTGCGGATCGACGCGCGGCTCGCGTCGTACCGGTCGTAGGCTCGCCACGCACGCAACAGGGTCTCCTGAACGAGATCCTCCGCATCGTGCGCCGAACCGAGCAACTGGTAGCAGTGCACCAGTAGCTCGGTCCGGAACGGATCGGTGCGAAGGCCGAACTCCTCAGCTGTCCCCATGACCCCTCCAGCGTCGAGCGCCGGCGAAGCCTACCGCGCGACCCCGACAGGTTTTTCGCCTCGGACCGATGAGTTCCGTGCGTCTCGCCGGTATGTACCTGTGCACGCCAACACAAGAGGGATGTGAGGAAACATGACCAACACGCTGATGTCGACCGATGAGCAGGTCCGCACGGTGATCGCCAAGGCTTCGGCCGGCTGGACCGCCAACGACGCGGACGCGATCGCCGCCCTCTACACCGAGGACGCGGCCGCCGTCCTGGCCGGCGGGGTGTTCCTGCGCGACAGGACGGCGATTCGGGACCGCCTCGCCTGGGGTTTCGCCGGACCGACCAAGGGATCGACCATGACCGACCAGGTCGAGAGCGTCCGCTTCGTCGGTGACCAGGTAGCCATCGTGATCACCGTTGGTGGGTTCCGGTTTCCCGGCGAGACCGAACTGCCCGCAGGCCGAGGGCGCCGCACCACCTGGGTTCTCGCCGGGCAGAACGAGGTGTGGCTGGTGAAATCCTTCCACAACGTGCCGACCGACTGAGGGGTAACACCGAGTGCTCCGTCCGGAAAGGACGGAGCAATCGGTGCTATCCGCTTTCGGCGAACCGGGTGTTCACCGAAACCTCTTCCCAGGCCGCCAGATCGTCAAGCTGCGCGGTCAGTTTCGCGCGGATCCGGTCGACGGCCTCCGGTCCCAACGGCAGCCGCAGCGGCGAATCGGGTCGGTCCACCAGGGTGATGATCGCTTCGGCCGCGCGAACCGGATCGTTGGGCTGGTTGCCGTCCGCCGCTCGGAAGCGCTCGCGCAGCGCGCCGGCCGGCGTGTCGTGGTAATCGGCGATCGGTTCCGCGAAGTTCATCGACCGGCCGAAGAAGTCGGTACGGAACGGACCGGGTTCGACGATGCTCACCCGGATGTTGAACGGCGCGACTTCCCCCGCGAGCGCCTCGGACATGCCCTCCAGCGCGAATTTCGACGTAGCGTATGCCGCGTGCCCCGGATTGCCGATGGCTCCGCCGACCGACGACAGCTGCACGATGTGCCCGCCTCGTTGCCGCCGCATCGTCGGCAACGCCGCGCGGGTGACCGCGGCGACGCCGAAGACGTTGGTCTCCAGCACCCCGCGCAGCTGCGCATCGGACAGTTCCTCCAACGCGCCGATCAGGCCGTGCCCCGCGTTGTTCACCAACACGTCGATCCGGCCGAATCGGGCAATGGTCGCGTCGATCGCGTCCCGGATCGATTCCTGGTCGGTGACGTCGAGTCGGGTGGCCAGGACCTGGTCCGGCGCGCGCTCGGCAAGGTCCTTGATAACGGCCACGTCCCTTGCGGTCGCGGCGACGCGCTCACCTCGCGCGATGAGGGTTTCGGCCAGTTGGCGGCCCAGTCCCGTGCTGGTGCCGGTGATCAGCCAGACCCGGTTGGGCCTGCTGGTGGATGTGGTCATGGACCGCTCCCTGATAAGTTACCTTGATACTCAAACTAAAGTACCTTGATACTCAAGGAAGTGTCCAGTGAGCGCTGTGCGGGATGGCGATTCGGTCGACGCCGACCTGGAAACCTGGCTCGATGTCATGCCTGCCGATGTCGATCCCGAAGTGGAGGCCGCGCGGCAGCGCATCGCCCGAATCGGCCGCCAGTTCGAGCAGGTACTGCGCCGCGCCGCCGCCCAGCACCAGCTGACCGTCGGGGACTGGCAGGCCCTCTCCGTGCTGCATCGCTCCGGCGAGCCCAACGTGCTCACCCCCAAGGAGTTGACCGACCTGCTCGGCGTCACGTCCGGCACCATCAGCGTGCGGATCGACCGGCTCAGCAAGGCGGGCCTCGTCGAACCGGTCGCGGCAGCCGACGGGCGCAGTCGCCCAATCCGGCTGACCGACAAAGGTCGCGAGCGCTGGGCCGCCGCGACCAAGATGCGCACCGACTACGAACGCGAGATCTTCTCCGAGGCGCTACGCGAGGCCGAACTCGCCGAGCTGAATCCGCTGCTGCGCCTGCTGCTGAGCCGATTCGAGAGCGAGTTCGGCCGGACCTCCACAATGGACACGCTACGCGGCGACTGAGCGCAGCAGCCGATCCAGTGCCGCCGGATCGCCGCTCGTGCGCACCGTCCCCGAGGACACGTTGTCCGGCAACGCGTCCGGATTCTCGAACAGCGCGTTGAACGTGACCGGATCCGTACTGATGCCCGCCGCCGGGTCGTCCGGCTCGCCGGGCTTGACGTGCATTTCGCCGTCCTGCGCGCGCACCGTCCATACACTCTCGGCCAGTTCGATCCGGTACTCCGTCGGCGGGTCGGCCGGATCGGGTTTTCCGGCGCCCCGCAGGAAGATCATCATCGAGGTCGCGCTCAGCGTCGCCCCCTCCTCCCGCGGCACCCGCAGGCCCCAGCCGCCGAGCGCGAGCAGGATCGGCTCCAGTTCCCGGCCCCATTCGGTCAGTTGGTAAACCCAGGAGCCTGCCGGTGGCGCCAGCTTGCGCCGGGAGAGCACCTCGCGCGCCTCCAGTTCCCGCAGCCGGTCGGTGAGCAGATTCGAGCTGGCCCCTGGCAGTGCCTTGCGCAGGTCGGAGAAACGTTGCGGGCCGAACAACAGCTCGCGCACCACCAGCAGCGCCCAGCGCTCACCGACCACGTCAAGGGCGCGCGCGATCCCGCAGGCGTCGCGATAGCTCCGGCTCGTAGGCATGGTTTAAAAGTACAACAGAGAGGTTGTTTTTAACAACCTATCCCGCTAAGGTCGACCGCATGGGACAGCCAGTTGTGCATTTCGAGATCATCGGAACCGACCCGGCCAAGCTGCGCACGTACTACGGCGATCTGTTCGGCTGGGAGTTCGCGGTCGGCGGGCCGGTCGCGAAGTCCGTGTCCGAGGCCGGGAACTACGGCTTCGTCGAAGCGGAAGACGGCATCCCCGGCGGGATCGGCGGCGGCCAGGGCTACCCGGCGCGCGTGCTGTTCTACGTCGGCGTCGCCGATGTGGCGGCCGCGCTGGCCAGGGCGGAAAGCCTCGGCGGCACACGGGTGATGGGACCGGAACGCGCGCCCGGCACCGACCTCGTCGTCGGCCACTTCACCGACCCGGAGGGTCATCTGATCGGCGTCGCTGGTGTCCGTTAGGCGCTGATCTGCTGGAACGTCCGCCGGTAGGTGTCCGGCGGCACGCCGACCGCGCGATTGAAGTGGCGGCGCAGCGTGGCCGCGCTGCCCATGCCCACTTGCTGCGCGATCACGTCGACGCCCTCGTCGCTGTTCTCCAACAACTCCTGCGCGCGGGCGATCCGCTGGGTGAGCAGCCACTGCAACGGCGTGGTGCCGACCAGTGCGCCGAACTGCCGGTTCAGGTTGCGCGGACTGGTGTGCGCCCGCCTGGCGAGGTCGGCCACGGTCAACGGCTCGTGCAGGTGCGCCAGCGCCCAGGACAGCACCTCGGCCAGCCCGTGTTGGTCACCCGCCGGGATCGGGTTCGCGATGAACTGCGCCTGTCCACCCGGCCGATGCGGCGCGATGACCAACCGCCTGGCCAGCGCGTTCGCGACCGTCGAGCCATGATCGGTGCGCACCATGTGCAGGCACAGGTCGAGCCCGGCCGCCTTGCCGGCCGATGTGAGGATGTCGCCCTCGTCGATGTAGAGCACGCCGGGGTCCACCTCGACCCTCGGATAGCGCCGCGCCAGCCGATCCGCGTGCATCCAATGCGTTGTGGCCCGTCGCCCGTCCAGCAAACCGGCCTCGGCCAGCACGAACGCACCGGTGCAGATCGACGCGATCCGCGCGCCCGCCGCGTGCGCCGCGCGAATCGCCTCGACGAGCTCGCCGGGCGGATGGTCGATGACGTCGTGGCAGGCCGGCACGATCACCGTGTCCGCCTTAGCCAGTTCGTCGAGGCCGTACGGGGTGTCCGCGCGAAACCAGCCACCGACCCGCGCATCGGGCGAGGAACACACGACCAGCTCGTACCAGGGATCGACCAGATCCGGCCGGTCCACCCCGAACACGGCGGCGGGCACCGCGAGTTCGAACAGCGGGATGCCGTCGGTCACCGCCAACGCGACAACGCTCATGTCCGAAACTGTACGCATGTTGTCATTACGGCCACTCGTCCCGGCTCATCGCGCCGACCAGCATCATGAGCGTGCTGAACGTCGAAACCGTTGACCGTTCCTGGCTGCGTGCCGGAATTGCCGTCGCCGCGGTCGGCTGGGGCGCCAACCAGTTCGCCCCGCTGCTGGTCATGTACCAGGCCAGGCTCGGATTGTCGGGCGCAACCGCGCAGGCCACCTTCGGCCTCTACGCGCTCGGCCTGATGCCGGCACTGCTGGTCGGCGGCCTGCTCGCCGACCGCTACGGCCGCCGAACCGTGTTGCTCCCCGCGCTGGTCGCGTCCCTGCTCGCCGGGGCCCTGCTGATCGCAGGCGGCAGCACGCCCGCGTTGCTGTTCGCCGGTCGACTGGTCGCCGGTATCGCCAGCGGCGCCGCGTTCAGTTCCGGCGCGGCCTGGGTCAAGGAACTCGCCCCGGCCGAGACCGGCGCCCGCAGGCTGACCGTCGCCATGACGGCAGGCTTCGCGGC
>DASYBO010000655.1:0-11787 GCA_036500685.1 Pseudonocardiaceae bacterium | reverse complement strand
TTCCGAACAGGGCCGTCGCGTCGATCAGTGCCTTATCTGCTGCCGGCCGGCTTGGGCGTGGTCGTCGGCGGTTGCGGGGTTGTCGTTGGCGGGGGCGGAGGCGGCGTGGTGGTCGGTGGTGGTGGTGTGGTCGTGGTCGGTGGCGGCGGGGGCGGCGGCGTTGTGGTGTCCGGGATGGTCACCGTGGTGAAGCCGTGCGGCCCGCTCGTCGTGGTCACCTTCGCCCTGTGGGTCGTCGTCGGCGCGGTGGTGCTGTTTGGTGCCGTGGTCTGGCTGGTGCTGCCCTGCGGCGGTGTCGGGCTGCCCGCGGGGGTCTGCGAGGTGCCGACCGTCTGGCCGGTGTACGGGTTCACCTGGACGCGCCCGGTGTTCGGGGACTGACCGCTGGTGGTCTTGGGCGCCGCGGAGATCGTGGCGACCGTGCCGAGCGCCGTCGCGAGCACCACGCCGGACACGGCGAGCAGGATCGGGACCCGCGCGCTCGCGCGTTTGTCGGGCGGCGGAGCTAGCTGCTCGCGCGGGTTGTCCTCATCCATCGGTTCTCCTCGCGGGGGCTCATGGCGGACGCAGCGCAGTGTGCCCTATTCGTTATCTGACGATGTCGCCGGGCTCGTGGTGATATGTGCCTAAGATCCGAAATCCTGGGTCCAATACCAACCCTGAGTGTCCACTCCGACACCCATCGCAACAAATTGACAATTAAGAATGTTGTCCCGATGGCCGGAGTCACTCATCCACGCGTTGACCACCTGCTGCGCCGACGTGTACCCCTGCGCGATGTTCTCGCCGAGATCGCCGCCGCCCTGGTAGCCATAGGACTGGATCCGCTGATCGAATGACGTGCGACCTGGGCCGTTGTGCGAGAGGTAGTGATTGTTGGACATGTCCACGCTGTGCGCGATCGCGGCGTTGTCCAGTTGAGAGTCCTCTTGCACCGAGTCGCAGCCGTACTCGCCGCGAATCTGGTTGACCAGTCGGAACACCTGCTCGGCCATGGCCTGATTGGTCGACGGCCGCTGGGTGCTCGGCGGCCCGGCCGGTGGAGTGGTGGTGATCGGGGGAGCAGGGGAAGCCGGGGCGGTGGTGGACACCGGTGCCGTGGTGGTCGGGCTGGCGGTCGTCGTGCTCGGGGTCGCTGTCGTCGTCGGGGCGCCGCTGGTGGCCGTCGCGGTCGGACTGGTGTTGACCATCAGGCCGGGCGCGGGAAGTTCCTCGGCGTTCGCGATCCGGGATGGCCCGGTGGGCAGTGAGTTCGGGTGTGGGCTTGCGGTCAGTTGGCTCGCGAGGCTGGCGCTTCCGGCGACGACGGCACCGAGGGCGACCGCGACCAGCGTCGCCCTTGCGGCGGAGTTACGGCGCGGCGACCCGTTCACGGACGGGGACCGTACCACTACCGGGGGACCGCCGAACGCGTGATGGTAGATCTTGGCTCGGGTCGGCGTTCCGATCATGCCGATCGTTGGGCACGATAGTCGCCGTGACCGACGAACCGAGCACGCCATGCCGGTTGACCGCGTGGGTGCACGGTGAGGTGCAGGGCGTCGGCTTCCGCTGGTGGGCAAGGGCGCGGGCGCTCGAACTCGGCCTGGCCGGCAGCGCGAGCAATCTTTCCGACGGTCGGGTCGAGGTGATCGCCGAAGGACCGCGTGCTGACTGTGCGCGATTGCTGGTCCTGCTCAGGGGCGGAGCCACACCTGGTCGGGTGAGTTTGGTCGCGGAACGATGGTCGTCGGCTAAGGGCGGTTTGCACGGTTTTCGCGAGCGGTGATGTCGACCCCGGTCACTCACCCGAGTGATACTGGTCCCAGGGGAGGCTCCATCCGCGCAGGCCGTGCGGTCGGTAGGCACCGACCTCCCACTGTTGACCAGTAGGCCCAGGTACCCTCTTCCGAACGGATCCCCGGGAGGCCCGCGCGCATGCACCTGAAAAGCCTGACGTTGAAGGGCTTCAAGTCCTTCGCCTCGGCTACCACGCTGCGCTTCGAGCCGGGCATCACCTGTGTCGTCGGCCCGAACGGCTCCGGCAAGTCCAACGTTCTCGACGCTCTGTCCTGGGTCATGGGGGAACAGGGCGCGAAGGCGTTGCGCGGCGGCAAGATGGAGGACGTCATCTTCGCCGGCACCTCCGGCCGGGCCCCGCTCGGTCGGGCCGAGGTGACGCTGACCATCGACAACACCGATGGCGCGCTGCCGATCGACTACACCGAGGTGTCCCTCACGCGGCGGATGTTCCGCGACGGCGCCAGCGAGTACGAGATCAACGGCAGTTCCTGCCGGCTGATGGACGTGCAGGAACTACTCTCCGACTCCGGTATCGGCCGCGAGATGCACGTCATCGTCGGCCAGGGGCAGCTCGGCGCGATCCTGGAGTCCAAGCCCGAGGGCCGCCGCGCGTTCATCGAAGAAGCCGCGGGCGTGCTCAAACACCGCAAGCGCAAGGAAAAGGCGCTGCGCAAGCTCGACGCGATGCAGGCCAACCTGACCCGGTTGACCGACCTCACCGCGGAACTGCGCCGCCAACTCAAGCCGCTGGGCAAGCAGGCCGAGATCGCCCGCCGGGCCCAGGCGGTACAGGCCGACCTGCGCGACGCGCGACTGCGCATCTACGCCGACGATCTCGTCAACCAGCGCGGCGAACTGGCCAGGGACGAGGCCGACGAGAGCCAGGCGCGGGCGCGTCGGGGCGAGGTCGAGCAGGCCCTGCAACTCGGCCAGGCCGAACAGAACGAGCTGGAGGAACGCGTCGCGGCCGACGCGCCACGGCTGGCCGCCGCCCAGGACACCTGGTACCGGCTTTCCGCGCTGGAAGAACGGCTGCGCGGCACGGTCCGGCTGGCCATGGAACGCGAACGGCACCTGACCGCGCAGGTGGAGACGCCGCGCGGTGGGCGTGACCCGGACGAGTTGGACGCCGAGGCCGAGGAGACCGCCTACCGGGAGGCCGAACTGCTCGCCGCGGTCGACGAGGCGCGCACGATCCTGGCTGAGACCGCTGAGGAACGCGGCAGGCTGGAGGCCGAGGTGGCCGCCGCCGAGAAGGCGCACATGGCCGCCATCCGCGCCGTTGCCGACCGACGCGAAGGCCTTGCCCGGCTGGCCGGTCAGGTCGAGGCGTTGCGCAGCAAGAACAACGCGACCGCCGACGAGGTGGAACGCCTCTCGACCGCCCTTGCCGAGGCCGGCGAGCGGGCCGAGGTCGCCGCGATGGAACTGGCCGAGGCGCAGGCCGAGGTCGGAGGCGAGGAATCCGACGACGTCGATCTGGTCGAACGGCACCAGTTGGCTGTTGGGGCGCGGGACGGGGCGCAGGCCAGGGTCGAGGAACTGGTCCGGGCGGAGCGCACGGCGGAGAAGGACATCGCGTCCTGGAAGGCCAGGGTCGACGCGCTCTCGCTCGGCCTGACCCGCAAGGACGGCGCGGGCGCGCTGCTGGCCGCAGGCGAGAAGCTGCCGGGTGTGCTCGGTTCGGTCGCCGCGCTGCTCACCGTGCGGCCCGGCGCCGAGGTCGCGCTGGCCGCGGCATTGGGCGCGATCGCCGACGCGGTCGCGGTGTCCTGCGGCGACGACGCGGTATCCGCGCTGAAGCTGTTGCGGGACAACGACTCCGGCCGCGCCGGCCTGCTCGTCGGCGGTCAAGAGTCTATTGTGGACAAGTCGGGCTGGCCCGCGCTGCCTTACGGCGCCGCGTGGGCGGTCGATCTTGTCGAAGCGCCGCAGGGGTTGCGCGGCGCCGTGCATCGCGCGCTGGACCGTCTCGCGGTCGTTGACGACCTGGAAGTGGCCCGCGAGTTCGTCCGGCAGCACTCGGGCGTGCGCGCGGCGACCTCCGACGGTGACCTGCTCGGCACCGACTGGGCGGTCGGCGGGTCCGGCCGCGCCCAGAGCGTCATCGAGGTGCAGGCCGCCGTCGACGAGGCCAACGACAAGCTGATCAAGGCTGAACAGGCCGCCCAGCACGCAGGCGCGGCGCTGACCGGTGCCAAGGCCGAGCAGGAGGCCCGCCGCGAGGACGTGGCCCAGGCCAAGGAGGCGCTGAACGAGGCCAAGGTGCGCCAGGCCCGTTCCTCCGAGCGACTGACCCGGCTGCGCCAGGCGGCGCGTTCGGCCGAGGCCGAGGCCGAGCGGGTGCGCAGCCAGCGCGGCAAGGTCGAAGCGGCCCGTGAAGAAGCCATCGGCAGGCTCACCGATCTCGAAGAACGACTCGCGCTTGTGCAGTCCGAGTCGATCGAGGAGGAGCCGGACACCGCGATTCGCGACGAGGTCACCGCACAGCTGAACAGCGCCCGCCAGCGTGAGGTCGAATCCCGGCTGGGGCTGCGGACCGCTGAGGAACGTGCTCGCGCGTTGCAGGGCAAGGCCGAGTCGCTGCGCCGCGCCGCCCGCGCCGAGCGTGAATCCCGCGAACGCGCCGCCCGCGCGCAGGCCGCCCGCGTGCGAGGCGCCGCGGTCGCCACCGCCGTGGTGCGGGCAGGCGAACTCGCGCTGGAGCGCATCGCCGTCTCGCTGCGCCGAGCCGCCCAGGACCGCGACATCGCGCAGACAAGGCGGGCCGAGGGCGAGACCATGCTGGCCCAGGTCCGCAACCGGGTCCGCGAACTCGCCACCGAACTGGAGAAGCTGACCGACGCGGTGCACCGCGACGAGGTGTTGCGCGCCGAACAGCGACTGCGCCTCGAACAGCTCGAAGCCAAGATCGCCGAGGACTTCGGCATCGGCCTCGACGACCTGGTCAACGAATACGGCCCGGAGGTCCCGGTGCCGCCGAGCCCCGGTGAGCTCGCCGAGTACGAGGCGGCCAAGGAACGCGGCGAGGAGGTCCTCGCGCCGCAACCCGAGCCCTACGACCGTGCCACCCAGACCCGCAGGGCCAAGCGGGCCGAACGCGACCTGGCCACGTTGGGCAAGGTCAACCCGCTGGCCCTCGAGGAGTTCGCCGCGTTGGAGGAACGCTACAAGTTCCTGTCCACCCAACTGGAGGACCTGAAGGCGACCCGGCGCGACCTGCTCACCGTGGTCAAGGACGTCGACGAGAAGATCCTCGAGGTCTTCAGCGCGGCCTACACCGACGTGGCGCGCGAGTTCGAGATCGTGTTCAGCACGCTGTTCCCCGGCGGCGAGGGCCGGATGATCCTCACCGAGCCGGACGACCTGCTGACCACCGGCGTCGACGTCGAGGCCCGCCCGCCGGGCAAGAAGGTCAAGCGCCTCTCGCTGCTCTCCGGTGGGGAGAAGTCGCTGGTCGCGGTGGCGATGCTGGTCGCGATCTTCCGCGCCCGCCCTTCACCGTTCTACGTGATGGACGAGGTCGAGGCCGCGCTGGACGACACCAACATGGGTCGGCTGATCGGCCTGCTCGACCAGTTGCGGGCGGCATCGCAGCTGATCATCATCACCCACCAGAAGCCGACGATGGAGATCGCGGACGCTTTGTACGGCGTCAGCATGCGTGGCGACGGCATCAGCCAGGTGATTTCGCAGCGGCTGCGCAGTCGCGACGAACGCAAGGTGCCCGCACCTCAGCCGGTTGCTGTCGGGGCGGAATCGACCGAATCCGGCGAGTGACACCGAGTCGGGCCTGAACAACCAAGATGAGGGTGAGATGAACCAGCCATACGGCGGGCAGTTCCCGGGTGGCCAGTACGGCCAGCAGCCCTACAGTGCCCAGCCCGCTCCGTACGGCGCGCCGCAGGCCGGCTACCCCCAGGCTCAGCCCGGTTACGCCCCGCCCGGTTACCCGCAGCCCGGCATGCCCCAGCCCGGGATGCCCCAGCCCGGCATGCCGCAGGGGACGCCGCCGCCCGGGATGCCGCAGCAGGGGTATCCGCCGCAGCAGGGTTATCCGGGTGCCCAGCCCGGTTATCCGCAGCAGGCCGGCGGCATGGGCCGCATCGTGCTCCAGTCCTCGTACTTCTTCCTGAGCTGGCGGCTGAGCAGCGTGCCGATGACCGTGTTCGTCGACGGCGTGCCGCAGCAGATGCAGTGGGGCCAGACCTTCCTGGACGTGCCGGCCGGCCAGCACCAGATCGCGGTCCAGGGCGACTACCGGGGCCGGCTGATCGGCCAGGCGCAGACCCTTGCGCAGGTCATGCCCGGTCAGCAGACGATGCTGTTCTACCGCGCACCGGCCGCGGCCAGCGCGCCCGGTTCGGTCGGGCCGAACCCGCAGCAGCCGACCAACGGCCTCGGCCTGACCCTTGGCATCTGCGGCGGGATCATCCTGATCGCCCTGATTCCGCTGATCATCGCGCTGGCCAGCTGAACGCTTGAGCCCGTCCGTCCACGGCGTCGCCTTGCCCGTGGAAGGATGACCCGGTGTCAACAACGACCGTGATCGTGATCGTCGTAGCCGTTGTCGTGGTGCTGTTGGTGGTGCTCGCGACCGGTCTGCTGCTGGCGCGCAGGCGCCGGATCAGCCTCGGTGAGAACAAGCCCGAGGCGCCGGAGCGACCCAGCGCCGGCACCTATCGTGCGGGCGGCGGCATCGCGCTCGCTCCGGGTGGCAAGCCCGAGCACCCGGCCGGTGAGCGCACCGAGGTCGACGGTCAGCCCGGCGTCGGCGACGACGCCGCTGTGCCGCGCGACGCCCCCAAACGTGGCCTTGTCGAGGTCGCGCTGCCCGAACAGGACGCGCGGCAGGAGCCGCTGACCGAACCGGTCCCGCTGCCGAAAGAGCCGCAGACCGACTCGTTGTCGATCGGCGACGTGCTGGCCGAGCGCACTCAGGACGAGCAGCAGCTGGAACCGATCGAGCCGGCCGCGGGCAGGCTGGAGCGGCTGCGCGGTCGACTCGCCGCGTCCCGCTCCGCGTTCGGCCAGGGCCTGCTCGGTCTGCTCGGCGCCGGTGACCTCGACGAGGACTCCTGGACCGACATCGAGGACACCCTGCTGATGGCCGACCTCGGTGCGGCGACGACCACCGAGATCGTGGCCAAGCTGCGCTCGGAGATCGTCACCCGAGGCGTGCGCACACCGGAGCAGGCCCAGGCCATGCTGCGGGACGTGCTGGTCGCCGCGTTGCACCCGGACATGGACCGCGCGGTGCGCGCCCTGCCGCACGCGGACGGTCCGGCCGTCGTGCTGGTCGCCGGGGTGAACGGCACCGGCAAGACCACGACTACCGGCAAGCTCGCGCGGGTACTCGTGGCGGATGGACGACGAGTTCTGCTCGGCGCTGCCGACACCTTTCGGGCGGCTGCCGCCGATCAGCTGGAGACCTGGGCGCAGCGGGTCGGCGCCGAGGTGGTGCGCGGCAAGGAGGGCGCCGATCCGGCCGCGGTCGCGTTCGACGCGGTCAAGCGCGGCATCGAGACCAAGGTCGACACGGTCGTGCTGGACACGGCGGGCCGGCTGCACACCAAGGCCGGGCTGATGGACGAGCTGGGCAAGGTCAAGCGGGTGGTGGAGAAGCAGGCCAAGGTGGACGAGGTGCTGCTGGTGCTCGACGCCACCACCGGCCAGAACGGGTTGACGCAGGCCCGCGTGTTCGCGGAGGTCGTCGACGTCACCGGGATCGCGTTGACCAAGCTCGACGGCACCGCCAAGGGCGGCATCGTCTTCCAGGTGCAGCGCGAACTCGGCGTCCCGGTGAAGTTGGTCGGCCTCGGCGAGGGCCAGGACGACCTCGCGCCGTTCGAACCGGGCGCGTTCGTGGACGCGCTGCTCAACACCAACGGGAAGTGATGCGCTCATGATCAGGCGTCTGGCCAAGCCGCTGATCGCGGCGATCTTCATCGTCGGCGGCATCGACACGCTGCGCCACCCGGAGGCCAAGATCGCGCAGGTGGAGCCGTTCCTGCGCAAGGCGCTCGGCAGTGTCCAGGATTCGCTGCCCGAGCAGGTCCCGACCGACCCGGCCACGCTGGTCAAACTGGACGCGGCGGTGAAGGTCGGCGCGGGGCTTGCGTTGGCGCTTGGCAAGTTCCCGCGCCTTGCCGCGTTCGCGCTCGCCGTCGGTCTGATACCGACCAGCCTTGGCGCGCATGCGTTCTGGGAGCACGAGGACCCGAAGGCCAGGGCCGCGCAACAGGTCCAGTTCGTGAAGAACCTCGGCCTGCTCGGCGGCCTGCTGCTGGTGATCTCCGAGCGGCGCGAAAAGCGGGGTGCATGAGTTCGCGAGTGGCGATCGTCGGGGGCAGCATCGCCGGTTGCGCGGTGGCCATCGGCCTGCGCGGGCTTGGCTGCGATGTCACGGTCTTCGAACGCAGCCAGGGTCGTTTGGCCGGTCGCGGGCTCGGCATCGGCATCCCGAGCCGGGTGTTCCCGACGCTCATCGAGCTGCTTGAGCCGGACCTGCGATCGCACCGGCTCACCGAACGGTACTGGCACCTCCCGGACGGCTCGCCGACCGGCCGACTCGGCTGGCGGCAACAGTTCGGCTCGGTCTTCACCAACTGGGGCGTCGTCTGGCGCTCGCTGCGCGCGAAGGTGCCCGATTCGGTGTACCGCCAACGAGTTGAGGTGCGCGGGGTCCTGGCTGACGGGACCGTCGTCACCGATACCGGTGCGGAAGGCTACGACCTCGTGATCGGCGCGGACGGCTATCGCTCGATCGCGCGCGGCATCGTCGACCCGGCCAGTCGGGTCAGCTACGCGGGTTATGTGGTGTGGCGCGGCAACTTCCCGGTCGAGCGATTACCCGATCCCACCATCGCCGAGGTCGCCAATCTGGTCGTGTTCCCCGGCGGTCACGTGATGTGTTACCCGATTCCCGGCCCGACCGGCGTCGGCGAGAACTTCAACTGGGCCCTGTACCGCCCCATGCCGGACCGCTTCGCCGATCCCACGTCGTTACCGCCCGGCTCGCTCGATGACGACCTGTTCGCCGCGTTCCAGGACGCGGTCGCCCAGTTGCCATCGTTCTGGGCCGAACTGATCGGGCGAACTCCGCGCGAAACCGTTGCCGTGCAACCGATCTACGACGCCGAGGTCGATCGCTACGTGACCGGCCGCCTGGCCGTCGCCGGCGACGCCGGTTGCCTGGCCCGCCCGCACACCGGTGCGGGCGCGCTCAAAGCCCTCCAGGACGCGCAAAGCCTCGCCGACGCCTACCGCGAACATGGCGACTGGCCCGCCGCGCTGGCCCAGTACGACGCGGAGCGCACCAAAGCAGGCCGCACTCTCGTCGCGATCGGTCGAGGACTCGGCGAAGCGCTCGTCACCAATACCCCGGACTGGAGTGGTGTGACCGAGCCTGCTCTCAGCGAGTGGATCAGCGGAATCCAGGCCAATCTGCCTTATAGCGGCAAATAGGTGGAGAGTGTGAAGGATGCCGTCGCGGTCACCGGTTCGGTGCTCGCGTCCAGGGCGCGCAGCTGATCGTCGGTCAGGTGGTGCGCGCTGGGGCCCATGCGCACCAGATGCGCGGCGTCCTTCGCGGTCAGGGTCAGCGGCACGGTGAGGGTTTCCCGTGCTGCCGCGGTGAAATGATCGTCCAGGCTGGCGGCCAGTCTGCGGTCCTTGTCCGGATCGACGGTGAGCAGGCCGAATTCCGCGCCGAGTTCGGCCAGGTGCGGCGCGCCGGGAGTCACCACCAGCAGGACGCCGTCGGCCCGCAGGACGCGGCGGAATTCCGCGCCGTTGCGCGGCGCGAACACGTTGAGCACGACACCCGCGCAACCGTCGCGGACCGGCCAGGGCCGCCAGATGTCCCAGACGACCGCACCGATCCGGGGATGCGCCCGAGCCGCGCGGCGTAGTGCGACGGCGGAGAGGTCGAGCGCGAGCCCGGCGCGGCCGTCCAGCCGGTTGAGCACCGCGGTCAGGTAGTGGCCGATGTTCGCGCCCGCGTCGAGCACGATCCCGTCGTCCGGGGCTGCCTCGGCGGCCAGCGCGGCCAGGCGTTCGACCAGTGGCGCGTAGTATCCGGCGCCGAGGAACTCGGCGCGGGCCGCGACCATCTCGGCGGTGTCCGCGTTGGGCGACGCGGCGCCGAGCAGGTTGAGGTAGCCCTGGCGGGCCAGGTCGTAGCTGTGTCCGGCCGGACAGTGCACCGTATTGCCTGTTTGGCGCAGGTCGTCACCGCAGATCGGGCAGCGCAGGCAGGTCAGGACGTCGGCGATCATCGACGTCAACGCTAGCCTGCGGCCGGCGCTACACTGAGCTACGGTTCGTTGCAGTGCGGAAACCTTCCTGTAACACGACGGTGTGGACAGTTCACCGCGACGAAACTTTCAACGCGTCCGGGTGAAACAGCGTCCTCCGATTCTTCGCACTAACAATTTTTGTGCGGGAGGACGATGTGAACAGCGGAGATACCGCCTGGGTGCTGGCCAGCGCAGCGCTGGTCATGCTGATGACACCAGGGCTCGCGTTCTTCTACGGCGGCATGGTCCGGCGCAAGAGCGTGCTCAACATGTTGATGATGAACTTCATCACGCTCGGCGTCGTCGGCGTTCTGTGGATGCTGTACGGATACAGCGAGGCCTTCGGCAACGACGCGTTCGGCCGGCTCGTCGGCGGCTTGCACAACGCGTTGCTGAACAACACGGTCGGGACGCTGGCCGGAGCCAAACCGGACCAGATCACCACCCTGTCCTTTGTCATGTTCCAACTCATGTTCGCGGTGATCACGCCGGCACTGATCTCCGGTGCCATCGCCGACCGGGCCAAGTTCTGGTCCTGGACGCTGTTCGTGGCGGTCTGGGTGACCGTCGTGTACTTCCCGGTCGCGCACTGGGTGTTCTCCTTCGACGGCTTCACCGGCAGCGCCAACCTCGGTGGCTGGATCGCCAACAAGCTCAAGGCATTCGACTTCGCCGGTGGTACTGCGGTGCATATCAACGCCGGTTCGGCCGGGCTCGCACTCGCTCTACTACTGGGCAAACGCAAGCGCTGGCCCAAAGAACAGCACCGCCCGCACAACGTGCCGTTCGTTCTCCTTGGCGCCAGCCTGCTCTGGTTCGGCTGGTACGGCTTCAACGCCGGTTCCGCGTTGACAGCGGGCGACCTGGCCTCCGTCGCGTTCACCACGACCACCGTGGCCACGGCCTCCGCCGTGCTGGCCTGGCTGGTGGTCGAGCAGATCCGGGACGGCAAACCGACCACCCTCGGCGCGGCCTCCGGCGCGGTGGCCGGCCTGGTCGCGATCACCCCGGCCTGTGGTTTCGTCAATCCGCTCGGCGCGCTGGTCATCGGCGTTGTCGCCGGTGCGGTGTGTGCCCTCGCGGTCGGCCTGAAATTCAAGCTCGGCTTCGACGACTCGCTCGACGTGGTCGGCGTGCACCTGGTCGGCGGCATCATCGGCACCGTGCTGATCGGCTTCTTCGCCACCATCAGCGTGAACTCGGCCGGCGGCAACGGCCTGTTCTACGGCGGCGGGCTCAACCAGTTGTGGCGTCAGGTGGTGGCGGCGGGCGCGGTGATGATCTACTCCTTCGTGCTCACCTACGCGATCGGTTGGGTCATCAAGAAGACCATCGGTTTCCGCATCGACGACGAATCGGAGTCGATGGGCATCGACGAGGCCGAACACGCGGAGAGCGCCTACGAGTTCGCCGATACCCCGGGCGGCCTCGGCAACTCCCGGCCGGCCGCTCCGATTCCGGCGGTCGCCACCGCGTCCGTGAAAGGTGCGACGTCATGAAGCTGGTCACCGCGATCATCAAGCCGTTCACCCTCGACGACGTCAAGGAGGCCCTCGAACAGCTCGGGCTTCTGGGTATGACGGTCAGCGAGGTCCGCGGCTACGGACGCCAGAAAGGACACACCGAGGTCTACCGGGGTGCGGAGTACTCGGTTGATTTCGTGGCCAAGCTGAAGGTCGAGGTCCTGGTCGAGGACGACACGGCC
>DASYBO010000654.1:0-10546 GCA_036500685.1 Pseudonocardiaceae bacterium | reverse complement strand
GGCCCCAGCGTCGACGTAGTGCCCCACCGCCGCCGCGATGGTGTCCTCGTCGCCGATGACCGCGAGGTCGGCAGCGCGGGTGGCGCCTTCCTGTTCGATGACCCGCCGGTAGGAGGGAACCTGCTCGTAGAAGGCCATCTGCCGGACGGCCCTGTCTCGTACCGCGTCCACGTCGGCGGTGACCACGCCGGCCACGAACGCCACGATGCGCGGTGCCCGCCTGCCCGCGCGTGCGGCGGCCTCGGTGACCGTCGGCACGATGTGCTCGGCCAGCGTCCGTGGCCCGGCCAGATACGGCAGGATGCCGTCGGCGAGTTCGCCGCTGACCCGTAGCGCTTGTGGACCCATCGCGGCCACCAGAACCGGGACCGGGGGTATCGCGCCCGGCACTGCCGCGGGAAGCGGCGTTACCGCGGTGAGTCGCTCGCCGCGATGATCAGCGTGTCCGGTTTCCAGGAGCGGTCGCAGCGCGGTGAGGAATTCGCGCAGCAGCCCGATCGGACGGTCGTAGGGGATGCCGAACGCCTTCTCCACGAATGACGGCGCGCCAAGCGCGAGTCCGAGGTGGTAGTGGCCGTGCGTGGCGGCCTGCGCGGTTTGGGCCTGGCTGGAGATCGGCAGCGGGTGACGTCCGAAGATCGGGATCGCCGATGTGCCAACGTGCAGACCGGGGAATTCGCGGCCGACGATTCCGGCCAGCGCGGGTGAGTCGTAGTCGAAGCGTTGGCCGAACCAGGCCGAGTGCAGCCCGGCCGTGGCGACCTGCCTGGCCTGGTCGACGATGGTGTCGACGTAGTTGTCCACATCCGGCGGCGCGGCCAGTGCCGCACCGAGGGGCACCTTGATCGTCATGCTCGGGACAACCCGGACTGGCAGCACCTGATTCCCACGTCCACACGGTGGGAAGACGGGTTTCGGGCCATGCCGCGATGCCGCACCACGCTCAACCGGCGCGCTTGTCATCGGATGACCGGAACTCAGCTTCGCCAGACGATCATCTGGCTGTCCAGCGTCGCCATTCGGCTGCGTCCCGGTTGTCACGTCCGGCTGCTGTCAACGGTCACGCCCACACCGCTCCCGACCAGACGTGCACACAATGTTAGCCGCGCTGTCCTACGATCCCGCAATGTCCAGGATGGACAGTTGCTCTCCTTCCCACGCGTCGCGAGGAATCAGCCGGTTCGATTGTCGAGGGTCGGCTCGTGCCCGGCCCAGTCGACCAGCCGGCGGGTGAGGTCGGCGCTCACCGCGGCGCTGGGACGCCCGCGTGGGTCGGTATGCCGGCCGGTCAGCACGGCGCGGACGAACGCGGCGACGGTTTCCGGCGGTGGTCGCACATCACCGGCCAATGCGCTCGGGCAGCCTGCTCTCCAGCGCGATGTAGGCGCTGGGCGCGTCGGCCACTCCGACCAGGCCGCTTCGGGGCCGGTGCCCACGGCGTTGGCCGTCTGTGCGGTGTAGTGGTGTAAGCCGTGCTCGGCCAGTTCGTGCCAGCCGTCGTCGTCGGTGGGGACGTCGGCGTCTTCGGTGACCGGCATCAGGATCACGGCACATTCCCGGTCGGTACAACCGCCGAGACCCTCCGCAGGCCCGGGGTGAGTGGCCGGGTGCGGCGGAGCGGCAGGGTGGTGGCGCTGTCGGATAGCCGGAGTCTGGGTAGCCAGAGCCGTGATCACTGGCGCCCTCGGTGGGGTGGGCCGTGGTAGCGGACGGGACCCACGCGTAGCAGCGGCGTCCGGTCCGGTGGGACGAGCGGCGTGCTGGGGGTTGCGTTGCTGGCGTTCGTGGTCGGCTGGCGTTGCCGGTCGTAGTCGGCGCGCCGGGCCGGGTCGCGCAGCACCGCGTAAGCGGCGATCACCTCGCCCATCCCCTCCGAGTCCGCATCCTGCCCGGTGTCGGGCCGGGCGTCGGGATGCTGGCTGCGGACCCGACAGCGGTAGGCGTGCGCGATCTCGGTCGACGACGCGGTGCTGGCCACGCCCAGGACGGTGTAGTAGTCGGGCGGGTCGTGGGTCATGTCGCGCTCTTTCGATCAGACGGCTGGGTGGTCCCGGCTGCCTGTCGGGACCACCCAGCATCGGACGAGGCTGCCAGTACGGCTCGCCGTGTCACCGTGCCGTGATGGCGTTGGCGGGCCTAGGGGTGGAGGCCCGCGGTGTCGTGGTTACGGTGGCGAACGGCCTGACAGCACGTCCCGCGCTGTCCTCCGCTGTCCTCCCGTGTCGGCGATCACTCCCCTTTCCTGACTCCTTCCGGATGTCGCCATGACACCGGGGCGGCGACCGCCCTCGGCGCCATACGAACCCGCACCGGCGATGGACCGATCCTGCCGATGTCGGCCTCGACCGCCGTTGGCGTGCCCATGCCTCGAAGGGCCGTCTCGGCGGGGTCGGTCGTGGCGACCGGGGCCGGTCCCAGTTCGCCGCCACGATCGCGTCGAACTCGGCGCGCAGCAGGTCCTCATCCGCCCAGAACAGGGCGAGGAACTCCTCCTGCGGGTCCATTCGCGTAGCCGACGCCATGGTGATCACCCCGTGGTCAGTTCGGCGATCACGTCACCGGGTCAGGCTTTGATCTCCTTGCGGGTGCCCTGCCCACTGCCGATCTCGATCTTGCGGGGCTTGGCCTGCTCGGCGATCGGAATCCGCAACGTCAGGACGCCCGCGTCGTAGTCGGCCTTGATCTGGTCGGTGTTCAGGGTGTCGCCGAGGAACAACTGCCGGGAGAACACTCCCAGGGGCCGCTCGGACACCTGCATCTCCACCGACTCGGTGGACACGGTGGGCCGCCGCTCGGCCTTGACGGTGAGCACGTTGCGCTCGATGTCCAACTCGATCGCGTCGGGATCGACGCCGGGCAGATCGAAGGCGACGACGAACTCGTCCCCGGCACGGTAAGCGTCCATCGGCATCGCGGTGGGACGCGACCAGGTACCGACGGCGTTGTTGAAGACCTGCTGGGTCAACCGGTCCAACTGCCGGAACGGGTCGGTGCGCATCAACATGACTTCCTCCCTGTCGTGTTCTGGTGCCAACGCGCATCTCCGGTATAGCATGTCGTCGAAACGATGACAACCCACATGTCACTGAAAGGACGACGCACTGAACAACAGCGCAGGCGGACACACCGCCGTCGAGGCACTTGCCCTGGTCCAGGGTGTACTCACCGACACCCATACGAGGACGTGTCCACCCCCACCGGCCAGCCCGACCTGGTGACCATGTTCTGGCAGCTGCGATCCGCCTGCGTTGGGTACGGTCTGAGGCGCTACCGGTGCACGCCGATGACGCGGCGAGTGGCTCGGCTTCAGTGCTTGCGCACAACGCGCTCGCAGGCCCCGTCCGTCCACATCGTGATTTCCAGATGGCCGTTGTTGATCTCGACCGCTGATGCACCGACCAAATGCGTCCCGAAGAAGTGCTCGAAGCGGCGCCCTCGTATGTCGAAACCAGTTTCCTGGAACAGAGCGTCGGCGTAGCGCTGATGCAACTCCTCATCCGCCACGTCCTCAATCGTGCCCCAGACTTTCGCGTCGCCATCGGTAACGTGCGTGTCGATCGTGGCCGTGTGTAGTGCGAACCGGGGATCTCGCGTCAGATCTTCGAACTTGGCGGTGCCGGGCATGCCCCCGATCCAGAGCTGCCCTTCGAAGAATCGTGGCTCCATCGGGCTGATCCGCGGGAAGCCATCCGGACGGAGCGTACCCAGCATGCACAGGTTGTCGGTTGCGGCATGGCGGCGCTCGAACACCGCGGCGATGTGCGGCGCGACCTTCTGAAACTGGTCCCAGGTAGCCATCTTGCAAGCGTAGAACCGACGGCGGACTGTGAGAACCGACCGACGTCGCCGCACCACAGGCCGACGGCGGCCCAGGTCAGCGAAAGTCGCGGGAAGGCATGGGCTTCCGCAAGCCGTAGCGGTCCCAGTCGGTCGGCGGGCAGGCTGACCACGCCGCCGTCGTCGATCTGCGCGGTGCCGCGCACGAGCATGGCCTTGTAGGCCAGGGCCTGAGTCCGGCGGTCAGCCTTCCAGCGCTTCGGGTCTCTGACGACTTGTCCGCGTCATGGCTCTGGTCAGCAGCACTGCCGCTGCCGCGCAGGCCAAGCCGAGCCCGAGACCCGCGGTCACGTCGCTGGGATAGTGCACGCCAAGAAGCAGCCGGGAAGCCGCGATCGCCAGCACCAGCAGCACCACCAGCGCCATGGCGACCGACCTCAACCAGCGGTGCATCAGCCATGGTGCTGCCAGCAGGAGCAGCAGGACGTACACGGCCGCCGAACCGGCGGCGTGTCCGGACGGGAAACTCGTGCCCGACGCGACTGCCAGCGGCGGCGCGAACACCGGCCGCGGCCGGTCCAGCACGACCTTGCTCGCGCTCTCGATGCCCAACTCACCCAATCTGGCCGCGGCCACGGCCAGCGCAGGCGACCATCGGCGAGCCAGTGCCAAGCCCAGCACGGCCACAGCGGCGATCACATCGACCGTGCCGGGGCTGCCGACCGCGGTCGCACCACGGGCGCAAGCGCGCAGCCACCCTGTGGAGAGCGCGGCGTGATACGCGGCTGCCGTTGCGGAAGCGTCGAGATTGATCAACGGTGCCCACCGCGCGTCGACCAGTGCCGCCAGCACGCTGAACACGAGCATGCCGGAGATCAGCAGAATGATCAGTGCGTGCTTGCCTGGTGAGCCGGCGAGTACGGTAGCCCGGGCCGGGAGGCGGGTTGCGTCCGTCATCGCGGCTCAGCCGCGGTTCTGGTTGGGTGGTGCATCGGTGGACACCGCACTCTCGAAAACAGCCGCGTCGGTCCCGGTATCACCGGTGGAGAATGCTCCTGACGGCGTCCTTGAGCTTCTCGCCGGCCTGTTTGACGTTGCCTTTTGCCTGGTCAGCTCGCCCTTCGACCTGCCACTGTTCGTTGTCGGTCGCATTACCGAGGGCCTCCTTGGCCTTGCCCTTCAGTTCTTCGGCCTTGTTCTTCGCCTTGTCGCTCCCGCTCATCTGACTCTCCCTTGTCTGACGTTGGACGCTGACGGACAACAGTGGGATATCCGCTTGCTCGGTGTTCCATACCATCATCGGCTTCGCCGGTAGCGGGCTTCGGCGGCGAGATAGCAGCCGTAGCCGATCAGTCCTAATGAGACAACCGCGAGCAGCAGGTCCCCGTACGGCTGGCTCGCCAGTGCACGCAGGGCGGTGTCGAGGCCACCGGAGCGAGCCGGATCCGCCCGAATGCCCGCGACCACGGCGAGCACCCCCACGATGGCGAAAGCCACGCCCTTGGCCAGAAAACCACAGGTGCCCAGCCAACCGACGGCGGCACGAGTCCTGCCGCGCAGTCGCCGTGGATCCAGGTCGGCGAGAAACGACTTCTTCACCCCGCGATAACCCAGCACGGCTGCGCCCGCGAGCACGGCCAGCCCCACCACAACGACCACGATCTGGCCGCCAGGCAACCCGAGCAATTGGGCGGTCCAGTCACGCTGCTTGGTCGATTCCGACTGTGTCGGCACGGCGAAGATCAGACGCAAGATCAACACCGCGACCGCGATGACGGCGGCGGCTCGACCAAGTACGCCGATGCGCCTACCGATCCGTCTCCCCTTGCCCCTGATCCAACCGTAGCTGACCACAGCCGCGAGTAACTGCCAGACGCCGAAGGCGAGCAGCCCGATCGCGATCACCCACAACAGCACGACACCGAACGGAGCCGCCGCGATCGCGGTGATCGCGCCGCGCTGGTCGAGCTCACTCGCCGGCTTGCCGAACGCCACGCGCAGTGCCAGCACCGCCACAACGACGTGCACGACCCCGTAGCACAGGTCACCGAACCGGCCGAGCCACTGCAGGGCCGAATTGTCCGCCAGCCTGTCGGCGGTGGTCTTTGTTGACGGCACGAATCTGGCCATGGCGGGACCTCCGGTTCCATCGACCGGTTACCCCGCAACCAACCCGTTCACCCATGCGGTGTCCATCGCCAAGATTGTCCTCTGAGGACGTGGCAGGGCTCTCCGCCCGAACCACGTTCCCATCCTTGTCAGCGATAGACCACTAGTGCGCCCCGCTCCACGCGCACCTCGACCCTCTCGGGCCCGCGTTTGACCTCGCCGTCCACGGTCAGATTCAGGTGATCCCGTCGCGGCACAGCGATCTGGACCCGATCGGGAGCTGATGCCTCATAACCGCGCGTCCAGAGCAGGGTCCTGGTCAACGCGCCGAGCGCCAGCCGCAGGTGGATATGCGGCACGGTCGCGTCCACCAGGCGCAGGTCCAGGCGGCCGTCGTCCAACCGGCGTCGCGAGGTGGGCGCGAAGCCCTGCGGCCGGTACCGGCCGTTGCCTGCGAACACCATCCACACCGTTCTCGGCTCGCCATCGACGTGCACCGTCAGCGGCTCCGCTCGCCGGAGCACGTGGCGGAGCCCGAACAGCATCGCGGGCCATTTGCCGACCCGAGGCTCCCACCGTTCCCGGAACCGGACGAGGTCCGCGTACAGGCCGATGGACCAGGTGTTGAGGAACACCTCGTCGCCAGCCCGGCCGACGTCGATCCGAACCGCGCTGCCAGCGCGCAGCGCACGGACCGCGTCCGCGATCGACTCGACGCCAAGATCGCGGGCGAAATGGTTTAGTGTGCCCGCCGGCAGAACCAGCAACGGTACGTCGGCGGCCAGCGCGTGGCGCGCCGCCGTGTTGATGGTCCCGTCGCCGCCGGCGACACCGAGCACGTCCGCTCGGCGGGCGGCATCCCGGAACTGTGCGTCCGGATCCTTGCCGAGTTCGACGACTTCGGCGTCGGGAAGTTCGGTGCGCAGCGCGTCCACCACCCCGGCCGCGCGCCCGGCTGCACGGTTGACTACGACCACCACGCCACGCCCTGTCGGCGCGGCCGGCGCGGTCGGTGCTCGGCAGGCGTCCGCTGGTCCTGGTGGGCGCCGCGGCCACCAGACGTTGGTCAACGCGGCGGCACCGGCACCCAGCGCGGTGCCGCCGAGCACGTCCGACGGGAAGTGAGCTCCGGTCACCATGCGGGAGCTCGCAACTGCCGCCGCCAGCCCGGCCACCGGTGCCGCCACGAACGCAGGCGCCTCCATCGCGACGCCCGTGGCGAATGCCGCGGCCGACGCGCTGTGCCCGGACGGGAACGACGTCGTCAACGGCGCCCTGGCCAGCTTGCGCGCGAGCGGGATGGCCTCGACCACCGGCCGAACCCGGCCGACCATGCGCTTGCTGACCACGTTCGCCGCCACACTGGCGACGGACAACGCGACGAGTCCACGCAAGGCCGCTCGCCGGGTGCGCTGGTTGCCCGCGAGGGCGAGCCCGAGCGCGACGGCCTGCCACAGCCTGCCGTAGTTCGCGGCGCGGCCCAGCGCCGGCAGAACAGTGTCGAGTGCACGCGACTGCCTGCCGGCCAGCCAGTCCAAGGCCCGTTGATCGGCCATGACGAATCTGCGCGTCACTCGTCCCATCGGGCCGCCAAGGCTGCCGATCGCTTCACCTGTGCTGCTCCCTCTCGACCGGCCAACCCGCCTTCTCCCGGATGTCGCCCTGTGCCTGGGCCAACCCTGCTGCCTTGCCCTTCAGGAACGCTTCGGTGGGCGTCAGCTCCCATGTCTGCGCCGCCTCGGCCACATCCTCCTCGCCGGGTTGTTCCGCCACCTGGTGCTCGCTGTGCGCGAGCGAAGCCAGCAATGACGGCACCGAGATCCCACGCTGCTCCGATGTCATGTCCCACTCCTCAATGACCGCACTGTGCGTTGCGTTTGACGTACAACCCATTCGCCAAAACACAAACCAGCTACAAATCCAGCGGCGCGACCATTGCGGTCCTCCTTCAGCCGAACACAGTAAGTGGACGGAAGCGGTATGCCCCGCTCGTGCCGAAAGTAATCCTGGTGCTGTTCACCTGATTGTGGTTCGTGAACCAAGGTCACCGACAGCGTCGAGCTAGTGGCAGGGATGCGACTCGCCGGGGGTTGTGTCACCGAGGTCGTCTGAGCGGCCGGCGGCCAGGCGTGGCCACTGGGCGATCGGCCGGCCTGATCCTTCCCCGAGCGGTGTCCACTCGGGAGCACCGGTCTCGGTCCGCACTTTCGTGCACTCTTGCGGCCACCAGAGGCCGCGGTGCTCGCTGCGGCTCATCCGCGGGCGACGGTCGAGCTCGACTGGGCACGTCTGGTCGAGTTTTGTCAGGGCCGGTTGTGCACGAACCACGCGTCACCGGCGGGCAGGGGCAACCGCGACCTCCCACTGGCTCAGGTCAAGCTTCGGGGCGAGCGCGTTGAGCTGGCCGGCCACATTCGTGCGTTCGCCACCATGATGTGCTCGCTACGCGGCCAGGATCTGGAGGCGTGGATGGCCGACGCTGATTCGACACATCAGCTAGCGCGCCGCGAGCCAAAGCATGGCCAGCAACCAGGCGCTCTGGCCGTGCGCGGCCGTCGTCCGACCTGGGTCGACCCGTTCTTGCGTTCTAAGCCCGCGACAAGCGCCGGCAAATGCGCCTGGGCTTGAGCCCACATTCAGATGCGTCCGTACCTCGAGAACCACCATCTCGGTGGCCAGTCAGCCAGGGCGCCGGTTCCTGAGGACCGATGGTGCCGGGGGAGATCCGGCTGCCCGATTGGTCGATGGGCCGCGTTCGTTCGTACGGGCGAAATTGAAAAGCCGCTGTCAAACGTGTGTATTGGTCCGCTGAGCGGATTGTTGGCTTGTGCGATTTTCCGCACGTCCGACACTGTCTTGTCGGGCACCACATTCGCACTGGTGCTGGGCGTTGTCTGTCACGGTCCGGTCACGGAAATCGGTGTTGTGCAACGGTTGATGGAGCGTCACGTCTCTGCAAGAGAATCCTGGTAAATAGGTTGGATTCGGCGTCCGATTGGTCGATCGGCGTGGTATACGTGGGGGAGGAAATTCCGCGTGTGGCTTTCTGCTGCTCCTTTGTGTCTTGTCTATGTCATCGTGCTGTGCGTGCCGGGCGCGATGATCGCGTTGGCCGCAGGACAACGCGGTTGGGTGATGGCGTACGCGGCGGCGCCGGTGACGTACGGCGTGATCGGGCTGGCCGGTCCGCTGTTGCCGCTACTGGGTTTACGCTGGTCGGCGTTGACGTTCCTGGTCGCGGCCTTGGTGCTCGCCGGGCTGATCTATGGCGTCCGGCGGCTGTTCAAACGGGCAGGTGTCGAGCCGGAGACACCGCGCTGGGACCGTTCCCGACATCTCGCGTTGGCCGCGGCGATCGCGTTGGCCACCGTGGTCGGCATCGTCGCGACATACCGAGCGAGTAACGGGTTCACCGCCATTCCGCAGTGGTGGGACGCGGGATTCCACGCGGAAGCCATACGGTTCATCGCCGATACCGGGAATTCGGCGCCGAGCGCGATGAAGGCGATCGTCGCGCCCGCCGCGACCAGCTATTTCTATCCCACCGGCTATCACGTCCTCGACGCGACGGTGTTCTCGCTCGGTCACTGGTCGGTGCCGCAGGTGCTCAATGCCAGCAACGCCTGTCAGGTCGGTGTGTTCGCGCTGTCCCTGGCCGGGCTGGTCAAGGAGGTAACCGGGCGACCGGCGCTTGCCTGCGCGACCGGGATACTGGCCTGCGCGTTCACCGATTTCCCCTACGACGTGCAGTCCTGGGGTCCGCTGTTTCCGTTCGCGGCCGCGGTGGCCGTGCTGCCGGCGCTGCTGGCGTTGGTCGTGCGAGCGATGACCGCGCCGACGGTCGGTCGGATCGCGGTTGCGGCGTTCGCGATCGTCGGCGCGACAGCGGTCCATCCGAGCGTCACCATCGCCGGTGCGATTCTGGCCTGCTGCTATCTGGTGCAACGTTGGTTTCTGGCCCGTCGGGTGCCAATGGCCGACCTGCGCACGATCGGTGTTCTGGTGTTGGTGACGTGCGTGCTCGGCGTGTTCCAACTGATCGGATCGCTGACCGCGTCGAGCGCGCTAGTGGCCGGCTGGCCGCCGTTCGAGCCGGGGGGCGACGCGCTCGGCCAACTGATCACCGGCAGCAGGTCCATGACGCTGCCGCAGTGGTGGCTACTCGTGCTGGGGGCCATCGGCCTGATGGCGATCCGACGGGTCGCCGCGCTGGGCTGGGCGCTGGTCGGCGCAGGCCTGTTCGTGGTGTTGTTCGTGCTCTCGGCCTACGACACGTCGCCGATCGTTGCCGAACTGACCAAGGCGTGGTGGGGTGACTCCTGGCGGCTCGCCGCGTTCGCCACCGCTGGCCTGGTCGTGCTGGCCGCGGTCGGACTCACCGTCGTCGCGGACGCCCTTGGCGGCGTGTTCCGGTTCCGGCCCGGGCGACCGGTCGCCTTCGGCGTGGTGCTGGTGGCGCTGCTCGTGCTGACCAGGGGCCTCTACGTCGCCCGCAACACCGCGCGGCTGGCCCAGTTGTTCCCGGACGGCCCGGTAGTCAGTCACCAGGACGTGGCCGCGATGGCGAAACTGGCCACCCTTGCGCCGGCCGGATCGCTCGTGCTCAACGACCCCTATGACGGGTCGCCGTGGATGTTCGCGCTGGACGACGTGCGTCCGG
>DASYBO010000653.1:0-2277 GCA_036500685.1 Pseudonocardiaceae bacterium | reverse complement strand
CGCGGGTACGACACCGCCTCCAGTCCGGCTTCGCGGCCTGAAGGCGGTGTCGCAGGTGACTACCCGGGTCAGCTTGAGCAGGTGAGGGTGGGCATGGCCCAGTCCCCGTGGTCGTTGCCGTTGCCGGGCGGAGCGCCGTCGCCGACAACCAGATCGAGAATCTGCACGCCGGTGACGTTCGCGGTCACCGTCTGCGTCGGGTCGCCGCCATTGATGACCTTTGTCGAGGCCAGTGTCTGGCCGTCGCCGAGCACGCTGAACGTGACCGATCCCGAATCGCCGACCTCAGCATCGACGCCGACGGTGGAGGTGAAGGTGGAGCAGTGCCCTCCGAGGTACACCTTGACGTCGCTGACCGAGTTGGTGCCAAGGCCCTTGGGATACACGGTGCCGTCGATGGTGATCGGCTCACCGTCGTTGGCGTTGGAGCCGCCCACCGACTCGTCCCGTTCCACCGGACCCCACCCGTTGGGCAGCCCGTTCGTGGACGACAGGAACGGCAGCGAGCTAACGTCCACCGTCCCGGTCGGCGCCGGCGGGTCGACAACCTGTACGGAGCCATTGCCGGTGAGCACGTGGGCAACTTGGTCCTGGGCGAAGGTGGCGGTGGCGGTGAGCGCCGCCGTCGAGGCGGCGTTGACCGGCGCGGTCAGCTGCCACGTGGCGGTGACCTGCTGGCCGGGCTTAACCACGCCGTAAACCTGCGGCATCGGCGGTGCCTGGGCCAGCGCGAGCCCGTCCAGCTGGTTCTGTCCCTGCCCGTTGGGATCGATGTAGAATCCGCTCGGCGTGTTGAGCGTGAGGTTGACCCCTTCTGCCTCGCTTGAGCCCTTCGGCACCGAGAAGGTGGCCGTGACGTTCACATCCGTGCCCATCTGCACGGTCTTGACCGACGGGGACACGTCCATCGTCGGCGTTGCGGGTGCTGATTTCGTCGGGGTGACCGACAAGTTGTCGAACTGGTCGGTGTCGTAGGAGGTGATGCCAAGGCCGACCTGGCCGGCGGTGTACGAGCCGTCGTTGACCACGACCACGGCCTTGCCGTCGACCGAGGCGGTGATGGTCGAACCTGAGAAGGACAACCCGAGCTGGTGCCATGTGTTGATGCCGAGGGCGGGTACGGAGGCGGTGGCCAGTGTCGTGCGATTGCCGTTGTCGTCGCTCTTCAGCAGCGTCCAGCTTCCGGTGTTGCTGACCTGGAAGTAGTAGCCCTGCTGGTCTGACTGCGGCCGGTTCTGGGTTCCGGCTCGTCCCATTAGCTCCACCGTTCCCGGCTTGGTCATTTCGACATCGACCTTCGCCGAGTAGTTGGTCCAGGACGGGTCACCGATGAGGGTGAAGGCGTCGCTGTCCTGCTGCCACTCGATCGGCTTGATCGGCAGCATCTGCTGCAGGCACATGCCGCTGCGTCCGGCGGCGCAGGGCTGTGCTTCGAAGGTGCCTTGCATGTCCTCGGTGTAGCGGGCTTCCTGGCCGGGCGCGTACTCGTTGTAGTTGTCCGAGTACGGAAGGGCGAGGCTGTGCGCGGCAAGGCCGGTGGCGGCACCGTGGCCGGCGCTGCCGACGGTGCTGAAGGTGTACACGTAGTCAGGCTGCAATGTGTAGTCGAACGTCCCCGAACTGCCGGGCGTGACGTCTCCCAGGTGCACGAAGGAGTCCGCGCTGCTCGTGGAGCCCAGGTTGGTGGCCCAGACGTGCACCGTCTTGCCCGCCAGTGCTTGGGGCACGGTAAAGGTGGCCGTCTGCGCCGCGGACGCCGTGGTGGTCTCCGCGATCGTGCTGTAGTCGGTCTTGGCGGGCGAGGCGAGGCTGACGTAGCTGCCGTTGTTCCTATTGCCGCCCAGATAGCCGCTCCCGGAGTTGAGGAACTGCCACCCCGGCTGCGTGAACTGGGTTACCTGGGCGGTGACCCAGGTCTCCTTACCAACGCTGTAGTTGCCCGACCAGGGCGAGTCCGCGACCATCATCCCGTCGGTCGGGTAGGGCAGGTTGGATGTCATGGACGCGATCAGCGGCCAGTTCAACAGCGCCGTCATCTGGGCGTCGATGTAGCCGCGGGTGATCGCCCGGATGAGCGCGGGCGCCCCGCTGTTGTCATCCTGAGACCCCTGCTCGCTGTCCCACAGCGGCTTGCCGGTGTTCAGCGCGTTCTGAGTCGTGGAGCACGAGTCGGCGTTGCCGCCGTCGCCGCCCGCACATGAGTAGTGCGCGCCGAGGATGGAGACGGCACTGGCGAAGGCCGGATCGGTGGCCATCGCGTCGGCTTCGTCCCAGCCG
>DASYBO010000652.1:0-9262 GCA_036500685.1 Pseudonocardiaceae bacterium | reverse complement strand
GATCGCGCGCAAAGCCGAAGAGGTCGGGCTCGACGTGTTCGCCACCGGTGAGCACCACAACCCGCCGTTCGTGCCGTCCTCGCCGACCACCATGCTCGGCTACATCGCCGCGCAGACCGAGCGGCTGATCCTGTCCACGTCAACCACGCTGATCACCACCAACGATCCGGTGAAGATCGCCGAGGACTTCGCGATGCTCCAACACCTCGCGGAAGGCCGCGTCGACCTGATGATGGGTCGCGGCAACACCGGGCCGGTGTATCCGTGGTTCGGTCAGGACATCCGGCAGGGCATCCCGCTGGCCGTCGAGAACTACGCGCTGCTGCACCAGTTGTGGCGCGAGGACGTCGTCGACTGGCAGGGCCGGTTCCGCACGCCGTTGCAGGGCTTCACCTCGACGCCGCGTCCGCTGGACGGGGTGCCCCCGTTCGTCTGGCACGGGTCGATCCGCTCGCCGGAGATCGCCGAACAGGCCGCGTACTACGGCGACGGATTTTTCGCGAACAACATTTTCTGGCCCAAGGATCATTACCAGCGGCTGATCGAGCTCTACCGGCGGCGCTTCGCGCACTACGGCCACGGCACACCCGAGCAGGCCATCGTGGGCCTTGGCGGCCAGGCGTTCATCCGGCCCAACTCGCAGGACGCCATCAAGGAGTTCCGGCCCTACTTCGACAACGCTCCCGTCTACGGACACGGACCGTCGCTTGAGGACTTCATGGCCGAGACGCCGCTGGCCGTGGGCAGCCCGCAGCAGGTGATCGAGGGGACGCTGGCCTTCCGCGAGTCCTTCGGCGACTACCAGCGCCAGCTGTTCCTGATGGACCACGCGGGCCTGCCGCTCAAAACGGTGCTGGAGCAGTTGGATCTGCTCGGCGAGCAGGTCGTTCCGGTGCTGCGCAAGGAATTCGCCGCGCTGCGCGCCCCCGGCGTGCCGGACGCGCCGACGCACGCTTCCCTGAAAGCCGCCAAGGACGTCAAGGACAACGAAGAGCTGGTGACGTCATGAGGATCGCAGTGGTGACGGCGGGCCTGTCGAACCCGTCCTCGACCAGGGTGCTCGCCGACGAGTTGGCCGCCGCGACCCGGCGCCAGCTCGGAGGGGACCTCGAGGTCGACGTGATCGAACTGCGCGAACACGCGCACGCGCTGGTCGACAACCTGCTCACCGGGTTCCCGAACGCGGCGCTCAAGCAGGCTATCGAGCGGGTGAGTACGGCGGATGGCCTCATCGCGGTCACGCCGATCTTCACCGCCTCCTACAACGCGCTGTTCAAGGCGTTCTTCGACGTCCTGGACAAGGAGGCGATCGTCGGGATGCCGGTGCTGATCGGCGCGACCGGCGGCAGCGAGCGGCACTCGCTCGCGCTGGACCACGCGCTGCGTCCGCTGTTCGGATATCTGCAGGCCATGGTGGTGCCGACCGCCGTCTACGCGGCGTCGGCCGACTTCGGCGCGCGCGGCGGCGACACCGCTGGCCTTGCCAACCGGATCGACCGCGCGTCGCAGGAGTTCGCCGCGCTGATCAGGGCCGGCCTGCGCAAACCCGTCGACGATCCGTACCAGGACGTCGTGCCGTTCGAGGCGTTGCTGAGCAACGCTGGATAATGGCGGGGTGCGCGCCGAGACCACCACGACCGGAGGCTACGAAAAGGGGCGAATCCGCCGCGACGACATCATCACCGCGGCGGCCAGCCTCTATGGCGAGGTCGGCTACCACGGGGCCTCGCTGCGCGAGATCGGCAAACGGGTCGGCATCACCCATGCCGGCCTGCTCTATTACTTCCCGACCAAGGAAGCCCTGCTGGCGGCGGTACTGGAACGCCGCGACACGGAGGACTCCGAGCGCGAGCGGCTGCACGCCACGCCCGGCCTCGACATGATGCGCCGGTTCATCACGCTGGCCGAGCACAACGTGCGCCACCCCGGCATCGTCGATCTCTACAGCAGGCTCGCGGCCGAAGCCATGGCCGCCGATCATCCCGCGCACAACTACTTCGTCCGCCATTACCGCAAGGCCCGCACTGATGTGCGCGAGTCGTTCGCGATCATGGCCGAACGCGGCGAGCTCCGCGAGGGCGTCGACCCCGCGCTCGCCGCGCTGACCTTCATCGCGTTGATGGACGGCCTCCAGGTGCAGTGGCTGACCATGCCGAAGGCCGTCGACCTGGTCGCGTCGGTGCGGTTCTATCTGGAAAGCCTGCTCACCGTCGCGCTGGACTGAGTCCCCTGATCAGGTGCCATCAATTCTTGAATTGAGTTAGCGTCTGTTCGGCCAGATCATGAGTCTGCGGACCGAATTCTGTGCAGTGGAAATTCGGTATTCGGATGCGGAAATACCTGCGATTGTGTCCGGTCTTTGTGTTCGGATCTACATCCTGCCTACATCACGGTCACATGAACGGGATGTTAATTTCGAGCCAGCATGTGCTCGCGGCGGCGAGTGATCCGCTCGATGATCAAGTTTCACCGGCTCGTATTGGGTCTGGAAACAAGAGGAGGAGCGATCAATGCACAGGAGTCGTTGGTCTCGCATGGCGGGATTAGTGGCCGGCCTGACGATAGGGGTGATGACAATCGGCCCCGCAGCGGGGCATACGGCGACCGCGGGATCCTCCAGCGTCGCCTGGGTACCCGCCCCCCAATATGGCGGTTGCCTCGGCACGAACCTCGGCGTCTTCCCCCTCAACAGTGATGGAACCCCGATCAAGTGGGTGAAGTCGGCCCCCAATGACGTCGTAGGCGACTACCAGGGTCCCGGCGGGTTGTCCGCCCAGGTGTACTACGCCGTCGACCAGAAGACCGGAAACGTGACGTATGGCGCCCAACTGCTCAGCGGTGTCCTGCAACCCAAGGCCAAGCCAGTCGCGAGCCTCGTCGGCACAGTGGTGAACTGCGACACGATGTCGCTGTCCGGCGGCGGCTGGAAGGCGACCGCCACGAACGAGGGCCTGACCGGCACCAACGGCACCACCACCATCAACCTGCAACACGTCGTGCCGGTCCTGCCAACGCTGGGCCAACCGGCGCCGACAGGGGCGGCCACGCTCTTCAACGGAACCGATCTGTCCCAGTGGGGAACCATCGACTGTCAGGGCACCAAGGACTGGACTGTGATCACCGGTCCCGCGCAGTGGAAAATCGTGAACGGGGCCATCGAGGTCGTACCCAACACGTGTTCGATCATCTCTCGGCAAACCTTCGGCAACGCCACCATCCATGCCGAATTCCGAAGCATCGGAACACCAACTCACACCGGAGTGTTTCCGCAGGCCCAATACCAGACGACCATACTTCAGGAGTACGGCCTGTTCTCGGGCAACGCCACGGGCAACTACGGTAATTCGCCGAGTCCAGGCAATCCCAGCGTTGGCGTCGCCGTGAATCCGGACATACGCGCGGTTCGTCCACCGCTTGAGTGGCAGACGTTGGACATCACCTACACGGCACCGACCTTCAACTCCGCTGGGACCCTGCTCACCAAGGCTGTCGAAACCGTCGTGCTCAATGGTGTCACGATCTTCGACCACCTCCAGATGAGTCCGCCCGGCGGTGCTGCCGCGCGGGTCTTCACCAAGGCAAAAACCGGGGCGAAACTGCCGATCCTGCTCGAATACCACGGAATGCCAGTGCAGTTCAGGAACATCTGGGTCCTTCCGAACTGAACGTAAATCTCGTTGTTGTCGACGGGCCGGGTACGCACGCGGCCCGTCGACATTCAGCCCACCGCGATGCCGACGATGCCGCGCTCACAGCGTCATGGCCGAACGCGGCGAGCTCCGCGAGGCCGTCGACCTGGTCGCGTCGGTGCGGTTCTACCTGGAAAGCCTGCTCACTGTTCCGCCGGCCCAGTGGCTGAGTCGGCTGGCAGGTCGGCGGTGTCCCACACCCGGACCGTGCCGTCCGCCGCACCGGTGATGATGATCTGCTGGTCGTCGCCGGCCCAACCGCTCACGAAGGCCGTCACCTCGGACAGCATCGCGAGCTGCTGCCCGTCGGTCAGGCTCCACACCCGTAGCGTGCGGTCGGTGCCCAGCGTGACCGCGCACGTGGTGTCGTCCACCTCGGTGGAACCGACCTTGTAGACCGGTCCGTCATGGCCGAGGAACACGAACCGCTCCTTCCCGGTCGCGAAGTCGTAGGCGTGCGCGGTCCCGTCCAGGCTCGACGTCAGCACCAGATCCCAGCCGGCCAGTGCCACGTCGGTGAGCGGGGTGTGCCCGTTGATCACCAGCAGTTGCTTGCCGGAGCTCGGATTCCACATCCGGGCGGTGCCGTCCGCGCCCGCGGTGACCAGGTATCGGTCGGTGTCGTTGTCGCCCCGGTAGGCCAGGGCGGTGATCGGCCCGTTGTGCCCGGTCAGGACGTGCCGCGTCGCCATGGTCGTCAGATCCCACACCCGAGCCGTGCCGTCGGTGCTCGCGGTGACGACGAGCGCCTCCCGGCCCAGGTCCGACGTCACGATGTCGGTCAGCGGACCCAGGTGACCGGCCAGCGTGGCGCGTAGGTCGCCGGTTCGCAGCGCGAGCACGGCCACCGTGCCATCGGCCCCCGCCGCGATGCCCAGAACCATTTGCCAGTTGCTCGGTGTCCGCGTACGGCCCGTGAACAGGTTGAAACTCCAGGGGCTGCCATCCGTGTACCGCCACGTCATCGCGACGACGGGAGCCGAATGGTCATAGGTCACAAGCGGTTCGCCGGTCGTGATGTCCCAGGTCCGGACGGTGCCATCGGTGCCAGCGGTGACGATGACCTCGTCCGGCCAATCGTCGCTCGGAGGCGTAGCGGCGGGCCGCATCAGCGATCGCCTGGTGATCGCACTGATCGGGCCGGTATGACCGCTCAGTGTGGCGCGGCGTTCGCCGTTGGCCAGATCCCACAGCACGGCCGTGCCGCCCTCGTCGGCCGTGACCAGGAGCGTCTCGCCGCCCGAGCGCAACTGCCGGATATGGTTGATCCGAGCCGTGTGACCGGACAGGGTTGCGATGCGTGCGGGCGGTCCGGCGTACGAGTTGGTCAGGTATGTGAAGGCGATGTCGTACGCGGTGTGCGAGCCGACGACGTCGTTCTCGCTGTGGGCATCCGGGCCGACCAGCGGCGTCAGGGCCTGCTTGATCCGGGCCTGGCCGTCGTTGCGTGTCTCGGCTTTGGTGGTCCGGGCGATGTCGGCCAACTCGGGCACCAGTTCCACCAGTCGGCGGAACCCGCGAACGTTGCCTCCCTCGGCGAGGCCGGCGATCCGTTCGAAGTACGCCCGCTGCTCCGTGGTGACCGCTACCACCGGTTCACCGGTCATAGCCGAGCGCAGCAGCTGGTTGGCTTGGTAGACAAGCAGATTCTCGTTGACCCACGCCCGCGAGCGGACGGAGGCGGATGCCTGGCGCAGGCGTCGCGCGTTTCGGCGGGCCATCCTGCGCAACTCGGCGACCGCCTTCGCGTCTTCCCGGCCCTCGGACGCCAGCCGGAAGGCCCGCGCGCGCAGCGCCTTTATCGCGGGCGCACAGTTCGTGATCTGGGGTTTCTCGCCGTTGGAGGCCTCTCTGATCTCGGCCAAGAGCGCCATGCCCGCCTTGATCAGGTCCCCCGGCCGTGCCGGAGACGAGTTCTCACCCATGTCGTTTCCTCCCCGCGCCGAGTGTACCGGCGGAGGGCTTCGAGAATGTCCACAAAGGATGGTCAGCCGACCGCGATGCCGACGATGCAGGACAGCATCATCACCGGGCCGCACATGGCGGCATCAAGCAGCCGACTGGCCCGCCTGGCCGTCGTCGACATCCGCACAGCCTCTGACCGGACCGTGCTCACAGGGTTCGCGCGTACGGATCCCAATCCGCCGGCAGCGCGGGCGGTACCTCGACCGTGCTCTGCACCTCGACGGCATGGCCGAGGGTGATCGACTCCTCGATGGCGAGCATCGCGTCCAGCACGTGGTAGGCCAGCTCGCCGGAGGCCCGTTCCGGCACGCCTGCCCGGATCGCCCTGGCCAGTTCCAACGCGCCGGTCCCGCGTGACGCGCCATGCCCCGCCGCGGCAAGTTCGACCGGTTCCGCGATGCCGCGCAGGTGCAGCGTTGTCGTGCCGTCGAAGCGGTTCGGGTCGGGCAGCACCGCCGTCCCCTCGGTACCGGAGATCTCCACGAAACCGGTGCGCACCAAGGCCGAATCGAAGCTCAGCACCACCTGCGCCGACCCGCCCCGTTCGAACTGGATCAGTGCGGTCACGGTGGTCGGCACGGTCACCGCGAACTCGGTGCCGGCCCTCGGGCCGGACCCGATCACCCTGGTGTCCCGCGCCCGGCCGCCGGTTCCGGTGACCGTCTTGATCGGTCCGAACAACTGGATCAGCTCGGTAAGGTAGTACGGCCCGATGTCCAGCAGCGGTCCGCCGCCGGCCTGGAACAGGAACTCCGGCGCGGGATGCCAGCTTTCCGGGCCGGGCGTCTGAAACAGCGTGAGCCCGGTGCGCGGTTCGCCGATCCGGCCGGCGTCGACGGCGCGGCGCGCGGTCTGCAACCCCGCGCCGAGCACGGTGTCCGGCGCGCTGGCCACCCGCAGCCCGCGTTCGGCCGCGCGGTCCAGCAGTTTGCGGCCGGTCTGCCGGTCCAGCGCCAGCGGCTTCTCCGCCCACACGCTCTTGCCGGCGTCGATCACGGCCAGCCCGACGTCGACGTGGGCGGCCGGGATGGTCAGGTTGATGACGAGTTCGATCTCCGGGTCGTCGAGCAGTTCGGCCACCGTGCCGGCCTTCGGCACCTTGTGCTTGGCCGCCTTGGCTGCGGCCCGTTCGGTGTCCAGGTCGGCGACGGCCAACAGACGAAGGTCGGGGAAGCTGCCCAGGTTTTCCAGGTAGGTGTCGCTGATGACGCCCGCGCCGATGACGCCGACGCCGACCGGACCGCTGCCGGTCATCGGGCGGCGCCGGACACGAACGCGTAGCTGGCCTCGATGGCGGCGTAGATGTCACCGTCGTACTCGTCGAACTCGATCACCCGCAGCGCGTCCGGCGCCGCCGCGAGCACGTCGAGCACCGGCACCTCGCCCTGGCCGGCCGGCACCTGGCCGGAGGCGTCGATGTTGAGGCCGCCGTCCTTGATATGCAAGGCCTTCACCCGCGCGCCGAGTCGCTTGAGTAGCTCTGGCGCGTCCTCGCCGCCTGCCGTGGCCCAGTAGGTGTCGACCTCAAGGTCGATGTCCGGGTCGAGCGCGTCGGCCAGCACCTCGAGGCCGCTGCGACCCTCGATCCTGGACTGCAACTCCCACCAGTGGTTGTGGTAGCCGACCCGGACGCCGTGCTCGGTGGCGATCTTGGCGGCGGAGTTCAGCGCATCCGCAGTGGCCGCGATGTCGCTCGCGCTCTGCCAGTGTTCGGCTCGCACCATCGGGTCGATGACAAGGCCGATGCCTAGTTCGGCGGCGGCCGCGAACACCGCCTGCTGGTCGGCGCCGATCAGCCTGGCGTGCGCGGTCGGCGCGGTGAGGCCGTTGTCCGGCAGGCCGGTGCGCAGCGTGGCCAGGTTCTCCACAACGCCATACGGCTCGACCTGGGTGAAGCCGATCTTGGTCAGCCTGCGCAACACCGCACCGGGATCATCGGCGAACTTGTCGCGGACCGAGTACAGCTGCACGGAAATGCTCATCGGGACCTCCCTGCGTCAACACTGCGGCAAGCAGATTTCTACCATGTGGTAGAAATCGATGCCAGGTCTTGACGAAAGCCGCACGGAAATGGTCAGTCCTTGCCGAAGAACGCGATCCAGATCCCGCACACCGCGGTGATCAGGTGCTCGCCGAGCCTGCGCCAGGATTTCTCGGCGTCGCTCGCCGGGATCCGGCCGTGCGCGAGGTCGTACTCCAGCTCCGCGCACATGTGCACCATCAGCTGCCGGATCATGGTCGCCAACTCCGGCGTGAGCTCGCCGGTCGGATCGTGCTGGCGGACGCCGGGCAGTTCGCGCAACAGCTGGATCGACTCGCTGTCGATGTGCGACTGGAGGGCGTAGTCGCGCAGGCTCGGCTCGACGAACGCCTGCGCCATGAACCGCGCGTGCCAGCTCGGCGTGCCGAGGTCGACGTTGTGCAGCACGGTCGGCAGCACGAAGCAGGCCACCCGGTCGCGCAGGGAAACCTCGGGCCGGTCCACCAGGTCGGCCACCATCGCCATCCGATGCCGGTCGACCGGGCCGACGTGCCGGGCGATGATCGCCTTGATCAGCTCGTCACGACTGGTGAAGTGGTACTGCACGACGGACTTGTTGCGTTGACCGGCCGCGTCGCTGATCTGTCTGATCGAGACAGCCGCGAAACCGCGCTCGGCATAGAGCCGCTCGGCGGCGTCCATCAGCTTGTCCATGGCGAGCTGGGCGCGCGGAGTCGGCGACGCGGCCGGTCTGAGTTCAGTCATTCCACCAAGGTGATCGCGGAGGTTGGGCACGCCGCCGCTGCGGCGCGTACCGCATCGTAATCCGCACTGGCCGGTTCGGTGGCCAAGACGACCACGATGCCGTCCTCGTCGCGCTGGTCGAACACCCCAGGCGCCTTCAACGCGCACATGCCGCTACCGCAACACACGTCCTGATCGGCGTCGATCTTCACCAGGCCACCCACACGTTGTCGAAGCCGCCCGCGATCACGCCCTTGCGCATCGGCAGCGCGTCCGCGCCGTCGCGCAACCGCAGCTGCGGGAGCCTGCGGGCCAGCGTGCCCAGCGCCACCTGCAATTCGGTCCTGGCCAGCGGCTGACCGATGCAGAAGTGCGGACCGGCGCCGAAGGTCAGGTGCTGGCTGCCGTTGGTGCGGCGCGGGTCGAAGGTGTCCGGCTCGGTGAAGTGCTGCTCGTCGCGGTTCGCCGCGGCCATCAGCATCATCAGCGTGGTGCCCTTGCCGACCGGGCAGCCGCCGACCTCGATGTCCTCGGTGATGTAGCGCGGAATGCCCACGCCGGTGTTGGTGTCCATGCGCAGCACCTCTTCGACCGTGCCCGGGATCAGCTCCGGATCGGCGACGACCGCGGTGTAATGCGCGCGCTCGCCCGCCAGCAGTATGCCTGCCATCTTGCCGATCATGTTCGACGTGGTCTCGTGGCCGGCGAGCAGCAGGCCCATGCCGGTCTGCACGAGTTCGGCGTGGCTGAGCCTGCCGTCCTCGGCGTCGGAGACCTGGGTCAGTTCCGAGAGCAGGTCGTCGCCGGGGTTGGCCCGCTTCTCCTCGACCAGCGCGGAGACGTACTCGGCGAACTCGCGACGCGCCCGGTTCACGTCGGCCTG
>DASYBO010000651.1:0-3320 GCA_036500685.1 Pseudonocardiaceae bacterium | reverse complement strand
CCGGTAGATCGGCATGGCGCCAAGGGAAACCCCGGCCTCCAGGGTGATCGCGACCGACGAGTCGACCCTGGCCAGCTCCTCCAACGTCAGGCACAGCGCGAAGTAGTCGCCACCCATACCGCCGTAGCTCTCGTCGATGGGCAGGCCGAACAGGCCCATCTGGCCCATCTTGGCGACGATCTCGTACGGGAACTCCTCGTGGGTGTACAACTCGCCGATGACCGGCGCGACCTCCTCGCGGGCGAATTCCTGGATCGTCTTGCGGAGCGTTTCGTAGTCCTCGTCGAGGCGGTTGTCGATCATGGCGATTCCTCCGGGGTGATGAGGGCGAGTTGTTCGTCCAGCGCGACCTGTTGGCCGGCGCGGACGGGAAGTTCGGCGACGATCCCGTCGATCTGGGCGGTGATCGTGTGTTCCATCTTCATCGCCTCGACCACGAGCAGCGCCTGCCCGGCGCTGACCTTGTCGCCCGCGTGCACGCGTACGTCGAGCACGGTGCCTGGCATGGGTGAGGTGATCGGTCCGCCGGTCGCGGCGGCGGCGTCGGCGCGGGCGGCGGTGAGCCGGTCGGTCTGGGTCAGCGCCCAACTCACGCCGTCGGCGGCGAGCCAGAGCACCGCGCCGTCGCGGGCCCTCGCGTAGCGTTTGGTGGTGCCGTCGTGATCGACGACGAGCTCGTCGCCGACGATTCGGGCCGCGGCTCGTTCGGTTTCGCCGTCGCCGATCCGGACCAGCGCGTCGGCAGCGCGACCGGTGACGGCGACCTCGACCGGTGGTTGACCAGCCGGAGTCAGGAAGGCGCGCACGGCGGCAGGCTCGCCGATCCGCCAGCCGCCAGGGATCTCCCACGGATCGTCGCTGGTCGGTTCGAGGGCGATGACCCGATCGAGGGCGGCGGCCAGCAATATCTCCGCAGGCACAGGCAAGCTTGTGAGAGCGTCGAGTTTGCGGCCGATCAGGCCGGTGTCCAGGTGGCCTGATCGGACGTCGTCGTCGGCCAGGAGTCGTTGCAGGAAAGCGATGTTGGTGGTCACGCCGAGCACGGTGAGGCCGCGCAGGCCGGCGGAGAGCTTGCGCAGCGCGGTGTCCCGATCCGGGCCGTGCGCGATGTACTTGGCAAGCATCGGGTCGTAGTCGCTGCTCACCACGGCGCCGGGGAACAACGCGGAGTCGACGCGCAGTGTGTCCGGTTCGGACAGTGCGAGGACGCGTCCGCCAGTGGGCAGGAAGCCACGGCTCGGGTCTTCGGCGTAGAGCCGGACCTCGATGGCGTGGCCGGTGAGCGCGACCTGGTCCTGACCGATCGCCAGCGGCTCCCCCGCCGCCACCCGTAGTTGCTGCTCGACCAGGTCGATGCCGGTGACGAGTTCGGTGACCGGGTGCTCGACCTGCAGGCGGGTGTTCATCTCCATGAAGAAGAAGTCGTCCGGCGCGTTCGAGGACACGATGTACTCGACCGTGCCGACACCGACATAACCGACCGCTTTCGCCGCGTCGACGGCGGCCTGGCCCATCCTGGCGCGGATCGTGTCGCCGTCGGGGTGGTCGGTGAGCAGCGGGGACGGTGCCTCCTCGACGATCTTCTGGTGGCGGCGTTGCAGGCTGCATTCCCGCTCCCCCAACGAGATCACGTTGCCCATGCCGTCGGCAAGCACCTGGATCTCGATGTGTCGCGGCGCGCGGATCAACCGTTCCAGCAGCAGCGTGTCATCGCCGAAAGAGGCGCTGGCCTCGCGGCGGGCGGACGCGATCGCGTCGGCGAGGTCGGCGGGGCCGTCGACCTCGCGCATACCCTTGCCGCCGCCACCGGCGGAAGGCTTGAGCAGCACCGGATAGCCGACCTCGTCGGCGGCCTCGGCGAGTTGTGCGTCGGTCATGCCGGTCTCGATCCGACCGGGTACAACGGGAACGCCGGCCGCGGCGACCATCCGCTTGGCCCGGATCTTGTCGCCCATCGACTCGATGGCCGACGCGGGCGGGCCGATGAACACCAGTCCGGCCTTCTCGCAGGCGGCCGCGAACGCGGCGTTCTCGGAGAGGAACCCGTAGCCGGGATGGATGGCCTGCGCGCCGGTTCTCGTTGCCGCGTCGATGATCTTGTCGATCGACAGGTAGCTCTCGGTGGCCGCCGCCGGTCCGATGTGGACGGCGACGTCGGCTTCACGGACGTGGCGGGCCTGCGCGTCCGCGTCGGAGTAGACGGCGACCGAGCGGATGCCCATCCTGCGCAGCGTGCCGATCACCCGCACGGCGATCTCGCCGCGGTTGGCGATCAGGACCGTGTCGAACATGCCTTGACCCACCTTCGTCACATCCGGAAGACGCCGTAGTTGACGTCATCGAGCGGGGCGTTGGCCGCTGCCGACAGGGCGAGACCCAGCACCGTCCTGGTGTCGCGCGGGTCGATGACGCCGTCGTCCCAGAGCCGCGCGGTCGAGTAGTACGGGTTGCCCTGGTCCTCGTACTGCTGCCGGATCGGCGCCTTGAACTCCTCCTCGGCCTCGGCCGACCAGTCCTCGCCGCGAGCCTCGAACTGGTCGCGGCGCACGGTGGCCAGCACCGAGGCGGCCTGTTCGCCGCCCATCACCGAGATGCGCGCGTTGGGCCACATCCAGAGGAACCGGGGCGAATATGCCCTGCCGCACATGGAGTAGTTGCCGGCGCCGAACGAGCCGCCGATGATCACGGTGAACTTGGGCACCCGCGCGCACGCGACCGCGGTGACCATTTTCGCGCCGTGCTTGGCGATGCCGCCCGCCTCGTACTCGCGGCCGACCATGAAGCCGGTGATGTTCTGCAGGAACACCAGGGGGATCTGGCGGCGGTCGCACAGTTCGATGAAGTGCGCGCCCTTCATCGCCGACTCGGCGAACAGCACGCCGTTGTTGGCCACGATGCCGACCGGGTGACCGTGCAGCCGGGCGAACCCGGTGACCAGCGTCGTGCCGTACTCCTTCTTGAACTCGGCGAACCGGCTGCCGTCGACGATGCGGCCGATGACCTCGCGCACGTCGTAGGGGGTGCGTGAATCGGTCGGCACCACGCCGTAGAGGTCGTCCTCGGGCAGTGCGGGCGCTTCGGTGGCGCCGCGCTGCCAGGGGCGGGGGGCGCGCGGGCCGAGGGTGCCGACGATGGTGCGCACGATCTGCAGCGCGTGCGCGTCGTCCTCGGCGAGGTGGTCGGTGACGCCCGAGGTGCGCGAGTGCAGGTCGCCACCGCCGAGTTCCTCCGCGGTCACCACCTCGCCGGTCGCGGCCTTCACCAGCGGCGGGCCGCCGAGGAAGATCGTGCCCTGGCCGCGCACGATGACGGCTTCGTCG
>DASYBO010000650.1:0-1931 GCA_036500685.1 Pseudonocardiaceae bacterium | reverse complement strand
CGGGTTGCCCGTGGGGTTGCCTGTGGGTTTGCCTGTGGGTTTGCCCGTGGGGTTGCCTGTGGGTTTGCCTGTCGGGTTGCCTGTGGGTTTGCCTGTTGACGGCGCGCTTTGCGTTGACTTTGGACGGCTCGATGTCGGCGGAACCCTGTGGGTTGCGTTCGTCGTCGGTGCCGGTCCTAGATTAGTGCCTGGGGCACTACTGCCGGCAGTTGCGTGCACCGACGCGATGGCCGCTGGTCCCAACTGGCTGGCCGACTGTCCTGGAGATTTCGGCGCCCCGTTCGGCGTCCCCGGGTGCCCGCCCGCGTTCAGTAGCACCACCGCGATCGCGGCAACCCCGCAGAGGGCGACGCCCACCCCGGCCGCCGCAAGGCGCCGGGTGCCTAGGCGGGAACCAATCGTCCGTTCGGAATCATCGGGAAAGGCTCCAGTCGTAGGGGGATAGCCGGAAAAAGCCCCAGTCGTAGGGGGATAGTCCGGAACTACCGGCACGTTCGCGGTGGTGGGGCCGCTCACGCCCGAGTACGCGCCGCCTTCCCTGATCACGTCGGCGCGGTCGGCCACGTGCAGTGCCGACCCCGGGCGGTCCTCCGGGGTCTTCGCCAGCATCGACAGCACGAGGTCGGCGACGGGCTTGGGCACGTCCGCGGGCAGCGGCGGCACCGGGTCATACTTATGCATGAGCGCGATAGCCAGCGGCTGCTCCGCGAAGAACGGCGGCTGGCCGGCCAGGCACTCGTACGCCACGACGCCCAGCGAGTACACGTCCGACGAGCCGGTCAGCGTCGAGCCAGTCGCCTGTTCCGGCGAGACGTACAGCGCGGTTCCCATCACGATGCCGGTCGCGGTCATGGTTACCGACTCCATCGCACCCGCCTTCGCGATGCCGAAGTCGGTGATCTTCGTCGTGCCGTCGGTCATGATCAGCAGGTTGCCCGGCTTGATGTCCCGGTGCACGATGCCCGCCCGGTGCGCGACGTCCAGGGCGCGGGCCGCCTGGCTGACGATGTCCAGCGTGACGTCCGCGGGCAGCCTGCCTACCCGCTCCAGGATCGCGGACAGCGCCTCGCCGTTGACCAGTTCCATCACCAGGTAGGCACCGCCGAGCGGGCTTTCCTCACCGAAATCGAAGACCTGGGCGATGCCCGGGTGAGACAGTGACGCCGCGTACCGCGCCTCGGCACGGAACCTGGCGCGGGACTGCTCGTCCCCGGCGTGCGCGGTGGACAGCAGCTTGATCGCGACTGGACGCCCGAGGATCTGGTCGACGCCTCGCCAGACCTCGCCCATGCCGCCGGACGCTATGCGCTCGACCAGCGCGTAACGGTCGGCGAGAACGTACTCATTCATCCTTGCTCCGTAGCTGCGAGGTATGCCTTGATCACGGCGACGGCGATTGGTGCGGCTGCGGTGGCACCGTAACCACCGCCCTGAATCATGACGCCGACGGCGATCTTCGGGTTGTCCGCAGGTGCGAAAGCGGTGAAAACCGCGTCGGGGTTGGCGCTGACGCCGTTGAGGTTGTTCTGCGCGGTCCCGGTCTTCCCGGCGATCTGGATGCCTTCGACGCCGGCGTTGAACGCGGACGCGGTGCCCTGCTGCACCACGGCCACCATCATCTGCTTCTCGTAACTAGCGACGGTCGGAGTGACCGGCTGGCTCAATACCGACGTCTGGGCCGACCCAACGACCGACAGGTCGGAGGCGGTGACCTGCTGGATGAGGTACGGCTTCATGAGCGTGCCGTTGTTGGCGATCGCGGCTGAGAACATCGCCTCCTGCAGCGGCGACGCGGTGTCGTCGAACTGGCCGATGGCGGAGAACGCGGTATCCGCCATGCTCGGCGGGACGGTGTACTGGCTCGGCGCCACGGTGACGCCGGGAATGTTCAGGTTGGCGTTGTTCATGCCGAACTTGCCGGCCATGGTATT
>DASYBO010000649.1:0-5993 GCA_036500685.1 Pseudonocardiaceae bacterium | reverse complement strand
CTCACCGACGCCTCGGAAGAAGAATCTCTGTAGTGCCAGGAAGAGGATCAGGATGGGGAGCAGGGCGATCATCGCTCCCGCTGCCAGCGTTCTCGGGTCGATGGAGAAGGTCGACTGGAGGTAGGAGAGACCTACCGTGAGGGTGAGTTTGCTGGGGTCCTGGAGGACCAGGAGCGGCCAGAGGAAGTCGTCCCAGGCACCGATGAAGGAGAGGATGGCGACCACACTGAGGACTCCCTTCACCGCGGGGATGCCGATGTAGCGCAGGCGTTGCCAGACGTTGGCACCGTCGAGGATCGCGGCTGAGTCGATCTCGCTGGGGATGGCTTGGAAGGCGTTGCGCATCAGCAGGACGTTGATGGCACCGATCATGCCGGGCAGCGCGACGCCGAACAGGGTGTTGCCCAGGCCGAGGTCGGTGACGGTCTGGAACTGCGAGACGATGGTGACCTCGGCCGGTAGGACCAAAGTGGACAGAAAGACGCCGAGTACCAGTTTGCGGCCCCGGAAGTTCAGGCGGGCCAGGGCGAAGCCGGCGATGGACGCGCCGATGACGTTGCCGCCGACGTCGAGGACGGCCACGATCAGCGAGTTGCCGGCGAAGCGCACCACCGGGATCAGCTCGGCGACCTTGCCGTAGTTGTAGAACGTCGGATGTTGCGGGAGGAAACTCGGGGTTGTCGTGTAGACGTCCTCGCTGACGCTCTTCAGTGAGGTTGACAGTTCCCACAGCATCTGGCCGATGGTGACCAGCAGGACGATCACCAGCAGGATGTAGCGCGCGGTCAGGCCCCATTTGGTCGGGGAGTTGAAGCTGCGGGAGCGGTGGCGTTGTGGTCGCTGGGTTGTCGGCTGGGTGGCGAGGAGTTGCTCGGTCATGCCTCGGCCCTCCGGTTCAGCCTGGACAGCACCAGCATCGGGATGATGGTGATGGCGAAGAGGAACACGCTGAGCGTGGAGGCGTAGCCGAGCCGGGCGTTGATACCGGAGGCGGCGTTCTGGATCAGCAGCACGATCGAGGAGTCGTCGCCGCCGATGCCGCCGGTTCGGCCGCCGAGGATGTAGAGCTCGGTGAAGACGCGCATCGCGGAGATCATCACCAGCACCGCGACCAGCATGGTGGTCGTGCGCACGCCGGGCAGTGTGACCGCGAAGAACCGGCGCGTCGCGCTCGCGCCGTCCACGGCAGCGGCCTCGTGCAGTTCCTGCGGCACGTTGGCCAGCGCGGAGAGGTAGATGATCATGTAGTAGCCGAGGCCCTTCCAGATGGTCAGCGAGATGGCGCTGAACAGCAGCAGCCAGCGACCGGTGAGGAAGGGAACGGCCTGCTGGGTCAGGTGCAGGTCCTGCAGGAGGCCGTTGACCAGGCCGCGACTGTCCAGCAGCCACTGCCAGATCACCGCGACCACGACGGCCGACGCGACCACCGGGAAGTAGAAGACCGTTCTGAACAGGCCGATGAACGGGATGGTGCGCTGCACCAGCAAAGCCAGCAGCAGCGGCAGGACGGTCAGCAGCGGAACGCAGATCACCACGTAGAGCAGGGTGTTGATGAGCGCGTTGACCAGCTGCGGATCCTGGAACATCTGGATGTAGTTGCTGAACCCGACGAAGCGTCCGCCGGAGATCTGGCGGACGTTGGTGAAGGACAGCACGCCGGTGTTGATCGCGGGCCAGATGCTGAACAGCGTGACCAGGCCGAGCGCGGGAATGACCAGCAGCCAGGGGGAGTACCAACGGTGGTAGCGCATAGGACGTCCTCGTCTCGCCGGGCGCCCCTCCCGCGATGGCAGGGGCGCCCGGCGGCGTCAGGTCAGTTGGCCAGCAACTGGTTCAGCTGGTTGACCAGGTCGTCGAGGGCCTGTTTGGACGATTTCTGCCCGCTGATCGCCAGCGAGGTCTGCTGGTTGAAGTCGGTGTTCATCTGGTCGGTCCACACCGGCGGGGTGTAGTCGACGGCGTGCTGCATGTCCTGGTAGGCGATGACGGCCGCGTTACCGGCGTTGGTGCCGTCGCTCTTGGCGTAGGACGGATCGTTCGCGGCGGCGGTCGTGCCGGGCAGGAAACCGGGGGCGAGCTTGATGAACGCGACCTGGTTCTCGTTGTCGGTGACGTACTTGGCGAAGGCCAGCGCCAGCGGCAGGTTCGTGCTCTTCGCCGACACCGAGATGCCCTGCACGTTCAGGTTGGCCGGGCCGAAGGACGGGGACGGGATGATGTTGGGCGCCAGCGACGGGTTGGTCTGCACGACCTGGGAGACCTCGTTGCCCTGCCCGGTCGTCCACGCGACTTCCTGCTTGAGGAACAGCGCGTTGTTGCCCTCGTAGGTGTTGGTCAGCACGTCGGGCGGCATGTAGCCGGCTTTGAACGCGGCCGCGTACTTGTCCAGCAGCGCGGCGACGGCCGGGGTGTTGAAGATGAACTTGGTGTCCGACGGGTTCATCAGCGGGGTGCCGGACTGGACCACGTTGTTGAGGCCGGGGACGGTGCTGATCAGGTAGTCCTTGCCGGCCGAGCCGTCGTGCATGGTCTTGGCCTGGGTGAACAGGTCGTCCAGGGTTTTCGGCACCGAGTTCGGGTTCAGGCCGTCCTTGATGAACAAGGTCTTGTTCCAGTAGTTCAGCTCCGCACCGAGGTACCAGGGCAAGCCGTAGTCACCGGACGTGCCGGGGTACCTGTAGGCCTTGAGTCCACTTTGGACGTAATCCTGGGTCAGGGTCGGCACGTTCTTGCTCAGGTCGAGCAGGTTGCCGGAGGTGGCGAGCGCGTAGGCGATGTCGGGCGGCAGGTTGACCACGTCCGGCAGGGTCTTGCTGGTGACCTGGCTGGCGACTTTCTGCTGGTAGCCGTCGCCCGGCTGGTCGATCCAGTTGATGGTGGTGCCAGGGTACTTCGCTTGGAACGCCTTGATCAGCGAGGTGAAGTAGGGGGTGAATGTCTGGTTCTTTAGCGACCATGTCTGGAAGGTGATCGAGCCCTTGATCGGCCCGTTCGCCGCGACCGTCTGGCTGGTGTCCGCGCCGCTGCCGCTGCCGCCGCCGACACCGCAGCCCGCCACCGCGAGCAGTGCGCTCGCCGCGCACGCGGCAACCGCCAAATACCTGAGCCTGCCGTGCATCAACACTCTCCTGTCGAAACCGCGGGAAGCAACGCCGCGTAGCCCGCTGTGCGACGAACGCCATACCCATGCGCTAATGGTTGCTAAAGCGCTTTAGTCATGGAACTATGCGGAAAGCATACGGCGGTGTCAAGAGGAAGGACGCGATGCGCCGTCGGCGAATTCGGATGGTCGCGCCTGCCCTTTCGGTGCGTGGCGAACGGCAGGAGGCACGGGGGATGGCAAGACCGACGATCGGGGACATCGCGGCGCGAGCCGGCGTGTCCATCGGCGCGGTGTCCTTCGCACTCAACGGCCGGACCGGCGTCAGCGAGACGACCAGGGCGCGAATTCTCCAGGTCGCCGAGCAGATGGGCTGGCACCCGCACAGTGCGGCGCGTGCCCTGTCCGGCGCGAAGGCCGACATGATCGGCCTCGTCTCCGCGCGCCCCGCGCGCACTCTCGGCGTCGAACCGTTCTTCGCCCAGCTTCTCTCGGGTTTGCAGGCGGGGCTTTCCGGCCAAGGGGTCGGGCTGCAACTGCTGATCGTCGAGGACATCGCGGCCGAGGTGGAGACCTACCGCAAATGGCGCTCTGCCAACCATGTCGACGGCGTCGTCCTGTTCGACCTGCGCGCGGACGACCCGCGTATCGCCGAACTCGAACGGTCCCAACTGCCCGCGGTCGTGCTCGGCGGCACCGGTCCGCTGGCGTCCTTGCCCAACGTCTGGGTCGACGACCGCGCCGCGATGCTCCGCATCGTCGAGTACCTTGCCGCGCTGGGACACCACCGCATCGCACACGTCGCCGGTCTGCCCGAGTTCTGGCATACCCAGCGGCGCATCGCCGCGCTGCGCGACTCGGCCGACGCGCTCGACCTGCTCGGCGCCACCTCGACCACCACCGACTTCTCCGACGAGCAGGGCGCCGAGGTCACCCGGCGGCTGCTCGCGCAACGGCCGAGGCCGACCGCGATCGTCTACGACAGCGACGTGATGGCCGTTGCCGGGCTCGGCGTCGCCATCGAGATGGGGCTGTCCGTGCCGCAGGACCTGTCCATCGTCGCGTTCGACGACTCGGTGCTGGCGCGAATGATGCATCCCGCGCTGACCGCGCTCAGCCGTGACACCTTCGCGCTGGGCGAGTTGGTCGCGGAGACCATGCTCGGCGCGGTGGACGGCGCGGCCGGCAGCGTGCAGGCGCCCATGCCGGAACTCGTGGTGCGGGAGAGCACCGGGTTGCCGCCCACATAGTTGTCCACAGTTGACTAAAACAGTTGACCAGATCCGTTTACTAAATCGGTTTAGCTCAGGAGGTAGTGGCCGGTGCGTACCCGACCGGAACGGAATTCGCCGCGCTTCGGTGCGAACTACGTGCCGTCCTCGGGCTGGTTCTACAGCTGGCTCGACTTCGACGCGGACGCCGTGCGCCGTGACTTCGCCGATCTCGCCGCGCTCGGCCTCGACCACGTGCGGATCTTCCCGATCTGGCCATGGATCCAGCCCAACCGCGGCCTGATCCGCACCGGCGCGGTCAACGACGTGCTCACCATGATCGACTGCGCGGCCGAATTCGACCTCGACGTGTCGGTCGACCTGATCCAGGGGCATCTGTCCAGCTTCGACTTCCTGCCGTCCTGGGTGCTGACCTGGCACCAGGCCAGCGTCTTCGCCGACGCGACCGTCCGATCAGGACTCGTCGACTACGTCCGCACGCTGGCCGGCGAGGTGGCCTGCCGCGAGAACACCTTCGCCATCACGCTCGGCAACGAGGTCAACAACCTGTGGCCTGCCAACCCGACCGACCTTGCCGACTCCGGCCGGTGGGCCGTGGAGCTGCTGGAAGCGGTGCGCGCCGGCGCGCCCGGCCTGCCGCTCGTGCACTCGCTCTACGATGACGCCTTCTATGCCCCCAAGCACCCCTTCGGTCCCGCCGACGCGGCCCGGCTCGGCGACATCACCAGCGTGCACTCGTGGGTGTTCAACGGTGTGTCCGACATGGACGGTCCGCTCGGCCCGGCCACCCGCACCCACGCCGACTATCTCGTCGAACTGGCCCAAGCCGCCGCCGAAACCCCGGATCGGCCGGTCTGGCTCCAGGAATTCGGTGCGCCCCGACCGGACATCCCGGCCGAACTGGCGGCCGAGTTCACCACGGCGACCATCGAGAGCGTGTGGCACAACCCGGCGCTGTTCGGGATCACCTGGTGGTGTTCGCACGACATCGACCGCGCCCTGCTCGACTTCCCCGACCGCGAGTACGACCTGGGCCTGTTCACCGTTGACCACCGGCGCAAACCGGCCGCCCAAGCCATCGCCGACCTGATCCTCGCCGGGCCGGACGTGCTCCGGACGCGGCCCGCGCTCCTCTGCCCGGTCGACCCGGCCGAGCCGAGCACCCGCGACACGCTCGCACCGGGCAGCCCGTTCCACCGGACCTGGGTCGCGCGCCGCGCCGATGGCCCGGTGGCGATTGTTCCGCCAGGAAAGGCCGACGACGCGGCATACCTGGCCGCGCGCGGGATCACGTCCTGAGGGGGTAGGCCGGTCAGTACCCGCACGCGTTCGGTCGGCGTGGTGGCTCGGAGGATGGCCAGGATGTCGACGGCACGCTCGGTGCGGATCATGCTGCCGTTCCTGAGCAGCGCGATCGTGCCGGCGGCCAAGATGGGACCTGGCATCAAGCAATTCGCCGAATATCAGCCCTTCACGCCGATCATCGAAACCCTGCGTGGGCTGCTGACCGGCGCGCCATCGGCCGGGACCGCGCTCGTCGCCGTCGCCTGGTGCGTCGTGATCGGCCTGGTCGGGTACCTGTGGGCCCTGGCCACGTTCAAGAAGCGAGCGTGACCGAGACCAACTCGGACCAGTTCGTGTCGGTGCCTTCCCGCGTCGCC
>DASYBO010000648.1:0-2173 GCA_036500685.1 Pseudonocardiaceae bacterium | reverse complement strand
ATGCAACCATCCTGCCCAGAGCCAGGTCAGAAGTAAACGTGATGTATGGCACTACACTTATCGGCATGACCGATAAGATCTATCAGCCGACCGTCGCCGGGTTGCGCGCGTTCGTCGCGGTGGCCGAAAAGCAGCATTTCAGCAGCGCCGCAACGACTCTCGGCGTGAGTCAGTCGACCCTGTCGCAGGCGCTGGCGGCGCTGGAGACCGGTCTGGGCACCCAATTGGTCGAGAGGTCGACGCGGCGGGTCTTCTTGACGACCGAAGGCAGGCAACTTCTGCCGCACGCCCTGGCCGTGGTCGACGCGGTCGACGCGTTCACCGGCGCCGCCGCAGGGGCAGCCGATCCGCTGCATGCCAGCATGCGCCTGGGCCTGATTCCCACCGTCGCGCCGTACGTGCTGCCGACGTTGCTGGCCGGGCTGGCCGAGCGATTGGCGTCGCTGACCCTGCGGGTGATCGAGGACCAAACCGAACGACTGCTGGCGCTCCTGCGCGAAGGCGCGCTGGACGTGGCTCTGATCGCATTGCCCGCCTCTGAGGTGCCGGCCGCCGGGGTGACCGCGATCCCGATCTATGACGAGGATTTCGTGCTCGCGTTGCCACCCGACCACCCACTGTCGGGCAAACGCAGGGTGCCGACGACGGCGCTGGCTGAGCTGCCGCTGCTGTTGCTCGACGAGGGCCACTGCCTGCGCGACCAGGCGCTGGATGTCTGCCACACCGCAGGGGTGCGGGCGGAGCTGGCCAACACCCGCGCGGCATCGCTGGCAACCGCGGTGCAATGCGTGAGCGGCGGACTGGGGGTAACGCTGATCCCGCAGAGCGCAGTGCCGGTTGAGGCCGCCAGAAGCCGGCTCGGGCTCGCGCGATTCGTTGCACCCCGCCCGGGACGACGGATCGGTATGGTGTTCCGCTCCTCGAGCGGCCGAGACGAGTCATACCGACAGCTTGCCGCGATGATCGGCGAGTTGATCAGCGCCGAACATGAGGTACGTCCGGTCAAGTAGCCGTGCGCCGAAGGTAAGTTCGGCGTATGGAGAAGGTGATCGCCGTGCTGATGCGTGCCGACTCAAACGAGGATTGGTGTGCCCGGCAACGGGGTCCGGTCGCCGACGCGCTACTGGAACTGGGTGTGCCCGGACTGTCCGTCAACGTCCGCGACGACGCCGTGCGCCACTCACTGATGACGCTGACGACCCTGGACCCACCGGTCGCCGCGGTGGTCGGCCTGTGGACCCAACAGTGCTACGGAGACCAGATGTCGGCGGCGCTGGCCCTACTCGAGAGGGAATGCGACCAATTCGCCGCGTACTTGGTGACCGAGTCGGTCCCGCTCGCCGGACCGGCAATTGGAACTGGTTGTCGCACAGCGGGTCTGGCCAACATCGCCCTGCTGCGCCGGCCCGCGGAACTGGACCTGGCGACCTGGCTGAACCGATGGCAGCGTGACCACACATCGGTGGCCATCGAGACACAGTCGACGTTCGGCTACACGCAGAACTGGGTGGTGCGAACCCTCACTCCGGACGCACCGGGAATCGCAGGCATCGTCGAAGAGTTATTCCCCACTGAGGCGATCACCGATCTCAAGGCATTCTTCGGTGCCGCCGACGACAACGACCTGCAGAACCGGATAAGCCAGATGGTCGCCAGTACAACCGCATTCGGTGCCAACGAGAACATCGACACCGTCCCAACCAGCCGCTACGTCTTGAAGACGCCGTTCACGGATTGAGGAATTCACATGACAACATTGAGCGACGCCGTGGCGCTGGCCGCCCCCGACAACGGCCTTGCCGTGGTGTCTACCGTGCGTGCCGACGCGACGGTGCAGGCCTCACTGGTCAACGTCGGCCTGCTGCCGCACCCGGCAACCGGCGAGCCCGCCCTGGGGTTCACCACCTATGGCAAGGTCAAGCTGGCCAACCTGCGGGCGAGGCCGCAGATCGCGGTCACGTTCCGCAACGGATGGCAGTGGGCGACGGCCGAGGGCCGGGCGGAGTTGGCGGGTCCGGATGACGCGCAGCCGTGGCTGAAGGACGCCGACCAGTTGCGGCTCCTGCTCCGCGAGGTCTTCACCGCCGCGGGCGGCACCCACGACGACTGGGACGAGTACGACCGGGTGATGGCCAAGGAGCGGCGCGCGGTGGTGCTGATCGCACCGACCCGC
>DASYBO010000647.1:0-8208 GCA_036500685.1 Pseudonocardiaceae bacterium | reverse complement strand
CGCCAAGCCCGCGCCCAAGGCCACCCTGGCCCCCAAGCCCGTCGAGCCCGCCGCCGAACCCGAGCCAGTCGCGGTCCCCGCGATCCCGGCGACCCGCACCGAAACCCCGACCGCGGCACCAACCCCGACGGTCGCACCGGCCGAACCGGCCCGAACGCCGAACGGCCTGGTCAAACGCCAGTCCCGCAAGCGCGCGGCAGAGGCAGCCCCGGTCCCGGCCACCCCGACACCGAGGACCCCGGACCGCCCCGACACCCCGACCACCGGCGTGACCGGCGAGCGCACCCCGACCCAGGTGCGCAGCATGCTGTCCGCCTTCCAACAAGGACACCAACGCGGACGGCTCGCCGCGGTCCGCGAGGAGGAACCCAGTGACCGTTGACGTCAACACCGATCCGCACAGCTTTCACTGGCTGGTCAACAACTTCGTCCGCGACACCGACGGTGTCAGAGACGCCGTCGTGGTCTCCTCGGACGGGCTGCTGATCGCCAAGTCGGCGGGTCTGGACCGCAGCGCGGGCGACCGCCTCGCCGCGCTCACGTCGGGTCTGGCCAGCCTGTCTCGCAGTGCCGCCCGCTACTACGACTTCGAGGGCCTCAAGCTGCTGCTGATCGAGATGCAGCGCGGGTTTCTGCTGGTCTCCACCATCGCCGACGGCAGCTGCATCGCGGTGCTCGCCGGTGAGGGCTGCGACATCGGCCTGGTCGGCTACGAGATCGCCCTGCTCGCCGAGCGCGCAGGCCGCCTGCTCAGCCCCGCGCTCATCACCGAACTGCGAGAATCGCTGACCCCATGACCGAGCGCGACCCGTTGCGGCTGCCTGATCCGCGCCTACTGCCGCCGACCCAGCCGAAGTCCTGGTTCGAGGCCGACGAACCGGAGCATCCGGACGCGCCCGATGCCGCCGTCGCGGAGTCCACTGTCGAGGCAGACGGAGTGCTGATCAGGCCGTTCATGGTCACCGGCGGCCGGACCCGGCCCCTGCACGACGGGCTCAAGCTGGAAACCATGGTCTACGCGCAGCCCGCGGCGCTGTCCGCGCCGTTGCAGTTCGAACAGCGCAGGGCGATCGAACTGGCGCAGGAGCCGATCACGGTCGCGGAACTCGCCTCAGCGCTGGACCTACCGATCGGCGTGGCCAGGGTGCTGATCGCCGATCTCTACACCGGCAGCTATCTTTCCCTGCGAGAACCGAGCGAACTGCCGACGCAGACGATCGAGAGGATCAGGGATCTTGTCCGCGCCCTCTGAGAACCGGCCGCGACTGGTGCCGACCGCGGCGAAGATCGTGGTCAGCGGCGGTTTCGGCGTCGGCAAGACCACCTTCATCGGCGCGATCTCCGAGATCGAGCCGCTGGTCACCGAGGCGGCCATGACCGAACGCTCGGTCGGGGTCGACGACGCGAGCCTGTTACCGGCCAAGACCACGACCACGGTCGCCCTCGACTTCGGCCGCATCACCCTCGATCCGTCGCTGATCCTGTACCTGTTCGGCACGCCCGGCCAGGAGCGCTTCGACTTCCTCTGGGACGACCTGTCCGATGGCGCGCTGGGCGCGGTGGTGCTCGCCGACACCCGGCGCATCGAGGACTGCTACCCGGTGCTGGACTACTTCGAGACGCACGACATCCCGTTCATCGTGGCGGTCAACCACTTCCCCAACTCGCGGCAGTACGAGCTGGGCGAGGTGCGCGACGCGCTCGACGTGCCGGACGGCACCCCGGTCATCCACTGCGACGCGCGGGTTCGCGAGTCGGTGAAGAACGTCCTGGTCGCACTGATTGAGCAGGTCCTGCTGCAACGCGTTGCCTGACAGCGCATGGCCTAAATCCAGGCGTGGCCTGAAGACTTCATCCAGGCGCGTTGCGCCCATTGGTCGAATCTGGGCCGATCACCTCCAGCCGAATCGATGCAGCTCTTCCATCTGCGGCCGTCGCGGAGATATGTTGCGCCCCGCAACTTATTCCGGCTGCACAGCTCACGCGCTCATTACACCGACGTAGGAGAGCGATATGCGTCTGCCCGTCAGAATCGGGGTGCTGACCGCCACGGTCGCCGCCGCGATCAGCGTCCTCTGCCTTCCTAGTTGGGCACAGACTGGTTCAGCAGAGCCCGCGCCACCGACCAATCCGGCCTGCCCCTGGGTCGGCGAGCACGCATCGCCGGCCCAACGCGCGGCCGAAGTACTGGCCAAGATGACCCTCGACGAGAAGATCGAGATGGTGCACGGCGACAGCAACTCCCCCTACGCGGGCCAGATCCCGGCCATCGCGGATCTGTGCATCCCCGCGATGAACCTGGAGGACGGGCCAGGTGGCGTCGGCGACGGCATGACCGGCGTGACCCAGTTGCCAGCGCCGGTCTCGGCCGCGGCCAGTTGGGACCCGTCGCTGGCCGCCCAGTACGGCGCGGTCATCGGCAACGAGCAGTGGGGCAAGGGCGCCAACGTCGACCTCGGGCCGACCGTGAACATCGTGCGCGATCCGCGCTGGGGCCGGGCATTCGAGTCCTACGGCGAGGATCCGTACCTTGCCGGCCAGATCGGCGTCGCCGACATCAGGGGCGTGCAGAGCCAAGGCGTCATGGCCCAGGTGAAACACCTTGCGGTGTACAACCAGGAGACCAATCGCAACACCTCGGCCGACAACGCGATCGTCGACCCGCGCACGTTGAACGAGCTCTACCTGCCGCAGTTCCAGGCGGCCGTGCAACAGGGTCAGGTCGCATCGGTGATGTGCTCCTACAGCACCATCAACGGCTCTCCCGCCTGTCAGAACGACTACCTCCAGAACCAGAAGCTCAAGGACCAGTGGAACTTCCCCGGTTTCGTCACCTCGGACTGGGGCGCGACACATTCCACTGTGGACGCCGCGAACAACGGTCTGGACATGCAGATGCCGGACAGCCAGTTCTTCGGTGCCCCGTTGGCAACCGCGGTACGGGACGGCCAGGTGCCGATGTCGCGGCTGAACGACATGGTCACCCGCATCCTCACCGAAGAGTTCCGCTTCGGCCTCTTCGACCGCCCCGCGACCGGCTCGCCGACCGCGGTGGTGACCAACGCCGCCCACGCGGCGGTCGCCAAGAACGTGGCCGAGCAGGGGACGGTGTTGCTCAAGAACACCAACTCCGCCCTCCCGCTGAACACCGCTACGGCCAACTCCATCGCGGTGATCGGCGATGACGCCGGACGGGACGCGTTGACCAGCGGCGGCGGCAGCGCCAGCGTGAACGCGGGTTCGATCGTCACCCCGTACCAGGGCATCAAGGCCCGCGCGGGCTCCGGCGCCAACGTCCAGTACGCGGCCGGCACCTACCCCAACAACGGCCAACTGCCCGTTGTCGACCCCACCTACTTCGGCTCCGGCCTTACCGCGCAGTACTACAACAACATGACCCTGTCCGGCACCCCCGTGCTGACCCGCACCGACCCCAACGTGAACTTCGACTGGGGCACGAACTCCGCGGTGTCCCCAGGACCCGGCGTGAACGCCACCCAGTGGTCGGCGAAGTTGACGGGCATCATCAGCGCGCCGGTCATCGGCTCCTACACGTTCTCGCTGACCAGCGACGACGGCAGCAGGCTGTTCGTCAACGGCGCGAAGATCATCGACAACTGGCGCGACCAGGCGTCCAACACCGAGACCGGCACGGTGACTCTGACCGCGGGCCAAGCGGTTCCGGTCGAGATCGACTACTACCAGAACGGCGGCGACGACCTGGTCAACCTCGGCTGGCAGATCCCTGGTCAGCCGACCCCGCTGGACCAGGCCGTCGCGCTGGCCAAGTCCTCCTCGACCGCGGTCGTGTTCGCAAGCAACTTCGAGTCCGAGGGTTCGGACCTGTCCACCATCGACCTGTCCACGCAGCAGAACCAGCTGATCAGCGCGGTCGCCGCGGTCAACCCGAACACGATCGTCGTGCTGAACACCGGCTCGGCCGTGACCATGCCATGGCTGGACTCGGTGCGTGGCGTACTGGAAGCCTGGTACCCGGGCCAACAGGACGGCACAGCCATAGCGTCCGTCCTGTTCGGCGACACCAACCCCGCCGGCAAGCTCCCGGTGACGTTCCCCAAGTCGCTCACGGACGTGCCCGCGTCAAGTCCGGCTCAGTGGCCGGGCGTGAACGGCCAGGTCGACTATTCGGAAGGGATGGGCGTCGGCTACCGCTGGTATGACGCGAAGAACATCGCGCCGCTGTTCGCGTTCGGCTCCGGCCTGTCCTACACCACGTTCGGCTTCTCCCACCTCAGGGTAGGGCCGGGCGACCTCGGTCCGAACGGGCAGGAGATGGTGACCGCCGACGTAACCAACACCGGGAACCGAGCCGGCGCGGACGTGGTCCAGCTGTACCTGAGCGAACCGGCCTCGGCTGGTGAGCCGCCCAAGCAGCTCAAGGGTTTCCAGAAGGTGCAGCTCAACCCTGGCCAGACCGAGCAGGTGCACTTCACCCTGTCCGGCCACGATGTGTCCTATTGGGACAGCAACGCGCAGAACTGGACCGTGGCGGCAGGCCACTACCAGGTCATGCTCGGCGACTCCTCGGACAACCTCCCGCTGGCCGGCGGGTTCGCGGTGTCCAGGACGACCGGCCCCCGCTACGTCGCGGTGACCGCGCCCGCCCTGCAGAACCCGGGCAGCACCACCACCGTCAGCGCGACTTTCACCAACGGCAGCACCGAGACCGTGCGCAACACCCAACTGGAGCTGACCGCGCCCGCCGGTTGGACCGTGACAGCGGTGCCTGGCCAGCCGGTCGGCAACGTCGGCCCCGGCAAGACGGCGGCGGCAAGCTGGCAGGTCACCGCACCGGCCAACGCGACCGCCGGCAACACCACCCTCACCGCGACCGCCAGCTACCTCGCTGACAACGGCCCTGCCAAGACAACTGGCGTGGCGACCGAGAGCGTGCCGTACACGTCGTTCACGGCCGCCCTGAACAACACCGGGATCAGCGACGACGCCAACCCGACCGGCGCCAACCTCGACGGCGGCGGTTACAGCTACTCGGCGCAGGCGCTCGCCTCCGTCGGTGTCAAGCCCGGCGCAGCGGTCGGCACAACCGGCTTCACCTGGCCGAACGTGCCGGTCGCCACGCCGGACAACGTGGACACCAGCGGCCAGTCGGTCGTCGTGTCCGGTGCGGGCAGCCAGCTGGCCTTCCTCGGCACCGGCACGTTCGGCACCCAGTCCGGGCCGGTCACCGTGACCTACACGGACGGCAGCACGTCGAGCGGGACGCTGAGCCTGCCCGACTGGTACGGCAACGCGGCGACCGCCGGCAACACCCTGGTGGCGACCACCCCGCACTGGAACGTGCCACCGACCAGCACGCTCGACCCGAACCACCAGGTGAGCATCTACGACACCACCATTCCCCTCACCGCAGGCAAAACCGTGGCCGCGGTGACCCTCCCCAACAATTCCGACCTACACCTGTTCGCCATCGGTATCAGCTGATCGACTCCTCGGGGGCGGCCCGGCCGCCCCCGAGGAGGTACGGCCGCGGATATCAACCTGTTGGTATACAACAGATCCCGGCAAAGCCGCCGGCCACAACTCCTCCGGCAGTGGCCATGCCCAGGTCGGCCATCACCCGAGAGTAGCTCACTACTTCAGTACCCGCCGTCGCCTACAGTAATCGGATTGACGGCAGGATGTCCCGGATGGGTAGTCTTGTGTTGGCCGAATTGACCTAGGTCTGGAGGTGAGACCCATCTCAGTAAAGACAGTTCGGGTGAGCTCGCCTCGATGTTGCCGATAACCGGCGACGGCGAGCGCCCAGTGGCATCGAAAGGCGCTGTCATGTCAATCCCGTCCCCAACAAACTCCCCCGCCGTGCCCACCCCCGCGGCCATCGTTTCTCGCCTGCGCGCAGCCGGTTGCGTGTTCGCCGAGGACGAGGCGCGCCTGCTCGTCGAGGCCGCGCCCGACCAGCTCGCGCTGGCCAGGATGGTGCGACAGCGGGTCGATGGCCTTCCACTGGAACAGATCCTCGGCTGGGCCGAGTTCTGTGGCCTGCGGATCGCAGTGGCGCCAGGGGTTTTCGTGCCGCGCAGGCGTTCGGAGTTCCTCGCGCGGCAAGCCGCCGATCTCGGAAGGAACATCCTGGACTCCGCGGACATCGACGAACTTGTGGTGCTGGACCTGTGTTGTGGCTCCGGCGCGCTCGGCGCGGTACTCGCCGCCGAGCTGGAGCTGGTCCAACTCCATGCCGCCGACATCGAACCGGCGGCGGTGGAATGTGCGCGGCGCAACGTCGAGCGGTTCGATGGCACCGTGTACGAAGGCAACCTGTTCGACCCGCTGCCACGCCGACTACGCGGCACCGTGCACATCCTCACCGCGAACGTGCCTTACGTGCCCAGCAACGAGATCGCGCTGTTGCCTGCGGAGGCCCGCGAGCACGAACCGCTGCGCGCGCTCGACGGCGGCGCCGACGGGCTGGACGTCCTGCGCACAGTCGCGCAGGAGGCCCCGGTGTGGTTGGTGCCAGGCGGGCAACTGCTCGTGGAGACGAGTGAGCGCCAGGCGCAGACCGCGGTACGCATCGTCACCGAAGCGGGCCTGTTGGCCACGGTTGCCGGCTGCGCCGAACTCGGATCAACTGTCATCATCGGGAGTCGGCCGGCATACTGAGCGTATGTCCGATGAGGACAGAAGGCGCCGCGGACCCCCGCGGGCGGGTCCGCGGCCTCCTACGTTGTCAGATACCGAGGACCTGTTCCGCGGTGGCCCAGTCGGTGAGCATCGCCTGCTGGGCCGCCGCGAGCGTCACGGCGCCGCTGCAGATGGCGTTCTTGACCTTGGTTTCGACGCCGTCCTTGTTGTAGGAGTTGGCATCGCCATAGCGGGGTTCCGGCCACAGGTTGTGCGGGTCGCGAGGATCGCCGCCGTCTTCAAGAGCGAGGAAGTGATCTTCCTCGTAGTCCGACATGCTGGTGTCGCTGTACCCGTAGTCGATGATGCCTTGCTGCTTGAGCTTGTTGGTGTAGGACGTCGGCGGCCGGATGGTGGAGGTCCAGCCCGAGACGCAGATGGTCGAGTGGATCGTGGCCTGCGTGACGTCCGGGTTGGTGACGCCCGGCGTGCACGACGGGTCCGGCAGCGGCAGGTAGCTCGTCGAACAGGTCGAGGCCTGCGCGTTCGGGCCCTCGATGTTGCGGGGTGAAGCTCCGGCCGCCGGGGCGACCACGGCGGTGGTCAGGATGATGGTTCCCGCGATGACGGTGGTCATCGTTAAGAGGCGTCGACGCATGGGTTTACTCCCTGGGGTGGATACCTTGGCGTCGACAGCCTTACAGCCGAAGGCGAACAATCTTCGGCTTTTTGGTTAATCACATTTGACACAGGCGTTCGCGGGCGCGTTCTGTCCAGGCACCGTGCCTATGTCCAGAGTGGACTGATTGTTACAAGCCCTGAACCGCTGCGAATTCGACGAAAGCCACGGCCGAGCCAGCGCGAACATGGCGGTCTGGTTGCCAACCGTGCACCCAAGCTTCACCGCGCCGTAGTCGCGGCGTTCATCGGCGTCGCTAGTCGGACGTCTCGTCGCGCTCGCTTCGTCGGGCGAGCCGCTCAAGTTGCCTGGCGTGCACGCCGGGCAGCCAATCCTTGCCGTACGTGGCCGATGGGCCGAGCCGCGGGTCGCTCGGAACATGGCCGTCACGCAAGGCGTCTATGTAGGCCCGATCCTGGTCGATCCGTGCCTGCACCTGGTCAGCTCCGCCGATGGAGCCATGGCCGGGGACGAGGACATCGACATCGCCGGCCACGCCCTCGAACAGCCGCAGCGCGGCGAGATAATCCTCGATCGGGTCAGCGGTGTCGTTCAAGTCGAGCAACGGAATCAAGGCATCGGACAGCATGTCGCCCGCGACGAGAACCCCGCGTTCCTCGATCAACAGCGCCACATGGCCAGGGGCATGCGCTTGATGCTCAACAATGCGGATTTGCGGGCCATCCCAAGGAATCAGCGTCATCTCGGCGGACAGTCCGCTAATGAGGCCGAGCAGGTCCATCGGCACCTGCTCGGGGATGCCGAGCCGGCGTGAATCGAGCCCCGCGGACAGCTGGTGTCGGGTAGAAGCCGCACAGCGCGCCGTGCCGTAACGGGGCGCCGCACCGAACCTGGGGTGCCAGAGCAGGTGATCCCAATGAGGATGCGTCGAGAAACCTGCCACCACGGTCTGCCCCACATCGGAC
>DASYBO010000646.1:0-12573 GCA_036500685.1 Pseudonocardiaceae bacterium | reverse complement strand
AGTGGTGTCCGCCAAGGTGGTGTGTGGCAGGCCCGGTGACGGGCGTGGCGGAAGCGAGTAGGGCGGCCACCGCGTGATCTTCTTGAGACCTCTCACAGACTCGAGGAGTTCCACGCGATGACCGCACCGTCCAGTATCGACCCGACCCGGTTCCTTCACGAGCAGTTGGGGTCCGCGTCGCCAGATCTGCTGCGGCAGATGTTGACCACGTTCATGAACACCTTGATGTCCGCCGAGGCCGACGCGGTCTGCGGCGCCGCTTACGGCGAGTCCAGCCCGGAGCGCACCAACGTGCGCAACGGCTACCGCATGCGGGAGTTCGACACCCGCGCCGGCACCCTGGATGTCGCGATCCCCAAGCTGCGCGAAGGCAGCTACTTCCCGGATTGGCTGCTGGAACGCCGCCGCCGCGCCGAGCGGGCGCTGACCACGGTGGTGGCGACGTGCTACCTGCTCGGTGTCAGCACCCGGCGGATGGAGAAGCTGGTCGACGCCCTCGGTATCACCCGGTTGTCGAAGTCGCAGGTCAGCGGGATGGCCGCGGAGCTCGACGCCCAGGTCGCGGAGTTCCGCGGGCGACCGCTGGATCAGGGTCCCTACACGTTCGTTGCCGCGGACGCGCTGGTACTCAAGGTCCGCGAGGGCGGGCGGGTGGTGAGCGTGCACGCGCTCGTGGCCACCGGGGTGAACGCCGATGGGCACCGGGAGATCCTCGGCCTTCAGGCCTCCAGCGCCGAGGACGGCGCGGGCTGGCTCGGGTTCTTCCGGACTTGACCGCGCGCGGCCTGACCGGGGTCCGCCTGGTCACCTCCGATGCCCACAACGGGCTGGTCGCCGCGATCGGCGCGACCCTGCCCGGCGCGTCCTGGCAGCGTTGCCGCACCCACTACGCGGCGAACCTGATGGCCACGACCCCGAAGGCCTCCTGGCCATGGGTGCGGGCGCTGCTGCACTCGGTCTACGACCAGCCCGACAGCGTGTCCGTGCACGCCCAGTTCGACCGGATCCTCGACGCTCTGGGCGAGAAGCTGCCCACCGTCGCCGAGCACCTCGACACTGCCCGCGCCGACGTGCTCGCATTCACCGCGTTCCCCCGCGAGATTTGGCGCCAAATCTGGTCGAACAACCCACAAGAACGACTGAACCGAGAGATCCGCCGGCGCACCGACGTAGTGGGAATCTTCCCCAACCGCGACGCCTTGATCCGCCTCATCGGCGCCGTTCTGGCCGAGCAGAACGACGAGTGGATCGAGGGCCGCCGCTACCTCGGCCTCGAGGTCCTCAAACGGACCCGCGTGACCGCCGTCCCCGACCCCGCCACCACCCCCGAGGAGGTCCCCACCAGCAACATCCCCGCACTCAGCGCCTGACAACTACAGAAGATCACGCGAACGCCGCCAAACACCACGCTCAGGGACTTGACCCGCGAGAACTTCCGATCGGGGACCCTTCGGGCCCGCCTCCGCAAGTTCGGGCCTTCGGCCCAAAGAGCGCGCTTGTGCTCACCCTTGGGTGCCGCCAGCAGGGGTTCGGCCCTTGGTTGCCGACATTCACTGCGCCGGCCTTCGCCGGAACTCCCGCGGAGCCTCGCAGGGGCGACTCACCTTACAGTCCCTGTAGTACTAGTAAGCCCCTTCGGTCGCTCCGGAACACGGCACAGTCCGCGCGGCTCAGCCCGCGGTCTCGGTCGGTGATCTGGTGGTCTGCCTCACCCCGCTGCGACGCTGGCCCCATCGGGTCACCGCCGCCGCGCCGGGGACGATCGTCGCCACGATTCGGAACCGGGATTCAATCGTGCAGTTTGGCGAGGATGCGGGCCAGTTCGGCGCGGTCCGATGCGCTGAGGGCGCCGAACAGCCGTTGCGCGTCCTCGGCGCGGCTGTCCTGGATCGCGGTACTCACCTGCTGGCCTTTAGGGGTGAGCACCACCAGGGTGGCGCGCCGGTCCGCCGGGTCCGGACGGCGCTGCACCAGGCCACGCTCCTGCAGCGCGTCGACCACCTCGGTGGCCGAGCGGGCCGCGATGTGCAGGTGCTCGGACAGCTCGCGCAGCCGCGCCGGGCCGTGCCGCGCCAGCACGCCGAGGGCGCGCCCGTGCGAGGGCGCGATGTCCCAGCGCGCCAGCGATTCGCCGGAGCGGTGCCGCAGTAGGCGCGCCACCCGCCAGAACGCCTCGGAGAGCGTTTCGTCCGCACCGTCGGCCACCGGAATACCTTACCCACCCCTACCGTTGTTCCCTCACAGTGAGGTAACCTCAGGACTTGACATCGGTACCCAACCTCAGTACTCAAAGGAGTGGTCATCACGGAAACACCACGGGCATCCGGCCGGGGACGCAAGGTCACCGAGGCGGAGAAGCGCCAAGCACGGACGGTCTCGCCGGGTCGCATCGGCCGACTGTTCCGACCCTACGGCTGGCAGCTGGCGATCGTCACCGCGATCATCGTGCTGTCCTCGGTGGTGTCGATGGCATCGCCGTTCCTACTGCGCTCGGTGATCGACACCGCGCTACCCCACCGGGACCTGACCCTGCTGATCTGGCTGGTCGTCGGCATGCTCGCGGTGGCAACCGCCACCTCGATCTTCGGCGTCATCCAGACCTGGATCAGCACCAAGGTCGGCCAGCAAGTCATGCACACCCTGCGGACCAGCGTGTTCGCCCACCTACAGCGCCAATCGCTGGCCTTTTTCACCCGCACCAGGGCCGGTGAAATCCAGTCGCGCATCACCAACGACATCGGCGGCATGGAGTCGGTGGTCACCAACACGGCCACCTCGATCGCGTCCAACCTGACCACGGTGGTCGCCACCGCTGTCGCGATGATCGCGCTGTCCTGGCGGCTGTCGCTGATCTCGCTGCTGGTGATGCCACCAGCGATCTACCTGACCCGCAAGGTCGCCGGGCTGCGCCGCGACATCACCGCGCGCCGGCAACACGAGCTGGCAAATCTGAACGTCACCATCGAGGAGGGGCTCTCGGTCGACGGCATTGCGCTCAGCAAGACCATGGGCGCGGGCGCGGCGCTGATCTCCCGGTTCACCGAATCGTCGGCCCGGCTGATCGACCTCGAGCTGCGCTCCGAGCTGGCCGGGCGGTGGCGGATGGCCACCATGAGCATCATCTTCGCCGCCGTTCCGGCGGTCATCTACCTCAGCGCCGGGCTGCCCGCTACGTCCGCCCAGATGACCCTGGGCACCCTGGTCGCGTTCACCGCCCTGCAATCCGGGCTGTTTCGGCCGCTGCTCGGGCTGTTGAACGTCGGAGTGTCGCTGGTCAGCTCGCTGGCCCTGTTCGCCCGCATCTTCGAGTACCTCGACCTCCCGGTCGACGTCGACGACCCGGCCCGCCCGACCCGGCTGGACCCGGCCAACGTCGCCGGCCACGTCCGGTTCGAGGACGTCACCTTCGCCTACCCGGGCAACAGCACCGCGGCGGTCGCCGGGGTCAGCCTCGACGTGCCGCCGGGCAGCACCCTGGCCTTGGTCGGCGAGACCGGCTCGGGCAAGAGCACGCTCGCCGCGCTGGCCGCCAGGCTCTACGACCCGACCGGCGGACGCATCACCATCGACGGCGTCGACCTGCGCGAGCTGCCGTTGGCCGACCTGGCCTGCCTCGTCGGCGTGGTCAGCCAGGACACCTACCTGCTGCACACCACGGTGCGGGAGAACCTGCGCTACGCCAAGCCGGACGCGACCGACACCCAGATCGAGGCCGCCGCGCGGGCCGCCTCGGTGCACGACCTGATCACCAGCCTGCCGGACGGCTACGACACCGTGGTCGGCTCCCGAGGGCACCGCTTCTCCGGTGGAGAAAAGCAGCGCATCGCCATCGCGCGCACCCTGCTGCGCAACCCCCGAATCCTGATCCTGGACGAAGCCACCAGCGCACTGGACAACGAGACCGAGCGCGCCGTGCAACAGGCGTTCGACGCGCTGGCCGCCGGCCGAACCACCATCACCATCGCGCACCGGCTCTCCACCGTGCGCGACGCGGACCAGATCGCGGTGCTGGACCAGGGCCGGGTGGTCGAAACCGGCACCCACCAGACACTGCTGCGCCGTGGCGGCCGCTACGCCGCCCTGGCCGCCCCCAACCAGGCCGTTCGGGTCGGTGCCTGACCCGAAAACACGCAGCCGAGCGCCTAAGATGGCACCTGTCGGGTTCCAGGAGTTGGGCGCCACCCGCCGAGTGAAACCCGGGCATCGCCCGCTCGCGTGCCCAGGTCGGCTGGTGGGAGTTCTCGGCTCGGTTATTCAGATACCTCGACCGCCGGTGCTCCACCCCGGGAATCAGTCGTCGATGGGCCACGCCGTAGCTGGCGAACTTGTCGGTGATCAGCACCCGGGGCGCGTCGGCCAGCGAAGACCTGCCCGAACTTGCGAGACCACTGGTGGATCGTGGCATGGGAGACGATCACGCCGCTACCCGGCGAGTCGGCGAACCGGTCGTCGCCGACCAGGATCCGATACAGCTTAACCGTATCACGGTACCGATTCCTGGTACCGTAGGAAGCTATGAGCCTGTTGAGGACCCGCCGGGCCGGCGGGGAACGCCGCGTCGGGGCCCTGGATGCCGCGATCGACGTGGTAGCCGAGCGGGGCTGGGAGAACACTCGTTTCGCCGACGTCTCCGCCGTGTGCCAGATAGCGGTGAGCACCCTGCAGTGCTATTTCGGTTCACGCGAGGACATGCTGGTCGAGACGCTGCGCCGGGCGATCGAGCTGCAGGTGGTCGCCATCGAGCAGACCGCCGAGGCCGAGCGTGACCCGTGGCGGCGCATCGTCGCTCTGGTCACCCGCAGCCTGAACACCTCCGACCGGGACCGCCGGATCATGCTGGAGTTCTGGCGCGCGACGATTCGCGACGACGACCTGCGCGAGTACTGCGAGGAGCTGCAGGACCGCTGCCGGCGGCCCTACCTGAGGGCAATCGCGCAGGGCTGCGCGGAGAACATCTTCACCATCAAGGACGACCCCGAGGACATCGTGGACGTAATGGCGGCGGCCTTCTGCGGGTTGTCCCATCCGTGGGCCGCGCAGTACAGCAGACAGCCGCTCGACGGGTTCCGTGCCGTGTGGCTGGGGCAGCTCGCGTCGACCCTTGGCGTGTCGCCGGAGCGGCTGCGCGAATGCTTGGTGACCTGATGAAATGTCGGTCGGTTGAGACGACCGAGCCACCAGAAAGCCCGGAGTCCGGGCCGGTCGATGCCGCCGAGGTAGCGGGCCCACCGCCGGTGGTCGCGCCGGTGGCCGAGGCACCCGAGGAACCCCGGGCGCCGGCCGAGTCCGGCTGGCTGCTCCCGCTCTCGGTGTTGATCGTGGGCACCTTCATGTCGGTACTGGACACCAGCATCACCAACGTCGCGATCCCGAAGATGCAGGTTGAGCTGAGCGCGGCGCCCGACGACGTGGAGTGGGTCGTCACCGGATTCACCCTGGCGTTGGGCATTGTGGTCCCGGTCAGCGGGTGGCTGGGCGACCGAATCGGCCTGACCAGGCTGTACATCCTCTCGATGGTCGGGTTCGCGGTGGCCTCCGCGCTGTGCGGCCTGGCCTGGGACCTGAGCAGCATGCTCGCTTTCCGCGTCCTGCAGGCCGTGCCGGGAGCGATCCTGCCGGTGGCCAGCCTGACCCTGCTGTACCAGGTCGTGCCGCCGGCCAAGATCGGTACCGCGATGGGGATCTACGGCCTCGGAGTGGTGGTCGCCCCCGCCGTCGGGCCGGTACTGGGTGGCTGGCTGGTCCAGTACGTCGACTGGCGGTTGATCTTCTACATCAACGTGCCGATCGGAATTCTGGGCGCGATCGCGGCGGTCGCGGTGTTCCCCCGGGTCAGGCCGACGAGCTGGCCGAGGTTCGACCTCTGGGGTTTCGTCAGCGTCGCCTACGGACTCTTCGCCCTGCTGTTGGCCTGCTCCGAGGGACAGCAGTGGGGCTGGGACGGTTACCGCATCCGAGGGCTGCTGGTCAGCGGCGTACTCAGCCTCGCGCTGTATGTCGTCATCGAACTGGAGGTGGACAACCCGTTGATCGACCTGCGCATCTTCAAGAACTGGGCGTTCACCAACTCGATGATCCTGCTCTCGGTCGCGGTCACCGGGCTGTTCGCCGTGCTCTACTTCCTGCCGCAATACCTGCAGAACGTGCAGGGCCTGCAGGCGCTGGATGCCGGGCTGATCCTGGTCCCCTCCGCGGGCATGCTGGTCATTCTGATGCCGGTGGCCGGACGCATCTACGACCGCTTCGGGCCGCGCTGGCCGGTGGTGGCCGGCCTGGCGATCATGGCATACGGCTCGTTCCTGATGGCCGGCATGAGCCCGAGCACGCCCCGCACGGACATCGTGGTGTGGACCACGATCCGCAACGTCGGCGTCGGGCTGGCCATGATGCCGATCTTCGCGTCCGGCCTCGCCGCGCTGCCGACCTCGCTGACCAGCTCCGGCAGCGGCATGAGCAACGTGGTGCAACGCGTCGCCTCCAGTCTCGCGGTCGCGGTGTTCAGCAGCCTTGGCGTGGCCGCGTCGGCTCAGCTGTTGTCCGACCGAGGCGCGTTGCTGCGCACCGGCGCGCAGGCGCTGCCGCAAATGAGCGAGGCCAGCCAGCAGGGGCCGTCCGGCCTGCTCGGCATCTACCAGGCGATGGAATCCACCATCCAAACTGAGACCTACAACAACGGGTACTTCATCGTGGGTCTGCTGTGTGCCCTCGGTGTGCCGTTCGCCCTGACGCTGCGTTCCGGTCGGTCCCAGGGTGCTGGCGGCCCGGTCCACATCGAGATGTGAATGTGCCCGCCACCCGGCCCGTGACATCCGGGCCGGGTGGCGCTGCTTGGGCCGGCATAGGCTCGGGCGGCTTTCGCGGCGGCGGCCAGGTGGCCGGAACATCCTCACCACCCAGGTTCGCCCTCGACACCCAGGCACGCCGAGAATCGACGATGAACCTGCGGTGAGTGCGCCCATCTCTGTCGCCAGGCGCGAAGCCATCTGCTGGCGCAGGCGTCCCTACGGATACCACGTGCGGTTGGTTGCGCCGTTGTTCAGGCAGGCATTCGCATTTCTGTACAGGTAGCGCCCAGTGCCTCGCGTTGTTCCGCCAGGTCGGCCAGCAACGCATGCAGCAGATGGTCGCGGCGACTGCCAGCGCGGTATCCGCGGCCCGGCCGGGCCCTGCGTGCACCGCTCAGGTCGAGGCGAGTGTCGGTTCGGGCCGCACCCACCGCCGCTCGACGTCGGCGATGCGCACCGCGTCGAAGACCGCCTGCACGCGCAGGCCCTCCTCCAGCGACGGATCAGGGGCAGCGCCCTCGCGAATCGCTGCCCAGAAGTTGCGCGCGACGCTCGCGAAAGCATCCGAGGAGCTGGTACCGAAAGGACCCTCGCACCGAAGCTCCTCGCCCGCGCGGGCCCACCACACCCGCGCCTCGGCATCCAACCACACTGACCCGTCCTCCCCGTAGAGCTCGATCACGTCGGCCCGCTTGTGCCGGGCTGTGGCGACCAGACTGACCGTCCCCAGCCCTCCGCCCTGGAAACGCAGCAGGATCGCATAGGCGTCTTCGGCGGTCACCCGACCCATCTTCTCCCCGCCGAGCGGGCGCTCAGCCACACCGACCTCGGTCGCGGCGGCGACTGCTTCCACGTCCGGGAACAGCTCGAGCAGGAAGTCGAGGTCGTGCACGCCGTAGGCTTGCAACCGCCCGCCGCCGAGGCTGCTGTCGTGCACCCAGGTGTAGGGCCGGGAGCCGGCATCGGCATGATCGGTGTACACCAGCGAGACCGAGGCCATCCGCGGTCGGCCGAGCACCTCCCGGGCGCGCCCGAGCAGGCGCAGGCGGGCCTGCTGCATCCGGCGCCCATAGTTCACCGCACCCACCACCCCGTTCGACCGGATCGCCGACACGATCCTCTGGGCCCCTGCGAGGCTCTCGGCCAGCGGCTTCTCGCACATGACGTGCAGGCCGCGCTCGGCCGAGGCGGTGGCGAACCTCACGTGGGTCGCCACCGGAGTGGCGATATGCACTGCCTCGAGCCCGGGGGTCGACAACAGCTCCTCGAAATCGGACGTACCGACCTCGAGCCCGGCCTCCTCGGCGAGCTCGCGTGCCCGTTGCGGTCGCTGTGACCACACCGCCACCGGCTGAAACTCCGCGAGGTCGGCGTAGCCGGGCAGAGCGACCTTGGACCCGTACCCACCACCGACGATCGCGATCCGCACAGGGTCACTCACGACACAGACCTCCTCTCGGCGCAGTAACAAAATCTCATATGGCGACAGCGATGACCATCATTACGTCGAACCGCCAACGGAGGCTTCCGGGCGGCCTCAACGGCGACGGGCGGTGACGATCCAGGCACGGGAGTTGAACCAGACGCCGTCGTCGCTGGTGTGCGCGGCGAGCGTCTCGCGCAGACGTCCGACTGCGCACTCCTCGGCGACGGGGTCTAGCCGCTTCAGCGCCTCGCTAGTGCACGTGAAGCCACGGATCCAGTCGAGGGCAGCGGCAATGTCCACGCCGTAGTGGACGGGCTCGTATACGTCGGTGAAGGTAATGTCGGTGAACCCCGCGGCTGCCAGGATCTTTGTCACGGCTGGGGTGTCGGCGAGTGAGAACGGATTCAGTCCCCCGGAAGCGGCGGCCACGGGTGCTCCGGTTGCTTCGAGCGAGCGGTGGATGGCGACGATCCACTCGTTGCGCTCGTGGGCTTGCCAGACCATCATCACCAGCCGCCCGTCCGGGCGCAGCGACCGTCTGATGTTGGCGAACGCCGCGGCGGGGTCGTCGAAGAACATCGTGCCGAACCTGCTGATCGCCACGTCGAAGTGGTCTTGCGGGAAGCGGTAGGTCTGTGCGTCGGCATGCTCGAAGGTGACGTTGCGGAATTTCGCCGCCCTGGCAAGTTGGCGGGCACGTTCGATCGATGGCGCAAAGACGTCGACTCCGAGCGCGCTGCCCGCCCGGGCGCTACGTGCGGCTTGCCGGGTCGTCTGCCCTGTCCCGCAGCCGATGTCGAGGATGTGGTCGCGGACCTGGATGCCGCACGCGCGTCGCAGTACTTCGTTGTGCCGCCGCAGTTCGGTGTCGAAGTCCGTTCGCGTTGCGGCGTTCATGAGGATAAGACCTCTGCTGGGGCGGGCATGGTGGGGCCGTCTCGGAGCACTCCCCGCACGCGGTCCAGCGTGCTTGCTTCCGGTTCGAGTTCCGTCAAGCACCAGGTGGCGCCGGCAGCGACATACGCGGCGGGATCGACACCGGGTGGCAAGGGCATCGCGAGATCGAAGGGCGCTGTGCGGTCGGGGCGGAGGCCGCGGATCGTCTCGCCGATCTCCGCGAGCTGGTCGGGGTGCCGCACCTCGACCGGGAAAAACCCGTCGAGGCTCGCCGCTCGGTGCAGCGGTCGGCGGAGGCCTGCGTTGCCGGCGGCCCAGATCGGCACGCGCGGCTGCTGAACCGGCGTAGGCAGGAACGTGAGATCGTCGATCAGGTAGTGCGGTCCGCGGTGGCGCACGGGCCGCCCTGACCAGGCGGACGTGACGATATCCAACGCCTCGTCCAGCATCTCGGCCCGGACCCGGCCGTCGACCTGCTCTCCGGTGCGTGCGAACTCCGCACCGTAGGCGTCGCCGCCAAGCCCGACGCCCAAGGTCAGCCGACCCCTACTGAGCCGATCCAGTGAGGCGGTCTGCCGAGCCAATTTCGCGGGCCTATAACGCGCGAGCGGTGTGACCATCGGGCCTAGCCTGAGCGAATCGGTCGCCATTGCAGCTGCAGCGAGGGAGATCCACGGGTCGGCGACTCGCCCGACCGGCTCGGGCCAGGTGAGCCTGTCCCACACGAAGAATCCGTGCCAGCCGACCTCCTCGGCCTCGGCTGCGAGCCGCGCCGCTACGAGCGGATCGGCCAGTTCGTCGAAGAGCGGGATCCACAACGCGGATCGGGGGTTTGTAGTCATGCCCCTGACGCTAGATTCGCTACTTCATCGCGGAAAGCGATAATTCTCGATGGTTATGATCGGGTCTGACGAAGTACCGTGGTCGGTGTGATGGGCGTGGAGCTTCGGCACCTGACCACCCTCACCACTGCCGTCGACGAGGGTTCCTTCGGCCGAGCGGCGTCCCGGCTCGGCTACGCGCAGTCCACCGTCAGCCAGCACATCGCTGCCCTTGAGCGTGCGGTCGGTGGCCGCCTCTTCGACCGCCCCGGCGGCCCGCGCCGGGTCCAGCTCACGCCGCTCGGCGAGGTGTTATTGACCCACGCTGCCGAGTTGCTCGCTAAGTCCGACGCGATGCACGCCGCCGTCGAGCGGTTCCAAGCCGGCGAAGGCCGGCTCACGATCGGCACCTTCCAGAGCGTGTCCAACACGCTGCTCCCGGTTCTGATCCGCAGGCTCCGCGACGAGTTCCCCAGCTGCGACATACGGCTTTCCGAGCACGAGGTGGATTTCCCGGACCCGTCAACCGTCGACCTGTTCTTCTCCGACCTGCGCATCGACGACGCCGGCGTTGAACACGTCAAACTCCTCGACGACCCATACCACCTCGTTGCTCCCCGTGGGCGCTTTCTCGACGGCCCCGTCGACCTCTCCGAACTCGACGGGGCGCCGATGGTCGCATGGCCGCCCGACTGCGCACAGCCGGCCCTCCAGGAGGCCCTCGCCACCAACGACATTCACCCCCGGATCGTCGTCCACGCCGCCGCCAACGAAACCGTGCTCTCCATGACCCGAGCCGGTCTCGGCTCGGCAATCCTCCCCAGGCTCGCCATCCAAGCCGCCGGCGCCACGACCGACGAAGGCCTGAGTATTCATGCACTGCGTCCGCCGATAGCCCAACGGGACATCTACCTGGTGCGCCAGGCCCACCGCACTCCCTCGCCACTGGCAGCCCGCGCCACACAACTGGCCGCAAAGATCGCAGAGAACCTCGAATACAGCCAATGAAACGGTGCACCTTACCCACCCATGCGTGCACCGTGGTCGGATACACCGCCGACCTGGAGACGCCCCCCGCGGCCTGACGCTGCTGAAGGGCTCCCGCGGCCGGGCACACGTACGAAACCGAGTCTGGTCGACACAGCGTGTCGGAGGTGACACGCTGGGTGCTCGTTGGGGCTCGCGGGTCGACGTTGTAATCTGCCAGTCGCAGCACGATCCGATCTCGTTCGCGTCCAGCGGCCGATCACGGGTTAGCTTCCCGACCTCGACTGGTGGGTGCGAGCCAGGTCACAGGTCGCGGAGAGACGGGCTTTCTCCGTGGCTGGTCACCGCCCCGATCGGCCGCGTGACGGTGTCGGTACCGCGTCGCACGCGAGTCGCATGTACGAGGGAGGCAGGCCTATGCAGCCGTGTTACGCCGGCGTCTTGCCGTACCCGGAGGAGTCCGCCGAGGCGGCCACCGTTGTCTTGCCCCGGCTGGAGCACGAGCCGGAACCCGACTCGTCGGTCGAGGCCGCTCTGGCCAGCGACACCGGTAGCACCGTGATCGGCAAGAAAGCCGCGGTGGGCGCCGTGGTCGCCGGCGGGCTTGTGGCCGGCCAGATCGGCTGGGCCGTCGTCGCCGGCGACCACAACAGCGCGGAACGTCCCGCGATGCTCGCCGTATCGAGCACCTCGTCCTCGATCCTCCCGGTGCCCAGCGAGCCCGATGCCGGGATCAACCAGCGTGACATCGAAGAACTTCACAGGGGCGCTGATCTGGCAATGCAGGCTGCCTTCGCGCACGCCGCCTCCGCGCACGCCGTATCCGTTAACACGGCCTTCACCAGGGCGGCCGCCCAGCGCGAGGCGCTGGTCTTGAGCGGTGGTGGGAATCTTGACGACTGGATCAGCGTGGCCCTGCAGAAGCTGCGCCTGGACCAAGCGTGGGCACCTGCCGTGAAGAGAATCATCCTGGAGGAGTCGCGGGGTAATCCGCGCGCGGTCAACCTTTGGGACAGCAACGCGATGGCCGGGCGCCCCTCGCAGGGCCTCATGCAGCTCATCCCGAGCACGTTTCTGCGCTATGTATTGCCCTCGCTCGCTGGCCGCCCCATTACCGACCCGGTCGCCAACATCACCGCGGGCATTCGCTACATGCTCGCCAACTACGGCTACCTGACCTTGGGCCGGGGTGGCCGCTACAACGCGTTCGGTGAATACGTCGGGTACTGATTCGCTCCCGACGAGCGATCGCCGCGCTCGGCAGACGGGCCACCAGCGCAGGCTCCCGCCCGCCTGCTCGGTTTCACGATGTCACCTGGACCCGACAACTCCCCGCGGCAACGACCATCATCGGTGACGGGCATCGGGTGGGGCCGCCGCGGCCCTTGGATGAACGGCAGCAGCGCGGTGTGGTTATCCGAGGTCAATTGCGATGTGTATGTCCGGGCTCGTGGCGACGCGCTCTGGCTCGCGTGCCGGGCGTGGAGGCCGGTGCAAGCGACGGGTCGAGGGCGTTTCTGGGCTGCTGGTATGCCACCGTGCTGCGGTGGCGCCCGCAGGTGGCCTTGTTCGTCGACGAATCGACGCTGTTGCCGGTGATGGTTGCGTTAGCTGCGGCCCGGACGTTGCTGGGCCGGTTCCCGACCGCGGTCGCTGA
>DASYBO010000645.1:0-4086 GCA_036500685.1 Pseudonocardiaceae bacterium | reverse complement strand
AGACTCACGGCCTCGACCGGATCAGGGGCTCTCGACCGGGCCTCTCGCGTGGCCTGTAGCACACGCGTGGGCGGCAGTCGATCGTTGTCCACATGCCTCTCAGTTGCCCACAGGCTGGGCGCATCATGATCGACTTTTCGCCATCGGCCGATAGACTGGCCCAGGGGCCGCCCCCTTGGGAAGGGTGGGGGGTGGGGGTTGAGTTGAAAGATCTTCGGGTTTGGTGGCGGCCTACCCGGTGGTGAGGGCGTCATGACGGGTTGGCAAGATACCGGCAACCGCCGGAGCTGCAGGTCCGCGCTCCCCAGCGCGAACTCGGGAAGGGGACCAGGTGCACGCTCAAACCGCGCAAATGGACGATCTTGTTCTCGTCGCTCTGCCCACCGCGGTTACCTGCACCGAACTGTTCGTCCAGTTCGCCCTCACCGAGTGGTCGCTGCTCGAGATGCTGGGCGAGCTCACGCAGGTGGCGCGGGACCTAGTGAACGCGGCGGTGGCGAACAACGACCCGCGCGCGCCGAGATTCCTCACCGTCCGCCTGAGCCTGGCCGGCGGCAACCTCACGATCGAGGTGGACGACGGCCAGATCAACTGGCGCGAGCTACCGCTGCCCGGCGGCCTCTCGGCCGAGTCGGTACAGCTGCCGCGGCGCAGCCGGCAGCGCAAGGCGGCGCCGCCCGAGCCGATGTTCGACGACACGCCGTCGGAGGTCGACCCGGATGTCATCCGTCGGGTGTTCGCGGCGCTGAGCCGCTCAGCCGAGCCTGAGTGACGACTCAGAGTAACTTTTCTCGGTGATCGCGGCCCGGCCTGGCGATGTGTGGCCCGCGTTCGTGAAGCTGGCAGGTTGCTGGCAAAAATTTTCCGGATCGAGGCAACGCTTCGAGCGATGCCTGCGTCTCCCCATATGAGCGACGGAATTCGGTCGCGTTTAATTCGGGGAAAGGGAAATTCACATGCGTTCTGTGCGTATTGCTGCCGCGGCCGGAATTGTGGCTACCGGCCTGGCGCTGGGGGCTGCCGGTATTGCTTCCGCTGCGACACCGACGCCCGCGCCCGCGCCTGCTCCGGCTCAGGTGAAATCCGCGCCGGTCAAGGCCGCGCCGGCCACCAGCGACAGGTCCGCGCCGGTCCGCATCGTCAAGGTCTCGCCGACCAAGGCGCGCGCCATCGCCGAGGCCCGCAGCGCGCAGGCCAAGACCGCAGCGTTGTCCGCCAGGGCCGTGCACGCGAACTACGTGGTCACCGCGTCGCACCTGAACGTGCGCACCGGCCCTGGCACCAAGTTCCGGGTGGCCGGCACCCTGGCCAAGGGCGCACGCGTGGTCGCGAGCACCAAGATCGTGAACGGCTTCCGTCAGCTGTCCAGCGGCCACTGGGTGAGCGTGCACTACCTGAAGGCCGCCTGATCGACAGGCGGTTCTGACCTGCGGTTTTCCGCTGTGGACAGGTGATGGTCGCCGGCATACGCTCCGGCGACCATCACCCACCGCCCGGAGGCCGACATGGACACCGCCGCGCAGCGCCTCGCCAAGCTCACCGACATCTGCCTCGCCCTGCCGGCCGCCGAGTCGGCTATCTATGGCCAACAGCATTGTCGATTTACCGTTGGCAAAAAGAAATTCGCCTATTACCTGAATGACCACCACGGTGATGGGCGAATTGGGCTGTGCTGCAAAGCCGGACCCGGCGAGCAGGAGGCGTTGATTGGTTCGGATCCGGAGAAGTTCTATTCTCCGGCGTATTTGGGGGCGAATGGTTGGGTCGGAGTTCGGCTTGATCTTGACACGGTGGACTGGGTGGAGATCGGAGAGCTGATTACGGAGAGTTATCGATTGCTGGCGCCGAAGCGGTTGGTGGCGCAGTTGGAGCCGAGGGGCTGACGGTGCTGCGGTTGGGTGGAGGTGGGGGGCTGATCGGGCTGCGGTTGGGGTTGGTCGGGCGGCCGGGCAGTGGCCTGGCGGTCTGTGTGCGATGTCACGATCGGTGGGTTTGGTGCGCATCGGACCCGTCCGGCGCCTGGCCGGTTGATGCGGCGACTGCCAGGCTTGTTGGCGCGGGCGGCGTGGCGCGTATCGGCGCAATGATGTCCGTCACCTGGGATGATTCTCCCGGTGGGCGGGATCGGCACGGTACCGTGCGACTTCCGACGGGCCTGCGCAGGTAGGCGCCGCCGCCACAACCGTGCCGACACGAACAGGGAGCCGGCCATGTTCAACAAGGTGCTCGTCGCCAACCGCGGCGAGATCGCGATCCGTGCCTTCCGCGCCGGCTATGAGCTGGGCGCCGGGACCGTTGCGGTGTTCCCCTACGAGGACCGCAACTCCTTGCACCGGCTCAAAGCCGACGAAGCCTACGAGATCGGCACACCGGGTCATCCGGTTCGTGCCTACCTCTCGGTCGAGGAGATCATCACGGCGGCGCGCAAGGCCAAGGCGGACGCGATCTATCCGGGCTACGGCTTCCTCTCCGAGAACCCGGAGCTGGCCGCCGCCTGCCGCGAGGCCGGGATCACGTTTGTCGGGCCGACCGTCGAGGTGTTGGAGCTGACCGGCAACAAGGCGCGCGCGGTCGCGGCGGCCCGAGAGGCGGGACTGCCGGTGCTGAATTCGTCGGCTCCGTCGGCGGATGTGGATGAGCTGGTCGCGGGGTCCGAGAAGATCGGCTTCCCGGTCTTCGTCAAGGCGGTCGCCGGTGGTGGTGGGCGCGGGATGCGCCGGGTGGCGCAGCCGAGTGCGTTGCGGGAGTCGATCGAGGCGGCGATGCGCGAGGCCGAGTCGGCGTTCGGCGATCCGACGGTCTTCCTCGAACAGGCTGTTACCACGCCGCGGCACATCGAGGTGCAGATCCTCGCCGACGGCGCCGGGAATGTGATTCACCTTTTCGAACGTGACTGTTCCATGCAGCGCCGGCACCAGAAGGTCATCGAGATCGCGCCCGCGCCGAACCTGGACCCGGTGCTGCGTGCGCGGATCTGCGCGGACGCGGTCGCGTTCGCGCGCAAGATCGGCTATGTCAACGCGGGCACGGTGGAGTTCCTGCTGGGGACCGACGGCAGGCACCACTTCATCGAGATGAACCCGCGCATCCAGGTGGAGCACACGGTGACCGAGGAGGTCACCGACGTCGACCTGGTGCAGGCGCAGATGCGCATCGCGTCGGGGGAGACGCTGGCCGATCTCGGGCTGGAGCAGGAGCGGTTGCAACTGCGTGGCGCCGCGTTGCAGTGCCGGATCACCACCGAGGACCCGGCCAACGGGTTCCGGCCGGACACCGGGGTGATCAGCGCGTACCGGTCGCCGGGCGGCGCGGGCATTCGGCTCGACGGGGGCACGGCTTTCTCCGGGACCGAGGTGAGCGCGCACTTCGACTCGATGCTGGTCAAGTTGACCTGCCGTGGGCGCGATTTCGCCACGGCGGTGGGACGGGCGCGGCGGGCGGTCGCGGAGTTCCGGATTCGTGGGGTGTCCACGAACATCCCGTTCCTACAGGCCGTGCTCGATGACCCGGACTTCCGCGCGGGCCGGATCACGACCGCGTTCATCGAGGAGCGGCCGTATCTGTTGACGGCGCGGCAATCCGCGGACCGTGGCACGCGGTTGTTGAACTATCTTGCCGACGTCACGGTGAACAAGCCGAACGGAGCCCGGCCACACTTCCTGGATCCGACGGCGAAGCTGCCGCCTTCCTCGATCGCGGGGGATCCGCCGGAGGGGTCGAAGCAGAAGTTGACGGCGTTGGGGCCGGAGGGGTTCGCGCAGTGGATGCGGACGGCCAAGACCATCGGTGTCACCGACACCACGTTCCGCGATGCGCATCAGTCGCTGCTGGCGACGCGGGTGCGGACGAAGGATCTGCTGGCGATCGCGCCGTATGTGGCGCAGACGACGTCGCAGCTGCTGTCGTTGGAGTGTTGGGGTGGGGCGACTTACGACGTCGCGCTGCGGTTCCTGGCCGAGGATCCGTGGGAGCGGTTGGCGGCGTTGCGCACCGCGGTGCCGAACATCTGCCTGCAGATGTTGCTGCGCGGGCGGAACACGGTCGGCTACACGCCGTACCCGGAGGCGGTGACCGACGCGTTCGTGC
>DASYBO010000644.1:0-13324 GCA_036500685.1 Pseudonocardiaceae bacterium | reverse complement strand
TGGATCTGGTGCGTGGTCAGGTCGCTGTGGTGTTGGGGCATGCTGATGCTGCGGCGGTTCGGGTGGATGGTGCGTTCAAGGATGCCGGGTTCGATTCGTTGACGTCGGTGGAGTTGCGTAATCGGTTGCGTGAGGCGACGGGGTTGAAGCTGCCGGCCACGCTGGTCTTCGACTACCCGAACCCCCAGGCACTCGCTGGCTACCTCCGCGACGAACTCGGTGACACCGTCGCCGAAACTCCGACCACGGTCGTGCCGTTGGCCGCTCCCGACGAGCCGATCGCGATCGTCGGTATGGCCTGCCGGTACCCGGGCGGCGTGACGAATCCCGATGACCTGTGGCGATTGGTCTTCGAAGGCCGCGAAGGTGTCTCGCCCTTCCCCGACGACCGAGGCTGGGACCTCGACGGCCTGTTCGACTCGGACCCCGAGCACAAGGGCACGTCCTACGCCAGCCAGGGCGGCTTCCTGCACGATGCGGGGCATTTCGACGCGGGGTTCTTCGGCATCTCGCCGCGTGAAGCCCTGGCCATGGACCCGCAGCAGCGGCTGTTGCTGGAGGTGTCCTGGGAAGCCATCGAGGGTGCCGGTGTCGACCCCGTATCGCTGAAGGGCACCGACATCGGCGTGTTCGCCGGGGTGTCCAATCAGGGCTACGGGATGGGTGCGGCAGCGCCGGAGCTGGAGGGTTTCGCCAGCACGGGTGGGGCGTTGAGCGTTGCGTCGGGCCGGGTGTCGTACGTGTTCGGTTTCGAGGGGCCTGCCGTCACGATCGACACGGCGTGTTCGTCGTCGTTGGTGGCGATGCACCTTGCGGCGCAGGCGTTGCGTCAGGGTGAGTGCTCGATGGCATTGGCCGGCGGCGTCACCGTGATGGGGACACCGGGCACCTTCGTGGAGTTCTCGCGGCAGCGCGGCCTGGCCGTCGACGGGCGCTGCAAGGCGTATGCCGACGGCGCGGACGGCACAGGTTGGGCCGAGGGCGTTGGCGTCGTGGTGCTGGAACGGTTGTCGGCCGCGAGGGAACGCGGTCACCGGATCTTGGCCGTGTTGCGCGGCAGCGCGGTGAACCAGGACGGTGCGTCCAACGGCCTTACGGCCCCGAACGGCCCGTCGCAGCAGCGCGTCATCCGCAGGGCTCTGGCGAGCGGCGGCCTTAATTCGTCCGATGTGGACATTGTCGAAGGGCACGGGACCGGCACCGCGCTGGGCGATCCCATCGAGGTCCAGGCTCTGCTGACCACGTACGGCCAGGGTCGGGACGCCGAGACGCCGCTGTGGCTGGGGTCGATCAAGTCGAACATCGGCCACTCGCAGTCGGCGGCGGGCGTGGCAGGCGTCATCAAGATGGTGCAGGCGCTGCGCCACGACATGATGCCGCCCACCCTGCACGTCGGCCGGCCGACGACTCAGGTGGACTGGTCGGCGGGCGCGGTTGAACTGCTGACGCAGGCACGGGAATGGCCGCGCAATGGGCATCCGCGCCGGGCCGGGGTGTCCTCGTTCGGCATCAGCGAGACCAACGCGCACCTGATCATCGAGGAAGCACCGGTCGAGGATGCGCCACCCATCGCAGGCGAGACGCCGGATGGTGTGGTGCCGCTGATTGTGTCGGCGCGCAGCGCCGGTTCGCTGGCGGGCCAGGCCGGACAACTCGCGACTTTCGTCGGGGAATCGGATCAGCCCTTGGCAGGGGTGGCCGGTACGCTGGCGTCCGGTCGGGCCTTGTTCGGTGAGCGGGCCGTGGTCGTTGCCGGGTCTCGTGCGGAGGCCGTGGCCGGGCTGGATGCGTTGGCGCACGGCGAGAATGCGGCCGGTCTGGTGGTCGGCCGGGTGCCTGCTTCCGGTGTGCCGGGCAAGCTGGTGTGGGTGTTCCCCGGCCAGGGCTCGCAGTGGGTCGGCATGGGGCGGGAGCTGCTGGACTGGTCTCCGGTCTTCGCGGAGCGGATCTCCGAGTGCGCCGCCGCGTTGGCTCCGCACATCGATTGGTCCCTTGTGGACGTTCTGCGCGGCGACGCCGAGCTGGACCGTGTTGATGTCATCCAGCCCGCGAGCTTCGCGGTGATGGTCGGACTGGCTTCGGTGTGGTCCTCGGTGGGTGTGGTTCCCGACGCGGTCCTCGGCCATTCGCAAGGGGAGATCGCAGCGGCGTGCGTGTCCGGTGCGCTCTCGCTTGAGGACGCGGCGCGGGTGGTTGCGTTGCGCAGCAAGGCGATCGCGACGCAACTGTCGGGGCGCGGTGGCATGGCGTCGGTCGCGCTCGGCGCTGAGGAGGCCGTCGCACGGTTGGCGCCGTGGGCCGATCGGGTCGAGGTCGCCGCGGTGAGCAGTCCGTCGTCGGTGGTGATCGCCGGTGACGCGCAGGCGTTGGACGAGGCGTTGACGACGTTGGAGGACGCGGGCGTTCGGGTGCGGCGGGTCGCGGTGGACTACGCCTCGCACACGCGGCACGTCGAAGGCATCCGCGAGACTCTTGCCGATGCGCTGGCAGGGATCACGGCGCAGGCGCCGATGGTGCCGTTCTACTCGACCGTGACCGGTGAGTGGATCGAGGACGCCGGCGTCGTCGACGGCGGCTACTGGTTCCGCAACCTGCGCAACCAGGTGCGGTTCGGCCCGGCCGTCGCCGACCTGATCGGCCAGGGGCACCGGGTGTTCGTCGAGGTCAGTGCCCATCCGGTGCTGGTCCAGCCGATCACCGAGATCACCGAGGACACCGATGCCGTCGTCGCAGGGACCTTGCGGCGTGACGAAGGCGGCCCGCGCAGGCTGCTCGCGTCGATGGGCGAACTGTTCGTCCGAGGTGTCGCGGTCGACTGGAGCGGAGTCCTGTCCGCGCCTGCCGGGCGCGTCGACCTCCCGACCTACGCGTTCGACCACCAGCACTACTGGCTGCGGGCGACCGAATCCGCCACCGACGCCGCCTCGCTGGGACTAGCCGGAACGGACCACCCGATGCTGGGCGCGGTCGTGCAACTGCCGCGCTCCGACGGCATGGTGTTCACCTCGCGCCTGTCCCTGAAGTCGCACCCCTGGCTGGCCGATCACGCGGTCCGCGGCGTCGTCATCGTGCCCGGCACCGGGTTGGTCGAGCTGGCCGTGCGGGCCGGCGACGAAGCAGGCTGCTCGGTGCTCGACGAACTCGTGATCGAGGCGCCGCTGGTGATTCCGCCGCATGGCGGCGTCCGCGTGCAGGTCGACCTGAGTGGACCGGACCAGAACGGCTCGCGCACCGTCGAGGTGTTCTCGCAACGCGAAGACGCGGCGAACACGTGGACCCGGCACGCCAGCGGTGTGCTCGCGGTCGCGGCGCAACGCGGCGCCAGGTTCGACTTCAGCGAGTGGCCGCCGCCTGGCGCGCAGCCCGTCGATCTCGGCGACGGCTATGACTGGCTCGCGCGGCTGGGCTACGGGTACGGCAGGGTGTTCCAGGCCGTGCGGGCGGTGTGGCGACGCGGTGACGAGATCTTCGCCGAGGTCGCTCTGCCCGAGGACCACGTCAAGGAGGCGGGCCGGTTCGGCATCCATCCCGCACTGCTCGACGCGGCCCTGCACTCGACGATGCTGAACGCCGCCGCTGCCGCCCGCGACGGCGAACCGGACGAGCGGGACCTGCAACTGCCCTTCGCGTGGAACGGCCTGGAACTGCACGCCGCGGGCGCTGCCGCCTTGCGCGTGCGCGTCGCCAAGCCGGCGCCGGACGCGATGTCGCTGGAGGCCGTCGACGAAGCGGGTGGCTTGGTGGTGACGCTGGACTCGCTGGTGGGTCGGCCGGTCACCAACGAGCAACTGGCGACAGCGGCGGGTGCCGAGGACTCGTTGTTCCGGGTGGACTGGACCGGGCTGCCAACGACCGCGCAGCCCGCGCCTTCGTGGGTGCCGGTGGTCGACGCGGAACAGGTGGCGACCCTGGCCGACGACGTGCTGTCGGGGACGAAGGACGCACCGGCCATCGCGGTACTGGAGGCGGTCGGCGGCACCGATGTGCTGGGGCTGACTGTCCAGGTGCTGGACGTGGTGCAGTGCTGGCTGGCAGGCGGCGGGCTGGAGGAGTCGCGGCTCGCGGTGGTGACCAGGGGCGCGGTGCCAGCAGGCGACGGCACGGTGACCGATCCGGCTGCCGCTGCGGTGTGGGGCCTTGTTCGGGCGGCTCAGGCCGAGAACCCGGACCGGATCGTGCTGATCGACCTCGACCCGGCCTCGGCCGACGGGGCGGAATCGGCGCTGGGTGCGATGCTGGCCAGCGGGGAACCGCAGGTCGCCGAGCGCGGCGGGGCGCTGTCGGTGCCTCGGCTCGCCCGCGCCACCGGCCAGGCATCGGCGTCGTTCGATCCAGAAGGGACGGTGCTGATCACGGGTGGTACCGGGTCGTTGGGTGGTCTTGTCGCTCGGCATCTGGTCGCCCGGCATGGTGTGCGGCGTCTGGTGCTGGCCAGCAGGCGAGGTCCGGCCGCCGAGGGTGCGTCGGACCTGGTCGCCGAGTTGGGCGTCGAGGTGTCCGTGGTGGCCTGTGACATGTCCGACCGCGACCAGGTGGCCGCTCTGCTCAGCGAACACCGCCCGAACGCGATCGTGCACACGGCCGGTGTCGCGGATGCGGGCGTGATCGGGACGGTGACGCCGGAAGGACTGGCGGAGGTGTTCGCGCCCAAGGTGGACGCGGTCCGGCATCTCGACGAGCTGACCCGCGACATCGACCTGGACGCGTTCGTCGTGTATTCCTCGGTGTCCGGTGTGTTCATGGGCGCGGGCAGCGGCGGCTACGGTGCCGCGAACGCGTTCCTGGACGGGCTGATGGCGCACCGCAGGTCGCTCGGCCTGCCGGGGTTGTCGTTGGCTTGGGGCCTGTGGGAGCAGACCGGCGGCATGGCGGCCGGCACCGACGACCTCGCCAAGACGCGGATGAGCAGGCGCGGCGGACTGCTGGCCCTGACCCCGGCCGAAGGCATGGCTCTGTTCGACGCCGCCCTGGGTTCGAGTCAGGCCCTACTGGTGCCGGCCAAGCTGGACCTGCGCGCCGCGGGCGGTACCGCGGTGCCGTCCATGCTGCGCGGACTGATCCGATCGGCCCGGCAGCAGGCACACACCGTGGCAGTCGGCGACGAACGCCGACTCGCCGAGCGACTGGCCGCAGCGCCGGCCGCCGATCAGGAAGGGATCTTGCTCGACCTGGTGCGGGCTCAGGTGGCCGCCGTGCTGGGTTACGGGGCGACGCACCAGATCGAGGCGGACCAGGGACTGTTCGAGATCGGCTTCGACTCGCTGACCGCCATCGAACTCCGCAACCGGCTGCGCGACCTGAGCGGTCGCAAGATCGCCGCCAATCTCGTCTTTGCCTATCCGACACCACACATGATCGCAGCGCACCTGCATGAGCTGATCTCGGTCTGAAAGAAGGTGATGACGTGTTCGACGTGGACAGCTATCTCCAACGGATCGGTTGCGACGCAATGACCAGTGTCGACATCGAGACGTTGCGGGAGTTGCAGAAAGGGCACCTGATGGCGATTCCGTACAACAGCCTCGCCTACGACCTCGCCGACGGCGTCGACATCGTCGATGTCGACGAGGACGCCCTGTTCGAGCGGACCGTTGTCGACGGGCAGGGGGGCGCCTGCTACCACCTGAACCGGCTGTTCTTCCGGCTGCTGCGCGACATCGGCTACGACGTCACGCTGATGGCGGGCAGCACGGGCGAAGGCCGGGACAACTTCGGCACCGACATCGAGCACATGTTCAACCGGGTGTGCCTTGACGGCGACGAATGGCTCGTCGACGTCGGCTACCCCGGCCCGACCTACGTCGAGCCGTTGCGGGTCGGCGACACCGTGCAGGCCCAGTACGGGAACCAGTTCCGGCTGGTCGAGCAGGAATCCGGCATCGCACTGCAACGCAGGGGAGCGGTGACCCGCTGGGGCGTCGTCTACACGTTCAAGAACGAACCCCGTCAGCTGAACGACTGGAAGGAACTGGAGGACAACCTCCGGGAGATCCTGTCGGACTCGGAACGCGACGACACCAGGGAAATCCTGTGCGGCCGGGCTTTCGACAACGGTCAGGTGTTCATGCGACAGCGCCGGTATCTGACCGTGCGCAACGGTCGTGAGCAGGTGCGCACGATCACCGACGACGACGAACACCGGATGCTGGTGTCCGGCATCCTCTCCGGAGAACAGGAGAAGGCACCGTGACGACGACAATTCCGGTGCGGCTCGGCGACCGCTCCTACGACGTGGTGGTCGGCTCGGGGGTGCGCGCCTCGCTGGCCGGGATCATCGCGCGGCTGGGCGCGCGGCGCGCGGCGGTCGTGTCGGCTCGCCCGAAGGCGTGGGTGCCCGCGACCGGCGTCGAGACCCTGCTGATCCCGGCCAGGGACGGCGAGTACGGCAAACGGCTGTGTACCGTCGAGGATCTGTGCGGTGAGTTCGTGCGGTTCGGGCTCACCCGGACCGACGTGGTCGTGTCCATCGGCGGCGGGACAACCACCGACGTGGTCGGACTCGCGGCCGGGCTCTACCACCGAGGCGTCGCCGTGATCCACCTGCCCACCTCGCTGCTCGCCCAGGTGGATGCGAGCGTCGGCGGGAAGACCGCGGTGAACCTGGCCGACGGCAAGAACATGATCGGCACGTTCTGGCAGCCAAGCGCGGTGCTGTGCGATACGGACTACCTCGCGACGTTGTCGCCGAGGGAGCTGCGCAACGGCTTCGGCGAGATCGCCCGAGGTCACTTCATCGGTTCCGGAGATCTGCGCGATCGGCCGCTGGCCGAGCAGATCGCGGCCAGCGTGACCCTCAAGGCGCGCATCGTCGAGGTGGACGAGCGGGACGCAGGCAAGCGGCACCTGCTCAACTACGGCCACACGCTGGGCCACGCGCTCGAACTGGCGACCGGATTCGCGCTGCGCCACGGCGAGGCGGTCGCCATCGGCACGGTCTACGCGGGCTTGCTGGCCTGCGCGCTCGGGCGCATCGACGAGTCCAGAGTGGACGAACATCTCGCGGTCGTCCGGCATTACGGCCTGCCCACCGCGCTGCCCACCGACGTCGACCCGGTGGCTCTCGTCCGGCAGATGCACCGGGACAAGAAGGCGTTCAGGGGGCTCGGTTTCGTCCTGGACGGGCCGGCCGGGGCGGAGCTGGTGAGCGACGTGCCGGAGGACGTGGTCGTCCGCGTTCTCGGCGAGATGCCGCGCGCGCCGTTGGAGGAACTCATCCAAGTCAAGCAGACCGAGGCGGCACCGGCATGAGAAGGTTTCCCGACCTGGCATCGCCGATGCACCGGCGGCTGGCCGGACGGCTGAACGCGGCGCTGGCCCTGCCGGCCGCACAGCAGCCGTGCTGGCCGGACTCGGCGCGGGCCGCCGCCGTCGTCGAGCAACTGCGGCGAGCCGAGCCGATCGTGACGCCGGGGGAGACGGCGCGGCTGGCCGACCGGCTCGCGTCGGTCGCCCGAGGCGAGGCTTTCCTGTTGCAGGGCGGCGACTGCGCCGAGACCTTCGCCGACAACACCGAGTCCCACCTGCGCGCCAACCTGCGCATCCTCCAACAGATGGCGACCGTGCTCGCCCACGCGAGCGCCGTGCCGGTGGTCAAGATCGCGCGCATGGCCGGGCAGTACGCGAAGCCGCGCTCGGATGCCGTCGACGGGCTGGGGCTGCCGGTCTACCGAGGCGACATCATCAACTCCGCGCGACCAACCCTCGCGGCGCGAACGCCGGATCCGCACCGCATGCTGCGGGCCCACGCCGCCGCCACGGCCGCCATGAATGTGGTCCGCGCGCACCGCGTGGACGAGGTCTACGTCAGCCACGAGATGCTCCTGCTCGACTACGAGCATGCTGTGCTGTGGGCGCACGCCAACGGTCCTGAGCCCCAACTGGCCAGCGGGCTCGCGCACTTCCTCTGGGTCGGTGAGCGCACCCGTCAACTCGACGGGGCCCATCTCGCGTTCGCGGAACTGCTGTCCAACCCGATCGGTCTCAAGATCGGCCCGAACGTGACCCCGGAGCAGGCGGTGGAATACGCGGAGCGCCTCGATCCGCATGGCACACCGGGGAAACTGACCCTGGTGAGCCGGATGGGGCACCGGCTGATCCGCGACGTCCTGCCGCCGATCGTGGAGAAGGTCAACGCGTCGGGGCATCCGGTGATCTGGCAGTGCGATCCCATGCACGGCAACACCCACAAGTCGGGAAACGGCTACAAGACCCGGCATTTCGACAACGTCGCCGACGAGATCGCCGGTTTCTTCGAGGTGCACCGAGGGCTCGGCACCCACCCCGGCGGCATCCACGTCGAGGTGACCGGCGAAGACGTGACCGAATGCCTCGGCGGCGTCGCGGGAATCACCGAGACCGACCTGCCAGCCCGCTATCGCAGCGCCTGCGATCCTCGATTCAACGCCGAGCAGTCGATCGAACTCGCCTTCCATGTCGCGGAACTGTTGAGCTACCAGGACCGGCGCGTCCCGGAAAGGTTGTGATGACGGCGAATTCACCCATCAGCGGCACCACCCGTCTCTACGTCGTCCTGGGAGATCCGGTGACCCAGGTCCAGTCACCCGCGCTGATGAACCCGCTGTTCGTCCGGCTGGGCATCGACGCGGTGCTGGTTCCCGTGCACGTCGGGCCCGAACACCTCGAACGGGTCGTCGGCGCGTTGCGGTGTATCGGCAATGTCGACGGCATCTTCGTCACAGTGCCGCACAAGGCAGCCGTGGCCGGGCTCGCCGACAGTCGCAGTCCCACGGTCGCGATCGCGGGAAGCGCCAACGCGTTGCGGCGCGAGGCCGACGGCACCTGGTACGCGGAGAACTTCGACGGCCTCGGCTTCGTCGCCGGGCTCGTCGCTGCCGGCCACGACCCCCGGAACAAGCGGGTGACGCTGGTCGGCGCCGGCGGTGCGGGCAGCGCGATCGCGGCGGCACTGCTGCAGGCCGGTGCCGAGCGGTTGGCGGCGTGCGACCCGGACACCGCGAAATTGGCCGGGCTGCACGCACGGCTTGACGCGCACTGGCCGGGCCGCACCGTCACCTCGCCCGAACCGGACCTATCCGGCGCGCAGATCGTCGTGAATGCCACGCCGCTCGGGCTGAGCCCCGACGACCCGCTTCCGTTGCGGCCGGATCTCCTGCCGACGGGCATTGTCGTCGCCGACATCATCATGCATCCCAGAGAAACCCGGCTACTCAGGGAAGCTGAGGCGCTCGGTCATTCAGTCCACTATGGAATACATATGCTGGAGGGCCAGATCAGCGCATATCGAACGTTTTTCGAGTTAGGATAAGGATTCTGACCACTACCAGCCCGAAGGATGTAGCGTGCCGGGGCGGTTTCCTATGCTGGTTTGGCAAGGATGATGAACCGCGTTCGCGGCAATCGGGCCGTCGTTGACCTCGTTTCCGCAATGGGAACCACGGTGGAGATTCGGAGAGACATGACCACGCGACAGGCACCAGAATTCCCTCAGTGGCCCCAATTCGACGACACCGAGCGAGCCGGCCTGATCCGCGCGCTCGAGCAGGGCCAGTGGTGGCGCATGGGCGGCGACGAGGTGAACTCCTTCGAACGCGAGTTCGCCGACCACGAGGGCGCCGAGCACGCGCTGGCGCTCACGAACGGGACGCACGCGCTGGAACTCGCCCTGCAAGTCATGGGCGTCGGGCCGGGCACCGAGGTCATCGTGCCGGCCTTCACCTTCATCTCGTCTTCCCAGGCCGCCCAGCGGCTCGGTGCCGTCACGATCCCGGTCGACGTCGACCCGGACACCTTCAACATCGACCCGGAAGCGGCAGCGGCCGCCATCACCCCGCGCACCAAGGTGATCATGCCGGTGCACATGGCGGGCCTGATGGCCGACATGGACGCGCTGGACAAGATCGGCAAGGAGAACGGCGTGGCGCTGTTGCAGGACGCCGCGCACGCGCACGGCGCGCGCTGGCAGGGCAAGCGAGTCGGTGAACTCGGCAGCATCGCCACCTTCAGCTTCCAGAACGGCAAGTTGATGACCGCGGGCGAAGGCGGCGCCGTGGTGTTCCCGGAGGGAATGACCGAGCAGTACGAGACGGCGTTCCTGCGGCACAGCTGTGGCCGCCCGCGTGAGGATCGCCTCTACCGGCACAAGATCGCCGGTTCCAACATGCGGCTCAACGAGTTCTCCGCCTCCGTGCTCCGGGCGCAGCTGCGCCGCCTCGACGAGCAGATCGCCGTACGCGACCAGCGCTGGACGCTGCTGTCCGGTCTGCTCGACGCGATCGGCGGCGTCGTGGCCCAGGGTGGCGACGGCCGGGCCGACCGCAACTCGCACTACATGGCCATGTTCCGCGTCCCCGGCATCGGGGAGGACAACCGCAACGCGCTGGTCGATCGGCTCGTCGCGGCCGGCCTGCCCGCGTTCACCGCCTTCCGCGCCATCTACAACACCGACGCCTTCTGGGAGATCGGCGCACCCGAGGAGAGCCTTGGCGCGATGGCGGAACGCTGCCACTACGCCGATGCCATCAGCAAGGACTGCGTCTGGCTGCACCACAGGACCCTGCTCGCGGACGAGTCCGCGATGCACGCGACGGCCGAGATCATCGCCGAAGCGGTGGCCTCGGCATGAGTGCCAGGGTCGCCGTGGTCGGGCTCGGCTGGGCCGGTCGGGAGCTGTGGCTTCCCCGACTGCGTGCGCACGCCGATTTCGAGGTGATCGCCGCCGTCGACGCCGACAAGGCCGCGCGCGGGGAATTCAGCGAGGCGACCGGCATTCCCGCGTATCCCTCGGTGGACGCGCTCACCCCGCACGAGGTCGACCTGGCCGTCGTCGCGGTGCCCAACTACCTGCACACCGAGGTCGCCGGCGCCCTCCTCAGCACCGGAATCTCGGTCTTCCTGGAAAAGCCGGTGTGCCTGAGCTCGGCCGAGGTCGACGTCCTGGCCATGGCCGAACGCGGCGGCGGGATGCTGCTGGCCGGCAGCGCCGCCCGCTATCGCGGTGACGTGGAATCGTTGCGGCGGGTCCTGCTGGACCTCGGCGAGATCCGGCACATCACCATGGGCTGGATCCGGGCGCGCGGCGTGCCGAAGGCCGGTGGCTGGTTCACCCGGCGCGACAAAGCCGGTGGGGGAGCGCTGTTCGACCTCGGCTGGCACCTGCTCGACGCGCTCGCGTTCCTGCTCGGCCCTGCCGTTTTCACCCAGGTGATCGGCGTGACCTCCAGCGACTTCGTCAACTCGGGGGACTGGTCGGCCGCGTGGCGCCAGGACCAGCCCGGCGCCGACATCGTCGACGTCGAGGACACGGCCCGCGGCTTCCTGGTCCGCGACGACGGCATCTCGGTCTCGCTGCGGGCCTGCTGGGCCTCGCACGAGGCCAAGGACGTTTCGCTGATCCAGGTCGAGGGCAGCGCCGGCACCGCCGAACTGAGGTGCACCTTCGGCTTCAGCCCCAACCGAGAGCCAGAACCGGTGCTGACGGTGACCCGCGAAGGCGCCACCAACCGCATCTGGCTGCCGACCGAACCGATCGGCATCGAATACACCCGGCAACTGGACGGCCTTGCCGCGCTGCTGGCCGATCCCAGCAGCCGCGGCAAAGCCATTGCCGAAGCCCGCCCGATCGTCGACATGATCGAGAACTTCTATGCCTCGGCCCGCTCGGCACGTGCCCGGCGACGAGTGCCCGCATACCAGTAAAGGGGTGTCCCATGGCCTTCCCGATGGTCGACCGACCAGCTGCCGCGACCGACACGCTCACGCTGCCCCGGCATGCCGTCGTCTTCGATCTTGACGGGGTCATCGTCGACAGCTTCGCGGTGATGAGCGAGGCATTCGCCGTGGCCTACGCCGAAGTCGTCGGCGACGGCCCGGCACCGTTCGAGGAGTACCGGCACCACCTCGGCCGCTACTTCCCGGACATCATGCGGATCATGGGCCTGCCGCTGGCGATGGAGGAGCCCTTCGTCCGCGAGAGCTATCGCCTCACCGACCAGGTGAAGGTGTTCCCGGGCATCGTCGAACTGCTGCTGACGCTGCGCATCCGCGGCCTGCGGCTCGCGGTCGCCACCGGCAAGAGCGGCCCGAGAGCGCGAGCCCTGCTCGACCGGCTCGGCCTGCTCCCGTTCTTCGCGCACGTCATCGGCTCCGACGAGGTCGCCCGGCCCAAGCCGGCCCCGGACATCGTGCGGCACGCGCTGGATCTGCTGGACGTGCCGGCCGAGCGAGCCATGATGATCGGCGACGCGCCGACCGACCTGGCCAGCGCCCGAGGTGCGGGCGTGCTCTCGGCCGCCGCTCTGTGGGCGCCGCCCGCCGACGTCGACGAGTTGCTGGCCGGTGGACCCGACGTGGTGCTGCGTCGTCCGGCCGACCTGCTCGCCCTGTGCCCGTCGCTGTCCGGTCGTTGACGACCGTGTCGCACTATCTCGGCATCGACATCGGTGGCACCAAGGTCGCCTTCCGGCTCGAGACCGAAGCCGGCTCCGTCGACGAGACCACCTTCGCCTGGGCGCCGCGGCACAGCGCCGCAAGGGATCTGGCCCAACTCGCCGAACATGTGGACGGGCTGCGGTCCGGGTTGATGACGCCACTGCGCGCGGTGGGGGTCGCGATGCCCGCGACGGTCGGCACCGACGGCAGGATCACCGCGTGGCCCAGCCGTCCTGAGTGGACCGGACTCGCGCTGGACGCGTCGCTGCGCGCGCTGTTTCCCGACGCGCCAGTCACCTGGGCCGACGACGGCGACCTCGGCGCGCTGGCCGAAGCGCGCGCGTCCGGTTGTGACGATCTGCTCTACATCGGTGTCGGCACTGGCGTCGGCGGCGGCCTCGTCCTGCGCGGCGCGCCGTGCCCAGGGCTCGACCGAGGGTCCTTCGAGGTCGGCCACCTGATCGTGGAGATGCTCGGCGCGCGCTGCGACTGCGGTCGGGTGGGCTGCCTCCAGGCGATCGCGTCCGGACCGGCGACCCTGCGCCGTGCGGCACTGTTGCGGGGAGCCGAGGTCACCTTCGACGAACTGCGGCACGCCCTGCGCGACGGCCAACTGTGGGCCGTCACCGCCGTCGAACAGACCTGCCAGGCCCTGGCCGCCGCGGTGACCTGCGTCCAGGAACTCGTCCGGCCGACGCGGGCGCTGATCGGCGGCGGCTTCGCGGCGGGCATCCCCGAGATGGTCGGGTGGGTGTCGCAGCACCTCGACGGCCTGGCCAGGGCCGGCCAACCGCCGCTGCCGGTGGAACCGGCCATCCTGGGTGGCCTGTCCTCGTTGCGCGGCGCGGTGTCCCTCGCCCGGCTGATCGGGTCCGATCAAACGGCCTGACCAACCAAGAGAGCAGCCCGTGCCGGG
>DASYBO010000643.1:0-11304 GCA_036500685.1 Pseudonocardiaceae bacterium | reverse complement strand
ACGAACCAGACGCCCGAACGCTCCCAGCTGTACTTGATCTGCCCGGTGGCGACCAGGAACCGGTGTTCGCGCACCCAGATCGACTGGCCGTGCTGCAGCGGGAGGGTGACGATGTCGCCGGCATGGTTGTCGGACAACGCGATGTGGCCGGGACCGCGACCCTCCACCATGATCAGTGGCAGGCCGGCCATGACCCGGCTCCAGCCGCCGGCAAGGCTCATGTTGGACAGCTGCGCGTTCACGTCGCACCACAACAGGTTGTGGTGGGAGAAGAAGATCGAGTCGTTCTGCGCGAGGGCGAACTCGGCCACCGGAACCTGGAAGCCTTCGATCTGGCAATAGGACTGGCCGAACTGGATCCGCGCCATGTCCTTGATCGCGGGCTGCTTCTGCCAGCCGGAGTCGCTGACCGAGGCGCGCACGTCGATCGGGGCGCCGCAGCGCACGCAGGCGGACTGGGTCGCGTCGCTGTTCTGCCGGCAGTAGCGGCAGATGTAGTTGCCGGGTGAGGTCATGATCGCGTCCGCCTCACTCGGAGTGGTGGTGCACGTACATGGACTGGATGCCGACCCTGCCGGGCCCGGTCATCTCGGCCAGGAACATGCCCCGGCTGAGCAGACCGGTCTTGAGCGGCGTCTTGATCGCCTGCATGCCGACGGTCGAATCCTTGTACAGGTACGCGCCCGGTTCGACCAGGATCTTCTCCCCCGGCCGCAGCAGCCGCTCGAACACGTTGCCGTAGCCGTGCAGCAGCAGCAGGCCGGGCATGCCCTGGGTGATGAAGCGGTCCATGTACATGCCGCTGCCGCCGTGCAGGATGTTGGCAAGGCCCTTGATTCGCACGAACGAGTAGCTGATGCTGCCCGACGCGACCAGGAATGCGTGCTCGCGCACGTCCAACTCCATGCCGGGGTGCAGCGGCAGCACGACCAGTTCACCGGGCGCGTCACGGGAGAACGCGATCCGGCCCGGTCCCTGACCGACGGTGACGATGTGCGGCATGCCGCCGAACGAACGGCGCATGCCGCCGCCGGTGTTGAGCGCGGAAATCGGGGCGCTCTCGTCCTTCCACAACATCACGTGATGCTCGAAGAACACCGCGTCGCCGGGGCCGAGGTTGATCTCGGCCACCGGGACCAGTTCGCCTTCGACCTGGCAGGTGCTGTTGGCGAAGCGGAACTCGGTCATGTCGCGTAGGCGCGGCGCCTCACGCCAGCCGGAGTCCGAAACCTTGTTGCGTTCGTCCTGCGGCGCGCCACAAGTCAGGCAGCTGACGGTCCCCGGCGGGTTCTGCGACCTGCACCACTGACACTCGATCCGGTCCACCGTTGTTCTCCATTTCGCCTGTCGAGCCCCCACAGCCCGTCTGGATCGGGTAGAAGTTAGCAGTGCACGCGGCTTTGCCGCGCGCGGCGCGGGTCGCGGTAGGGTTGCGAATCAATTGATCGTTGTCGTGGAGGCGTGGCGTGGCACTGTTCGGGCGGGAATTCATCGCGGTTCCTGACGACCGCAAGGGTCAACTGGTGTTCAAGTGGCCGGACGTGAGCATCCGGCGCTTCACCCACGCGATCGTCAATGCCGACGAGGTCGCGCTGTTCGTCAATACCGGCCAGGTCGTGCAGACCATGGGACCCGGCCGGCACGCGATCGACGCGAACGAGCTGCCCGGTCTCGGCGCCCTGATCGACCACCTCTCCGGCGGCAACGCCTACCGCGCCGAGCTGTACTTCGTGGGCAGCCGCGAATACACCGGTTTCACCTTCGGTGGCCGCATCGACGACGTGCAGGACCGGGCCACCGGCCTGATCGTCACGTTGCGGGTGTTCGGCGACTACGCGCTGCGGGTGTCCGACCCGATCCGGTTGATCACCAACCTGCTGTCCACGGTCGACGTGACCGACAACGAGCGGGTGTCCAACTGGGTGAGCGACCAGTTGCTGAAGGTGATGCGCAGCGACGTCACCAACCAGATCGTGCGCAACGGTTGGCCGATCCTCGGTCTGTCCGCGTACACGCCGGACATCGAGCAGACGGTGATCACCAGGGCCAACGAGCAGTTGGCCGCCTACGGCGTCGCCATGACCAGGATGGGCAACTTCGACATCAACCTGGCGCCCGAGGACGCGCAGCAGCTCAAGACACTGGCCAAGGACACCAGCTACTCGCGGCTGGCAGGCGGCTTCAACCAGTACGCCGCCGGCGAGATGGCGTTGGGCGCGGGCCAGGGCATGGCGCAGGGCGGCAACGCGGTCGGTGGCGCGTTCCTCGCGGCCGGCCTCGGCATGGGCGGTCAGGCCGTCCAGCAGGGCGCGCTGCCGCCCGCTCCCCCGCCGCAGCAGGGTTTCGCCGGTGGCGCACCGGGCGGTTACACCGGCCCGCCGCCTGCCGGTCAGCCGGACACCGGTCCGCAGCAGCTGCCGCCCGGTCAGGGCCAGCCGCCCCAACAGCAGGCACCGGCCGGTGCGCCGTGCGCGTCCTGCCAGAACCCGGTGCCGCCGGGCGCGAAGTTCTGCATGAACTGCGGCACCGCGGTCGCTTCGGCGCCGCACTGCACCAACTGCGGCAACGAACTCGCGCCCGGCGCACGGTTCTGCGGCAACTGCGGCACACAGGCCGGCTGAGTCCACACGCGACGGTCAACGCCGACGGGTCTGACCCGTCGGCGTTGTCGTACTCATGTGGACGACGCCACCGGAACCGACCGTGAGGCTGCCGATGATCGTTCGGGTCACCCGTGGTCCCGACGACGGCCACTACGCGCCGGACCCGACCACGGGCGCCAACCCGAACACCAACGGTGCGGCCTGCACCGTCGCGCAGTTCGTTGCCGCGCTCACCGACCACAGCGGGAGCGGCACGGCCAAGGAGTACCACCCCTGAGTCAGGTGCCGAGGCCGGTGAGCACCAGGTCGAGTTTCGCGTGCAGAGTGGCGCGTAGGTCGAACGGGGGCTCGCTGGTCAGCCAGCGGCTGAGCGTGTCGAAGTAGATCGCCGCCACCACCTGTGCGGCCATGGCCGCCTCGATCGCGGTGTCGAACTCGCCGCCAGCCTGGCCGGCGCGGATGGTGGCCACGGTCGCGTCGGGGACCGGGCGCTGGTGCACCGAGCTTTCGGCCGAGCCGAACGTCAGGTAGAGCATCGCGGTGAGGTCGCGCTCGCGCTCGTTCATGTCGGCCAGCGCGTCGAAGTAGCCGTGCAGCTGGTCTCGCGCGGATCCGTCCGGCACCCAGGTGAGCGCCTCGCGGCGGCGCCGCCCCCATTCCGCCACGAAGTCGCGCTTGTGCGGGTAGTGGTTGAGCACGGTCTGCCGGGCCACGTCGGCGCGGGCGGCGATCTGGTCGATGGTGGTCGCCTCGTAGCCCTGGGCGCCGAACAGCTCCAACGCGGCTTCGAGCAGTCGATCCCGCATCCGCGCCCGCTGTGTTTCCCGTCGACCGGTCATCCCACGCCTTTCGCATTCTCTAGGCTGTAGCCTAATATTAGGCGGGAGCCTAGCATTGGAGAGTGGTCATGCAGGTCGACATTCGCGACAAGGTCATCGTCATCACCGGAGCCGCCCGCGGCCTCGGTCGCACCATGGCGCTCGGACTGGCGGCGGAGGGGGCCAGGATCGCGGTCCTGGCCAGGGACAAGCAGAAGGTCGAAGACACCGTCCAGGCGATCATCACCGACGTACCGGGCGCGCCCGAGCCGTTCGGCGTCGTCGCAGACGTGGCCGACGAACAGCAGGTCGCCGCGGCAGCGGCCGACATCGACGCGCACTGGGGCCGGGTGGACGCGCTGATCAACAACGCGGGCTGGATGCCGCCGGCGGGCTCGATGCGGATCCTCGAATTCGAGCTGAGCGACCTGCGGCGCGCGGTGGACAGCAACCTGATCGGCTGCTTCCTCACCACCAAACACTTCGCGCCGATCATGATCCGCGGCGGTGGCGGCCGGATCATCTACATCGGCAGCATGGCCGGCACCCAGACCCGCGCCGGCGGCGCCGCCTACGGCGCGACCAAGGCCGGCGTGCACCTGCTGTCCAATGTGGTGCACCAGGAACTCATGCACGAGGGCATCCGCACCATCGCACTGGCCCCCGGCCTCACCGACACGCCCGGCATGCGGGTGGCCGCCAGCGCGGAGCACATCGCCAACGTCGGCGCGAACTATCCGGGCGGCCGGGTCGGTCAGGCCGAGGACATCGTGCCGTTCGCCGCGTTCCTGTGTAGCAGCGCCGCCGACCACCTGTCGGGGACGCTGCTCGGCATCCGGCCGATCACCGGTTAGCTGGCCGTGGCCAGGGGATCCGTGGTGACGCCGAGCAGACTGGCGAGCAGGTCGGCGATCTCGCGAGCGGCCTCGGGCTGGCCGAGCCGTGCCGAAGCCAGCGCCATTTCGTCCACGGTGGACGGATCACGCCTGAGTTCGCCGAGCGTGCGCAACAGGCTGCGTACGCTCGGCGTGTGCCGGCCGGCGCCCGCGTCGACGACGAACTCGGTGTTGCCGCGCTCCTGACCGGGCACGTGCGAGGTCAGCATCAACGGAACGCCGCAGCAGGTCGCCTCGGCGATCGTGCCCGGCCCCGCCTTGCTCACCAGCACGTCCGCGCTGCGCAGCCAGTCGGCCATGTTGTCGACGAAGCCGTTGACGGTCAGCCGGTCCGGGTACTCGGCCCGCAGCTCGTCGAGGGCTTCGCGCAGGCGTCGGTTGCGGCCACAGATGGCGACAACCCCGATGTCGTCGAAGCGACGCAGGATCGACTTGGCCCGCCGCGCGATCCCGCCGGCACCTTCACCGCCGCCGGTGAGCAGCACGGTGAAGCGCTGCTCATCGATGCCCAGCCGACGCCGCAACGCCGCCCGTTCCGGTCCGCGCAGCACGCCGGAGGCGAACGGCGGTGAGACCGGCAGGCCGATCTCCACCCTGCGGTCCGGGCCGAGTCGTTTGGGCCGACGGGCCCAGCCGACCGCGGTCGGCGGAACCACGATCCGATCGGCCTTGCGGTCGTGCCAGGACGAGTGCGGGTTGACCAGGTCGGTGACCACGGTCAGCACCGGCGTCGTCTGGTAGCCCCGCTCCCGCGCACGGACCGCGGCGGAGCCGGTCAGCGGGTGCAGGTTGATGATGGCCGCGGGCCGTTGGGCGGCAACGGCCTCGGCGACCGGGCGATGAGCCAGGGTGAGCAGCGTCGAACGGAGGAACCGCACGCCGCCGCGCCAGTCCGAGGTGTAGTAGATGCTCCCCCACACCCAGGGCGCGAAGCGGATGGACAGTCCGTACAGTCCGCTGATCCTGCGCAGCAGCCAGGCCGAACCCGGCCCGCCGAGCGGATCGCACAGCACCGCCTCGAACTCGCCCGGGTACCACACCTCAAGGGTCTGCGCGAGCGCTCGTGCTGCCGCCCGATGCCCACCCCCGGTATCCGCGAACAGGAACAACAGCCGCTTCGGGTCGGAACCCGTTGCCGGCGCGACATCTTCCACAGTGCCATCCTCAGGCGGAGGTGCCAGTTGTTCTTGCGTTGTCAGCAGAAAGGTAGCCATGACCGGCGGTGTTGTCGTCGGTTCCGAGCGGTAGTTCGTTGCTACGTAAGCGGCAGTCTATCGCGCGGCCATCTGCGTTCATCGCCGGCAACCCGTGCGCTAATTCACCCACGACGGGAGCGAAGGGGATGTTGCACCGAAATCGGCCACCGCGCGGAGGGTCGCCGACGCCTTGAGCAGCATCTCCGCGTATTCCTCTGCCGGGTCCGAGTCGAGCACGATCGCGCCCCCGGCGCCAATGTGCCATTCGTCGCCGACCAGCACCGCGGTGCGGATGACGATGTTCAGGTCGGCGGTGCCGGTCACGCCCAGCACCCCGATCGAACCGGAGTACACGCCGCGCGCGGTGGTTTCCAGTGTGTCCAAGATCTCCATGCTGCGCAGCTTCGGCGCCCCGGTCATCGAACCGCCCGGGAAGCAGGCACGCACGCAGTCCAGCACGCTCACGCCCGGCCGCAGCCTGCCGTGCACCGTGGACACCAGCTGGTGCACGGTCGCGTAGGTCTCGGCCACCATCATCGCGGGCACGGTCACCGAGCCGACCTCGCACACCCGGCCGAGATCGTTGCGCAGCAGGTCGAGGATCATCAGGTTCTCGGCGACGTTCTTGCCGCTGCCGAGCAGCTCGGCCTTGAGCCGCGCGTCCTCGGCCGGGGTGGTGCCGCGCCGGATCGTGCCCTTGATGGGTTTGGTCTCCACTCGGGCGTCGCGGTCGATGCGGAGGAACCGTTCCGGCGACGAGCAGGCCACCTGGAGGTCGGGAAACCGCAGGTAGGCGCCGTACGGGGCCGGGTTGACGCGGCGCAGCCGCCGGTAGACCGTGAAGCCGTCCTCGCGCGCCGGGACCCGTGCGGTGTTGGTCAGGCAGAGCTCGTAGCTCTCGCCCGCGTGCAGTTTCGCCTGGCAGTCCGCGATGTCGGCCAGGTACCGCGCGCGGTCGCGAGTCAGCCACGGCTCGACGGTGTCCGTCGGCGACGGGGCGGGCGCACCCGGAGGCAGGTCGGCAAGGACGGCGACGGCCTCCGCCAGCCACTCGTCGTCATCGTCGAACGCGACGACATGGGTTCGGCCGGTCTCGTGGTCGACGGTGACGGTGCGGTCGGCGAAGATCCACCGCGCGTCCGGGATGACCGACTGATGCTTGTTGCGGCCGCCGCAATCGGCCTTCAACTCGTAGCCGAAGTAGCCGACATAGCCGCAGGCCGGGTCGAACGGCAGGCCCGGCAGCGATGCCACGCGCCGCGCGGCCAGTTGCGCGTCCAGATAGTCGAACACGGTGCCGCGCACGTGGTGCACTCCCCCGTCGGCCGATTCGACCGTGACCTCGCCATCGCCGACCTGGTAGGTGAGCAGTTCGCCCCGTGGTCCGGTGTCGGCGCCGAGGTGGGAGAACCGGGCAACGCCTGGCTCGACGTGCGCGCTGTCCAGCCAGAACGCGTGCGGCGCCGAGTCGAACAGCGCGGTGAACGCGGTCTCGGTGTCCACGGCGACGTCGAGCGTGCGCACTGCCAGTCGCGACTCGCCGCGCGCGGGGCGGGTGATGGTGACCGGTCGGCAGACCGGCGCCCGGTTGGTGGGGGTGCGGTCGCGGAAGCGGGCGAGCAGTTCGGCGCCGAACTCGCTCGCCACCGACTCGGGATGGAACTGCAGGCCCCACAGCGGCCGGTCCCGGTGTCGCAGCGCCATGATCACGCCGTCCTCGGCCCACGCGGTCGGTATCAGCGTTGCCGGCAGGGGCCGCGCCGCGCACAGCGAGTGGTAGCGGACGACTGTAAAGGTCTCCGGGAGGCCGGCGAACAGGTCGGTGCCGTCGTGCCGCAACGTGGTCAGGTGGCCGTGTCGGGCGGCGGGCGCTCGGGTGACAAGGCCGCCCTCGCCGGTGACGATGCCCTGGTGGCCGAGGCACACGCCAAGCAGTGGAATCGTGGCGGTGGCGATCACGTCGGCGCAGATCCCGAAGTCCTCGGGCCGGGCCGGATGCCCTGGGCCGGGCGAGATCACGATGTTGTCGAACGCGGTGAGGTCGAGGCGGGCGCGGTCGACGTCGTTGCGGACCACGGTGGGTTCGGCACCGTTCACGCGCGCGATCAACTGGTACAGGTTGTAGGTGTAGGAGTCGTAGTTGTCGATGAGCAGGGTCCGCACCTCAACCATTGTGACCTGCGAGGTTCGACCGCCCGACCGGCGCCCCGATACAGGACGGAGCGCCGGCGGGGTGCTGCTCAGGTGTTCTTGATCACCGAGAGGAATGCCGCCCAGGTGACGGAACTGAAGGTCAGCGTTCCCGCGTCTCGATTCTTGGTGTCGCGCACACCGGTCCACATCGAAGCCACGGATAACTCGACGCAGAAGCTCTGAGCATTGCTACGGCGACTTTTTCGCCACTCTCGCTCGTGGTCCATGATTTCTCAGTGATTCCCTTGCTGCCTTGATGATCTCCATCGACCGTTTGGGCGACAGAGCCGCAGCCGCGATGTCGTCCCACACTGCAATCAGCGCGGCCACGTCGCTCGATTCTGCAACAATTTCGACGCCCACAATGCTCTCCACATACGCCGAATCAGAGTCATCTTCTTCTGGGAAGTGGAGCAGCATCATTGGTCCGGACAGCGGCCCGTAGGACCCGACATCAAAGGGAAGAACCTGGATCACAACATTTGGCCAGGTAGCGGCCTCAAGCAGGTGGTCGAGCTGCGCCGCCATAACCTCGACGCCGCCGATCATTCTGCGCAGCGCCGCCTCGTCGACGAGCGCGTGGAATTCCAGCGGACTTCGTTGGCGAGTCAACAATCTCTGCCGATTTCGGCGTTCGGCAGCGGCCAGCCGTTCCCAGCGGTCGGAGGTCAACATTCGCTTCGCGCCGTTGGATACGGCGGTCGCATATTCCGGAGTTTGCAGCAAACCCGGGATGATCACCGTGTCGAGCGTGCGTTCCAGCACGGCTTCCGCCTCGTCCAGCCGGAACCGGTAGTAGTTCGCGGACAGGTGTGCGGCGTGCTCCACCGAGGAAGCGTCCGCGACCTCCCACAGTTGCAGCGCCTGCGCGCGTTCTTCCTTTGTCGCGCCGATCGCCGTCAACATCTTCCGGAACAACGGCAACCGAGGTAGGTGGTCCCCCGCTTCCAGCCTGGATACGGTCTGCCGGGAACACTGCGCCTTGACCGCCACCTGTTCCGCGTTGAGACCGCTGCGCTCCCGGATCGGCCTGATGAATCGGCCCAGCCTGCGCTTGCCTCGCGTCGTTCCCACTGCCATGCGGGACACGATAGTCAGCCGATTTCTCGGCCTTCATCCGGTAATTCACTCTAATGGGACGTGCTGGCGAAACTTGCAATGCCTAGCTTCGTCGCCATGACCGACTGGACCGTGCCGACGACCGCTCTGCTGAGCATCGGTTTGGCATTCCTCGTCGTGCTCATCTTCCGCGAGCAACGGCGGCGGGTCCGCGCGACGCGGTTGGCCTGCCGCCGCCTGCTCGCCCGCGCCGACCTGCACTGTTCCGATCCCGAACCGGAACCCGAAGCGGACCGGAAAAGCACGCTCGAAGAAAGCGTCTGACCCCCCTGTACCCCGCGGTGGGGTGGGACGGCACCGGTTAAAGAATCCCCGTTCACCGCCCCGGTGCTCTTCCCCGAAGTCCCGCCCCACCGCGGCCCATCCCAACGACCGAACCGGCTGACTGATGTCCGATGACGAACTGAACCACTGGCTGACCCAGCTCAACTCGATGAGCGGCTGGACCGTCTACCAGGTCGGCGAGGATCCACCGCCGCCGCTGGTCGCGGTCAACCAGCGGCACTACTTCACCGACGTGGTGATCATCCGCTCCGCCCGCGCGGCGGTCGCCTATCGAACCGTGCTGGCCATGGAGAACGACCGGCCGCCCGAGGCGGCGGAGGCACTGTGGAAGTACTCCGGCGACGCGGACGGTGCCCTCGCCGCGATTTTCGCCCTCAGCAACCCCGGTCGCGCCATACGCAGGCTGCCGACGCCACCGAACTACACACTGCCGGCGGGTGAGCTCCGCGACATCACCGGCTTGAAAGGGGACGTCCAACCGTGACCAGCACCATTTGGCTGGCCTACGCCGAACACCACGCGCTGACCGACCAGGACCGTCGCGTCGCCGGCCGGGAACAACGGCTGCGCGGCGTGCCCGACGCGGTGCTGCCCGAGCCGACCGACGTGCTGGGCTGGCTGACCAACCGGCGCGCCGCATTTCGCAAACTGGCCGACGAGCAGGGCCGCGCTTTCAACGCCCTCGTCAACGATCGCGACGGCGTCAACAGCAGGCTCTCCTCGGCGGGAGTCAGCGTCTACGCGACCGTGCGGCAGTCCGCGACGACCACCGTCGACCTGTGCGTAGAGGCGTTCGCGGCGCAGGACTGCGCGAGCCCGCGTGGTCACCAGTTCCTCAGGAAGGAGCAGGGCGACTGGCGGTGCACCAGATGCGGCCAGGTGCTGTGAGTCGGGTCAGGTCCAGGGCAGGGCGGCGCGTTCGGCCCAGTAGTCGGTCGGCGATTCCGCGAGGGCGGCCAACTCGTCCAGTTCGGCCGGTTCGAGGTGGACGTCCTCGGCGGCCAGATTGCTGCGCAGCTGGTCGACGCCTGCCGAGCCGAGCAGCACAACGTCGGCCCAGGGTTGGACCAGCGTGGCGGCCAGCGCGATCGCGTCCGGGCCGACCTGGTGGCGGGCGGCGAGTTTGCTGAGCGTTTCCGGTGGCCGCACCGCGAGCCTGCCGTTGGCCATCGCTTCTTTGGCCATGACCAGGGCACCACCGGCATGCGCCTGAGCGAGCGCGGGGCCGACCGAGGTTTCCAGTAGGTTCCAGGTCGACTGGACCGCTGTGAACACCGGTTGGCCCTGCGCGGTCAGGTCCAACGCCCTGCGCACGGTGTCCGCCTGGGCCGGACCGGAGGTGGAGAAGCCGACCCGGACACCGTGTTCGGCCAGTCGCACCAGCGCTTCCTGGAGTTCACGGTCGCCGAACAGCGGGCTGTCCGCGGTGAGCGAATGCACCTGGTAGAGCCCGAGCCGGTTGCCGAGCAGTGCGCGGGTTTCCTTCAGTTGGCTGGTGAACCGGGCCAGCGAGTGTTCCTTGACCTCGTGCACCGGCGCGTCCAGCCGCCAGTCGCCGACGTAGGCGTAGCCCCATTTGCTGGACACGACGACGTCGCCGTGACGCCGCTCGGCGAGCCACCCGGCCAGGAACTCCTCGGCCCTGCCGTAGGAGCGGGCCACGTCGACCCAGCGCACACCGGCCGCGTACGCCTCGTCGAGCACGGCCCAACTGACCGCGCGCAGCTCGTCGACGCCGCGTCGCGTGCCGAGTTCTTCGGAACGGCCGAGGTTGATGTAGGCGGGTCTACCGATCGCGGCCAGCCCGACACCGACTCGGCCGATGGTCGGTTTCCGTTGCGCCGCGCTCATCCACGTCCCTTCCGTCGCCCATCGCAGCATGCCAGATCTGGTCCGTGCGGTGGCGGCGCCGGGCGGCGGGCGAACTAGGCCGCTCGGTTGCTGCTCCACGGCCCGCGATAGGCCGGCGCGGTCGGCTCGGCCGGGTTGCCGAGTCGACGGCCGATCCAGTTGGCCAGCCACCGCCGCCTGATCCGGTAGTGCACGAACACGGTCAGTCCGAGCCAGAACATCGGGAACGCGGGCCAGAAGAACGGCACCGGGGAATGCGCCCAGGTGACGATGGCGCCGCCCACAATCGTCGCGACGAACGCGGCATGCGCGGTGAGCGCGAAGTTCCATTCATTGCCGCGCC
>DASYBO010000642.1:0-6450 GCA_036500685.1 Pseudonocardiaceae bacterium | reverse complement strand
GGCTCGTCGAGCAGCAGGATCTCGGGTTCGTTCATCAGCGAGCGCGCGATCGCCAGCCTTCGGCGCATGCCGCCGGACAACGCGCTCACCTGTTCGTCCGATTTCTCCGTCAACTGGGCGAATTCGAGCAACCCGGTCGCCCGGTCGGCGCGGATGGCGCGCGGGATGTTGAAGTAGCGGCCGTAGACCAGCAGGTTCTCCCGCACGGTCAGTTCGGCGTCGAGCGAGTCGTCCTGCGGGACGACGCCGAGCCGTGCCCTGATCTGTTTGCCGTCGCGGACCGGATCGAGGCCGAGCACGCGCAGTTCACCCGAGGTGGGCGGGGAGACGCAGCCGATCATCCGCATGGTCGAGGACTTGCCTGCGCCGTTGGGTCCGAGGAAGCCGAAGGCCTCACCCCGGTGCAGCGCGAAGTCGATGCCGTTGACGGCCGGAAATCCGGTACCGCCACTGCGGGCGCGATGCACCTTGGTCAGCTCGTGGGCGAGGACGAGGGGTTCGGGCATGCGTGCTCCGTCCATCGGCGGGACACCCATGGAAGCACACCATTTACGCAACGTCATTCGATTTTTTCATCGAATGGCACGAAATTTGCGAGATCAGGCCGACTGAGCGCGGTTTCTGCTGGTCGAGCGGGTGCGGGTGGGGGCGACCAGGCTCTGCGCGGCGATGGCCGCCCCGCCCCGCGCCCACTCCTCGAATTCCAGTGGGCGCACGATCACCTCGCAGTCGGCGGCCGCGCCGAATGCCTGGGCAACGAACGATGTCCTGATCTGCTCGGCGAACAGGTCGTAGGAGGCGACGCCTTCGCCGGAGATGATGATCCGTTCCGGGCCGATCAGGTTGGCGACCGAGGCGAGCGCCAGCCCCAGCGCGTGGCCGGCGCGGGTGAACACGGCGCGCACGGCCGGGTCGCCGTCGCGGGCCAGTCGCACGCCCTCCTCCATGGACAGCCGGTTGTTGCCGGTCGCCTGCCGGGCCTGTTCGACGATGGCCTGGGTCGAGGCCACCGCTTCGACGCAGCCGGTGTTGCCGCAGGTACAGGTGCGGTCCATGCCGCCGACCGGCAGATGCCCGACCTCGCCCGCGACGCCGTGCGCGCCGGAGACGACGTGGCCATCCAGCGAGATGCCGCAGCCGATCCCGGTGCCGACGGTGATCAGCGCGAAGGCGGAAATGCCCGCGCCCGCGCCGAACCACTGCTCGGCGACGGTCAGCGCGCGCACGTCGTTCTCGATCAGCGTCGGCATGCCGGTCGCGGACTCGACGAGGTGTGCGAGCGGGACGCCGTGCCAGTTGAGGAAGGGGGAGTGGTGCACGATGCCGGTCTGCCGGTCGACGTCGCCGGAGATGGTGACGCCGAGGCCGTGCACCTCGGCGACCGGCTGCCCTTTCGGCCCTGCGACGAGTTTGCGCACGAGGCGGGCTATGGCCAGGACGACGCTGTCCACGTCGCGGGAGTCCAAAGTGGCCCGTTTTGACGCGATCGGCTTGGCCGTGAGGTCGGTCAGCACGCCGATCAGCTCGTCGGCGGTCACCTTCACACCGAGGAAGCTGGCCCGTTCGGGACGCACGGCGACCAGGGTGGCCGGGCGTCCGGTGAGCCGGTCGCCGACCGGGCGGCCGATCTCCACGATCCAGCCGTCCTCCAACAGCGGGGTGGCCGCCTTGGTCACCGCGCCCGAGGACAGGCCGGTACGTCGTCCGACCTCTGCCCTTGTCAACGGGCCATGAGCCAGCATGGTCTGGAACACCAGAGTGGCCGCCGGGGCCTGGTTGGGTAGCTCCACGCCGCCGATCATAGCTTCCGGCGGAAGGTAAAACGTCCGACGTAAAGCAGGCATGTCGCGCTTCCAGTGGTCACGGAAACATCATCCCTCCGATGTTTATGTTGACTGTGGAAGAAAACGATGGTTAGAGTGCCTCTACTCATCCGGGGCCTGACTGGAACCACGGGCCACGGCTCTGAGCAGCACAGACGTCCACAACCCCGAGATCGCGCGGTCAGAGCCGCAGCGACGAATTCCAGGTGCCCACGCACAGGTGACGGGCATCGGCAGGGCAGCCCGCCGGTGATCCGAGGTACTGCCGCGCGCACGGGCGCCAGCCTGATTGGTCAGCAATGGTGCGACTGAGATGGAGTGATCATGGCAGGTCGTCGATCAACCGTGCCCAGAACGGTATCGGCCCGCTTAACCCGCATCGCCCGCATGGGCATCGCCTTCTCGCTCTTGGCGGCCTCGGCCCTGACAGCGACCTTCGTACCGGGATCGGCAGCGGCAGCGACCAACGCGCCCGCCACCCCGAACAACAACCAGCAGCACAATGGCCAAAAAGACGGCTCGAGCGTGGCGGCCAAGCCGTACATGGGTTGGAGCAGCTGGAGTCTTGAGTCCACGAACTACCCGGGCGTCAACCCGACCGGCGGCGCCAGTTGGCTGACCGAGGCTCACGTGCTGGCCAACGCCGACGTCGAAGCGGCGAAGCTGAAGTCGCACGGCTACGACTACGTCAACATCGACGCGGGCTGGCTCGGCGGATTCGACTCCTACGGCAGGCCGATCGCGAACCCCGCGACCTTCCCCGACGGCATCGCCCACATCGGCAACTACGTGCACAACAAGGGGCTCAAGCTCGGCATCTACCTCGCGGTCGGCCTGGATCCCAAGGCCTACGGCAACGGCGGCACGCCGATCTACGGTGCCCCCAACTGCCACACCAGCGACCTGGTCTACCCGGACAAGCGGCTCACCAACGGCTGGAATTCGGCTTACCAGATCAACTACGCCAGTCCGTGCGCGCAGGCCTACGCCAACTCGGTCGCGGACGAGTTCGCGAGTTGGGGCGTTGACTTCCTGAAGATGGACGGCGTCGGCCCCGGTTCGAACCAGAACGGCCCGAGTCACGACGACACCGGTGATGTGAAGGCGTGGTCGGCCGCCCTCAAGCAGTCGGGCCGGCAGATCCAGTACTACCTGTCCTGGTCGCTGAGCCACACCGACGCGAGTACCTGGGAGCAGTACAGCAACGGCTGGCGCATCGACACCGATGTCGAGTGCTACTGCAACACGCTGGTCACCTGGAACAACTCGGTCAAGGTTCGCTGGAACGACGTGGTCCAGTGGATCCCGAACGCGGCCCCCGGCCACTGGAACAACCTGGACTCCCTCGACGTCGGCGACGGCACCATGGACGGCATCACCGACACCGAGCGGCAGAGCTACATGACGCTGTGGGCGATCGAGGCCGCGCCGCTCTACGAGGGCGACGATCTGACCAAACTGGACTCCTACGGCCTTTCCCTGCTGACCAACGACGAAGTGATCGGGGTCGACCAGGCCGGCATCCCGGCCAAGCCGGTCAGCCAGGCCACCGGCCAACAGGTCTGGTACGCGCACAACCCCGACGGCAGCTACACGGTCGCCCTGTTCAACATGGGTTCGCAGCCGGCAACGGTCACCGCGAACTGGAACGATCTGGGCATCTCCGGTTCCGCTTCGGTGCGTGACATGTGGCAGCACAAGAATCTCGGCAACTATGGCGGCAGCTTCAGCGCCACCCTGCCGTCGCACGGTTCGCAACTGCTGCACATCGCCCCGAACGGCAACAACGGGCCGTCCACCCCGGCCGGCCTGCACGGCACCGCGTCCACCGCGAACAGCGTTTCGCTGGCTTGGGACGCCTCGAACTGGGCGACGGGCTACGACGTCTACAACGGCGCCAGCAAGGTCACCTCGGTGCAGGGCACCTCGGCCACCGTGACCGGCCTGAACCCGTCGAGCGGCTACGACTTCACCGTGGTCGCGAACGGCTACGGGCAACAGTCCCCGCATTCCTCGGCGGCCTCGCTGACCACACCCGGCGCGAACGGACCCACCTCCTACGAGGCGGAGGCATCCGGCAACACGCTCGGAGGCAGCGCGGCCGTGTACAGCTGCGGTGGTTGCTCGGGCGGCGCCAAGGTCGGTTACCTCGGCGGCACCGGCTATCTGATCATGAACAACATCAACGTGGCCACCGCCGGCACCTACCTGATGCAGCTGTCCTACGTGGACGGTGACTCCAGTCGGACGGCCGTCATCACGGTGAACGGCAAGGCGTTCGAGCAGCCGCTACCCGGCACGAACGACAACAACTGGGACTCGGCGCAGACCATCACCATCCCGGTCCAGCTGAACACCGGTGCGAACACGATCCAGTTCGGCAACCCGACCGACTACGTCTCCGACATCGACAAGATCGCCGTGTAATACGGCGGGCCTCCCGGCTCGGCCTCGGGCCGGGAGGTCCGCGGCGTTGTTCTACTCGAAGGAGAGTGCAGTGGCGACGATCCCGGCGGACGTGTCCACGATCGGAGGTGTCGACACCCTCGCGCCACCGGTCAGGCGCGGGCGCACCGCCCGGCCGGGCGGCTCGAAACTGGCTCGGCGCGGCAACACCGTGGTCGCGTGGCTGTTCATCCTGCCGGCCATCCTCGGCTTCGCGACCTTCTACGCCTACCCGACCCTGCGCGGCATCTACCTGAGCTTCACCGAGTTCCACGTGCTCTCCCCGCCGAAGTGGATCGGCCTCGCCAACTTCGTCGAGTTGGTGCACGACAGCGTGTTCTGGCATTCGCTGCTGGTCACCGTGTACTTCGTGGTGCTGTCCGTTGGCTTCGGGCTGATCTTCTCGCTGGTCACCGCGGTCATCATGAACCGGCTCGCCCAGTCGACCGTGGTCCGCGGCCTCGTGCTGCTGCCGTTCCTGATCTCCGGCGTCGTCGCCGCGCTGGCCTGGTCGTGGATGCTCGACTCGCAGCTGGGCATCGTGAACATCCTGCTACAGAAGCTGTTCGGCACCAGCGTCCAGTTCCTCGGCTCCAGCACCTGGGCCATCCCGTCGCTGGCCATGATCAACGTGTGGAAGTGGATGGGCTACTTCGCCATCCTGATCTTCGCGGGCCTGCAAACCATCCCCAGCGACATGTACGAGGCCGCTCGGCTCGACGGCGCCAGCGAGGTGCAGATGTTCCGGCGGATCACCATCCCGCTGCTGCGCCCGGTGCTGATCATGGTCGTCATCCTCAACGTGATCGGCTCGTTCCAGGTCTTCGACATCGTCTCGGTCACCACCGAGGGTGGACCGGCCAACGCCTCCTACGTGCTCCAGATGTACATCTACAACAAGGCGTTCGCCCAGTTCGATTTCGGTTACGCGGCAACCATGTCGCTTGCCCTTTTCGTGATGCTGATCTTCATCACGTTCATGCAGTTGCGCCTCGGTCGCGCCAACGAATCCGACACGAACTGAAGGAGGGACATGTCGGTCATCGCAGCCCCACTCCCACGCGTAGCGCGTCGGCGGTTCCCGATCGGTCGGTCGGTCGCCTGGCTGTACATGGGCATCGTCATCCTCATCACGGTCTTCCCGTTCTACTGGATCCTGCGCACCGCGCTGTCCAACAACTTCAAGCTCTCCACCGATCCGTCCTCGATCCTGCCGGTCGGGCTGAGCCTCGGTGGCTTCGAACGCGCGCTGGGCCTGGTGTCCGGCGCGGCGGCGGTCGCCCAGGGCGGGTCGGGCGCGGCCGTTGACACCCCGCTGTTCCTGCGCAACTCGCTGATCTACGCGTCCGTACTGACCGTGCTGGTGGTGTTGTGCTCGACGATGGCCGCCTACGCGTTCGCCCGGTTGCAGTGGCGCGGCCGCAACTTCATGTTCTCGTTGCTGCTCACCGCGTTGATGGTGCCGACGGTGCTGACCCTGCTGCCGAACTTCGTGCTGATCAAGGACCTCGGCCTGACCAACACCTTCGCCGGCATGATCCTGCCGGGCGCGTTCTTCTCCGCGTTCAACATGTTCTTCCTGCGCCAGTTCATGCTCGGCCTCAGCCGCGAGGTCGAGGAGGCCGCGCTGATCGACGGCGCAGGCCCGATCAGGGTCTTCCTGCGGATCATCATGCCGATGACCGCGGCGCCGATCGCCACGCTGTCGCTGTTGACGTTCATCAACACCTGGAACGACTACTTCTGGCCATTGCTGGTCGACAACGACGACAGCGTCCGCCCGCTGACCCTCGGCCTCGCCATTTTCAAGCAGTCCTCGCCGCAGGCCGCGGTCGACTGGTCCGGTCTGATGGCGGCCACGCTCGTCGCGGCGTTCCCGATGTTGTTGCTGTTCATGGTCTTCGGCAAGCGCATCGTCAATTCGATTGGCTTCACGGGAATCAAATAATGGACGACAACGATCTGCTACTGGCCTGGCCGGCTCCGGCCGCGAACTGGTTCGAGGCCGCGCCGGTCGGCAACGGCAGGCTCGGCGCGATGGTCTTCGGCGGTACGCACCGCGCCCGCTTCGGCCTCAACGACTCCACCCTCTGGTCCGGCACTCCCGACGGCCCGACCGCCGCACAGCGCGACGTGCTCAGGACGGGCGCGGGACCGGAACGGCTGGACAAGGTGCGCAAGG
>DASYBO010000641.1:0-3771 GCA_036500685.1 Pseudonocardiaceae bacterium | reverse complement strand
TTGCCAGGTTCATCGGATCGTGGGAGAGCGCGGCCAGCCCGTTCCAGGCCAGGTTGGCCAGGTGCGCGGCCACCTCGGTCTTGTCCGGTTCGCGGGTGTCCAGCCACCACTGTCCGGTCAACCCGACCATGCCGACCAGCGCCTGCGCGTAGAGCGCCGCAAGTTCCGGCTCGTAACCGCGCCGGGCGAACTGGGTGCGCAGCACGTGTTCGACCTGGCGCGCGATGTCGCCGAGCAGGCTGGAGAAGGTGCCGCCGGAGCCGGCCACCGGCGAGTCGCGGACCAGGATGCGAAACCCGTCGGAGTACTCCTCGATGTAGTCCAGGAACGCCAGCGCGGCCTGGCCGACCAACTCGTGCGGGTGGTCACCGACCGAGAGGGCGGCGTCGATCCGGTCCAGCAGCCTGCGCATCTCGCGCTCGACCACAACCGCGTAAATGCCGTCCTTGCCGCCGAAGTGCTCGTACACAACGGGTTTGCTCACCCCGGCGCGGTGCGCGATCTCCTCGACCGAGGTCGCGTCGAACCCGCGTTCGGCCAACAGCACGCGTGCCACGTCGAGCAGTTGGGCACGCCGCTGCGAACCGGTCATCCGAACCCTGGTCACCGCGGGCGGCCCCGCCGGTCCGTGCTCACCACTACGCGTACGTCGTCTGCCCGCCATTTGGCATGAGCATAGGCGTCCTGGCGGACAGACGACGCTCGATCACGGCAAACAAGATCACTCGGCGGGAGTCGCGGCGATGCGAGCCAGCCGCTGCGGGGTTGGCCAGCGCACGTTGGATGCCCAGCCGAACTTCTCGAAGATCCAGATCACTCGGGCCGAGATGTCGATCTGGCCGCGCTGCACGCCGTGCCGGGCGCAGGTCGGGTCGGCGTGGTGCAGGTTGTGCCAGGACTCGCCGCCGGAAAGGATCGCCAGCGGCCAGAAGTTGGCGGCCTTGTCGCGCGAGTTGAACGGGCGCTCGCCGAGCATGTGGCAGATCGAATTGGTCGACCAGGTCACGTGGTGCAGGACGGCGATGCGCACAAGGCCCGCCCAGAAGAACGCGGTGAACGCACCCCACCACGACCAGGTGGCCAGGCCGCCGATGATGCCGGGCAGGAACAGCGACACGATCGTGGTCAGCCAGAACAGCTTGCTCACCCGGACGATGTCCTTGTCGGCCAGCAGGTCCGGCGCGAAGCGCTGCTTGTTGGTGTAGTCGCGATCGAACACCCAGCCCATGTGCGCGTGCCAGAAACCCTTGGCGATCGCGACCGGCGAGGTGCCGAACAGCCACGGCGAGTGCGGGTCGCCATCGCGGTCGGAGAACGCGTGGTGGCGACGGTGGTCGGCGACCCAGATGATCACCGGGCCCTGGATGCCCATGCCACCGACCACTGCGAGCGCGATCCGCAACCAGCGCTTGGCCTTGAACGATCCGTGCGTGAAGTGGCGGTGGTACCCGACCGTCACGCCGAGGAGGGTCAGGTAGAAGAAGCCAACACCGAGCGCGACGTCCAGCCAGGTCAGGCCCCACCCCCAGGCGAAGGGGATGGCCGCGATCAGGGCCAGCATCGGGATCATGACGAACCCATATACCGCGACCTGGGCCCAGAGGGCTCGCCGGCCGCTCATCACCGGCTTCGGACCGGCCGATTGGTCCTCGGAGACCCGATCGAGGGTGCTCGTCATCTGATACCTCACCGTCTCCTGAACTTAGGGGATCCTAACTTACGACACCGTAACCCAACGCCAGAGTAAGTTGAAACCCGTCGGTTGTGCCAGATCCAACCGGTCGACATCACGCGCCGTTGACGCCAAAACCTGCGGTCAACAGGGATTCGCGGCGGTACGGGCCGGGGTTGGGCGAGCAGAGGCGACTACGTCACAGTGCCGGGTCCGGTATAACCGCACGCGGGCGCACATGTCACCATTACAGGCGCGCGAACGAGTGCGCGAAGGCAACAACGAAGCCGGTTGGAGCTGACGTCAGCCGGCAGATCCGCCATAGTGTAAAGGCAGCACCTCAGATTTTGGTTCTGATGGTCCAGGTTCGAATCCTGGTGGCGGAGCAGTAGCGGTGCCGCATTTTTCGTTCTACCCGGCCCCGGCCGGGAGGGCGGACCGACGTGGACGGAGGTGGCCAACTGCCGGACAACACGGCCACGTCACCCGCGCAGGCGAAGCCGTCCTATGGCGAGATCTCCGAAGCCTGGCTGCTCGGTCGCGGGCGCGAACTGATCTCGATCGCCCAGTTCAGCGATATCAAGGAACAGCAGCGCATCGTCGATGAACTCGACGACCTGCTCACCGAGACGCAGCGCAGGGCCGAACCGGTCGCGGTCGGCCAGATGCTGCGCTTCGCCATCACCGCGCGGATGCTGACCTCGTCGATCTCCAATGATCTCGTCGACCCGCTGCTCGACGAGTTGCTGGAACACGCCCGCCGGCACGGCTTGTCCCTGCTGGAAGCCAACGCGTTCGCGCTGCGGGCCAAGCGCGCCGTGCGCAGCGGCGCCAACGAGGCCGCCGTCGAGGATCTGGCGATCGCACTGGCCATGCTCGACTCCGAGCCGATCGCCAGCGGCACCGAGGTGGCCGAGGCGCCGACCAACCAGCAGCGGCAGCACGCCGAGGGCCTGCTCTCCGCCGTGCTCGTCGACACCACCCTCGCCCTCACCGACCTCGGCATGTTCGAGGTCGCCGACGAGGTGACCGTGCGAGCCAGGACCACCATCGCCACCTGGGGCCCGCACGAGATCGCGGTGAACCTGTGCAACCGGGTGCGACTGATGATCGGCTGGGCGCTACAACTGGAACGGCTGGGCAGCGACCGGCAGGCCAGCAAGCGCTTCCGCACCGCGGCGCAGATGGCAGAGGGCGCCGAGGTCCCCTTCCGCGACTCACTGTTCCCGCTGGACAAGTCCAAACCGGCCGCCGACCAGGTGACCATGCTCGGGGCCGCGCACGCGCTGGCCAAACCGGGCGGGGAACACATCGAGCGGCTGGAATCGCTCCTGCACACCAACAACGCCAATTCCGACCTGGCCGTCGTGGCCATCGCGCTGGCCCGCTGCTACGCCGCCGACGGCCAGGTGGCCGAGGCCATCGCCACGCTGACCGAGATGCGCCAGCACCTGGCGGACGACTCCTCCGAGTCGGTCCAGCGGCTCTCGATCATCCGCGAGATCGCCCGGCTGTGGTCCCCGCCCGACGAGGAGGCCGAGGGCACCGACGACCTCCAGCGCATCCTCGCCCTCGAGTCCTACGCGGACGAGTTGGAGAAGGAACTCTGGGCCAGCCGCACCTCCCGGCAGGCCACCGTCAAGGCCCGCCGCGAACACGTGCGCCTGACCCGCGAGCACGGCGCCATCTCGATCAAGGCCATGGAGGACCCGCTCACCGGCCTGGCCAACCGCCGCGCCCTCGACGAGCGACTGGCCGAGCTGACCGCGCAGCAGGGCAGCCAGGTGGTGTCCATCGCCCTAGTCGACCTCGACGGGTTCAAGGGCGTCAACGACCGCGCCTCGCATGCGGAGGGCGACGACGTGCTGCGGGTGGTCGCCGGCACGCTGCGTAACACCCTGCGCGGTGGCGACCTGGTCGCCCGCTACGGCGGCGACGAGTTCGTCGCGCTGCTCCCCGGCGCTCCGCTCTCGGCCGCCGAAGCAGCGCTCAACCGCGCCGCCAAGGCCGTCGCCAACCTGCCGGTCGACCTCTCGCACGGCGTGACGCTGTCCGTCGGCGTGGTCTCGCTGCGCCCGCAGGAGTCCGCCGCGAGTGTG
>DASYBO010000640.1:0-3610 GCA_036500685.1 Pseudonocardiaceae bacterium | reverse complement strand
GCGGCGGCCGCCGCGCGTGGCAACAAGGTCGTGATGGCGCCCGCGACGCACGCCTACATGGACATGAAGTACACGACGAAGACCAAGCTCGGCCAGAACTGGGCCGCCTACATCGAGGAGAAGGACGCCTACGACTGGGATCCCGGCAGCTACCTGCAGGGCGTCTCGGGCTCGTCGGTCCTCGGTGTCGAAGCCCCGCTGTGGTCGGAGACGCTGGTGAACATCGCCAACATCGAGTACATGGCATTCCCGAGGCTGCCCGCGATCGCCGAACTCGGCTGGTCGCCGGAAAGCACGCACAACTGGACGTCGTTCGCGAACCGCCTCGCGCAGCAGGGTCCGCGCTGGACCGCGATGGGCATGAACTTCTATGCCTCACCGCAGGTCAAGTGGGCACCCGGCACCAAGGGCGGCACCGACTGACCGGAACGTGGTGAAGCGGCCGGGCCACCCACGGGTGGCCCGGCCGCTCGCGGTGAGAGAGGCTCAGTTGCCGGGCTGACCGGGCCCGTGGGGCGCGCCAACCACCGCGGCCAACTGGCCGAGGGTCGGCGTGCTGGTCAGGTGTTTGACGTCGGCCCCGTTGCGGACCACGTTGCATCCGGTCAGGCCGACGGTCACGTACACCGTGTGCCCGTCCGCGTAACCGAAGATGACCAGGTCGGAGCTGTTGTCGTCCATCGGGCAGTTGATCCGCATCGGCATCGGCTTCGCCGCGTTCAGACTGCTGACCAGCGCCGGCAGTCCGGCGCTGTTGACCTGCGCCCCCTTGACCAGCGTGCCGGCCGGCGTCGTCTCGTTGAGGCCCGCGTAACGGCACACCCGCGCCGCACCCGGCGTGGCCGGCACCATGATGGCGGCCGGACCGGCGGGGTAGGTGCCGGCCTTGGGCGGCGCGCTCGGGCAGTCGGGCAAGGTCGCCGGCGCGACCGCGACCGAGCCCGGCGGTGGCGCCGACGCCGGGCTGACCTGGCTCCCGCAGCCAACGACACCGCACAATGCGACCCCGAGCAGCGCGAGCGGGGCCAGGATCGCTGACCTGCCTTCACGGATCAAACCTTGTCGTGTCATGTCCTGTGGACGGAAGACGCACCGTGACGGGTTGCATGCGGAACGCGCGACTCTCCCGGTCTCCACTGAGGACTCCCGGGAAGCTCCAAAACGTCTTCACCCGCTGATCCGGCGCCGACCCCAACCCCCGCGACGAGCCTAAGCTCGCGATATGACCATGGCCGTGGTGAGCACGGATCTGGGGCCGTTGTTCGGCAATGCCCGGGACTTCTGGCTCGGCTGCGGTTTCGCCTATCGATCCGGCGCGGATCTGGCCCTCTACCGCAGCGGCGTGTCGCACCCTCAGCTCAACGGCGTGCTCCGGCTGCGACACGGTGGCGTCGACGACGCGCTGCGCGAAGCCGGTCGCCGGTTGGCCGGGGTGCCGTGGTTGTGGTGGGCCGGCGCGGATTCCCGGCCGGGACTGGCCGAGGACCTGTTGGCGCGCGGCGCGATGAACGTCGGGCACGTCCCGGTCATGGTGATCCAACTGGACCAGGTGCTCGACGAAACCGGCCCCACCGACCTGTCCATCGACGAGGTGCACGACCCGGCCGAATTGCCCGAATGGGTCCGCGCCTACCGGTCGTCCTTCGGCCTCACCGAAGACCAGGCCGACGACGTCGTCGGTGTGGAGAAAGCCCGCCCGGCCACCGGGATCGTCCGGTTCGCCGGGCGGATCGACGGCCGGATCGTTGGCACGTCACTGTTGTTCGTCCGGCACGGCGTCGCGGGCGTGTACCAGGTCGCCACCGTCGAGGGGTTCCGGCGGCGCGGCATCGGCACCCGGCTGACCGCGGCGGCGCTGCGGGCCGCGCGGGCCCGAGGGCTGCGGATCGGCACGCTGGTAGCCGGTTCGATGGGCGCGTCCATGCATCGCCGCATGGGCTTCACCCAGGCCGCCGCCTACCAGCTTCTCCGTCCGCCACAACAGTCTTGACCGGGCCTGCTACTTCGGTACCGCCATCTCCCCCAACTCCGACCAGTCGTCCTGATCGATGTTGGCGTTGACGATGCGCGGCGTCTCGGCCAGGTGCGGCGGAAGGGTCTGCTGCGCATTCTTGAAATGCGCCGAGCCGACGTGGGCCCCGCCCGCTTCACCGTCGCGGAATGCTTCGACCAGCACGTACTCGGTCGGGTCGTCGAGGCTACGGGACCAGTCGAACCACAGGCAACCCGGTTCGCTCCTGGTCGCGTTGGTGAACTCGCGAGAGATCTCCGGCCACTTGTCGGCGTCCTCCGGCTTGATCCGGAACTTGGCGGTAATGAAGATCATGCGTCTCCTTTGACCGATTCGAACAGCCTCCGCATGATATGACGACGATCGACACGCCGATGTCTCACAATGCGAAGGCCGGCACCCAACGGATGCCGGCCGTCGACGGACGTTCTACCGATTACCTGGCTTACTTGGCAGCCTCCGCGCGCCGAGGCAGCTTCCAGTTCGGCCGTGCGTAGTGGCAGGTGTAGCCGTCCGGGTAGCGCTGAAGGTAGTCCTGGTGCTCCGGCTCGGCCTCCCAGAACGGACCGACCGGGGTCACCTCGGTGACCACCTTGCCCGGCCACAGACCCGAGGCGTCCACATCGGCGATCGTGTCCACCGCAACGGCCTTCTGCTCGTCGCTGGTGTAGAAGATCGCCGAGCGGTAGCTGGCGCCGATGTCGTTGCCCTGCCGGTTGCTGGTCGACGGGTCATGAATCTGGAAGAAGAACTCCAACAGATCCCGGTAGGAAATTCGCTCCGGGTCGAAGGTGATCTCGATGGCTTCCGCGTGCGTGCCATGGTTGCGGTAAGTGGCGTTGGCCACCTCACCGCCGGTATAGCCGACCCTGGTCGACAGCACGCCAGGGCGCTTGCGGATCAAGTCCTGCATGCCCCAGAAACACCCGCCCGCGAGAACGGCCTTCTCGGTGTGGTCGCTCATCTGGATGCACCCTCCTCGCTACGCTGAGTCAAAAATTCGCCGGTTCCTGAACTCCATCCTGCCCACCCCAGGACCGTTTCACCGACCGGCGACCATTACAACTCCATGACCTGCTCCCTTAGTCCCGCCGGACCGTTGTGACCATGCCCGCAACCTCGTCAAGGACAACATCGGGCCGGTCGATCGGCACATCGTGCGAGCTTCCGGTGGCCACGACGAGTTGCCGATTCGGTGCCCCGGCAGCGAACCGCGCCTGCACGTCCCGCCACCGCTGCGCGTCCTGCGGCGAGTCCGGGAACGGTGTCGTCGCCGAGGCGATGACGATGGCCGGGACGTTCGACGGCCAGCCGAGCAAGCGGTACGCCTTGTGCATCGGCACGTAATCGGCGGCGACGGCCAGGAGTTGGCGGTTCGCCTTCGTCGAGGGCTGCTGGCGCACCGCCGCGATCTGGGGCGCCTCGGCCGCCTCGATCCTGGTGATCTCATCGTCGGCGTAGAACTCGGGCAGGCTCGCGTCAACCAGAACCGCCCCCGACACCACCCCTGGATGGTCCCGGACGAAGTAGCTGGCGATCTCCCCCGCTTCGGAGTGCGCGACCAGCACGACGTCGCGGGTGACCCCCAGCTGGGTCAGG
>DASYBO010000639.1:0-4145 GCA_036500685.1 Pseudonocardiaceae bacterium | reverse complement strand
GATCCTGGCCGTGTTGCGCGGCAGCGCGGTGAACCAGGACGGTGCGTCCAACGGTATGACCGCGCCGAACGGGCCCTCACAGCAGCGGGTAATCCGCAAGGCGCTGGCCGGCGCAGGGCTGGTTTCGTCCGATGTGGACGCCGTCGAGGCGCACGGGACCGGAACCGCGCTGGGCGACCCGATCGAGGCCCAGGCGCTGATCGCGACCTACGGTCAGGGCCGGGAGCAGGGCAGCCCGCTGTGGCTGGGGTCGATCAAGTCGAATATCGGGCACACGCAGGCAGCCGCAGGCGTGGCCGGTGTGATCAAGATGGTGCAGGCGCTGCGCCACGGCATGCTGCCGCCGACGCTGCACGTTGACGAACCCACACCCGAGGTGGACTGGTCGGCGGGCGCGGTCGAGCTGCTGACCGAGGCACGGGACTGGCCGCGCAACGGGCATCCACGCCGGGCCGGGATATCCGCGTTCGGCATCAGCGGGACCAACGCACACCTGATCCTCGAAGAAGCCCCCGGCGAAGCCGCTGCCGACGAGACGGCGCCGGCCGGTGCGGTTCCGCTGGTCGTGTCGGCGAGCAACGCGGCTTCGCTTGCGGCGCAGGCGGGCCGGCTGGCGTCGTTCCTGGAATCCGGTCAGCCGCCGCTGGCTCGCGTGGCCGGCGCGCTGATGTCCGAGCGGGCCTTGCTCGGCGAGCGCGCGGTTGTTGTCGCGGGTTCGCATGAGGAGGCACTGGCCGGGTTGGGTGCGCTGGCCGACGGTGCGGCGGCGGCCGGTGTGGTGACCGGTTCGGGCAGCGCGGGCAAGGTCGTGTTGGTTTTCCCTGGCCAGGGTTCGCAGCGGGTCGGGATGGGGCGCGCGCTGTATGAGAAATATCCGGTGTTCGCGCGGGCGTTCGACGACGCCTGCGAACAATTGGACGCGTCTTTGGCCGGCTGGACTGATCACCCGGTGCGGGACGTCGTGCTGGGCGAGTTGCTGTGTGCCGGGGATCTGTTGAACCAGACGGTGTTCACGCAGGCGGGGCTGTTCGCGGTCGAGAGCGCGCTGTTCCGGCTGGTCGAGTCGTGGGGTGTGCGGCCGGATGCGGTGATCGGGCACTCGATCGGTGAGATCACGGCCGCCTACGCGGCGGGAGTGTTGTCGCTGGCCGATGCGGCGCGGGTGGTTGCGGCTCGGGGCCGGTTGATGCAGGCGTTGCCGCCGGGTGGCGCGATGGTCGCGGTGGCCGCGAGCGAGCTGCAGGTCATCGAAATGTTGGGGAATGGGGTGGAACTGGCTGCGGTCAACGGGCCCTCGTCCCTTGTGCTCTCCGGCGACCACGACGCCGTGCTCGCCGCTGCCGACCAGCTCAGGACACGCGGACACAAGACGAAGCAACTCGTGGTCTCGCACGCGTTCCATTCGCAGCGGATGGAGCCGATGCTGACCGAGTTCGCCGCCGAATTGGCCCGCGTCACCTGGCAGACACCGGTGATTCCGGTGGTGTCGAACGTGACAGGGCGGCTGGCCGAACCTGGTGAGCTGGCCGATTCGTGCTACTGGGCGGAGCATGTGCGTCGGCCCGTGCGGTTCGCGGACGGGATCGCGGCGGCGGTGGAGTATGGCGGGGCGTTGTTCCTGGAACTGGGACCAGGTGTCGCATTGAGCGCGATGGTCGCTGAGACGGCCACCGCGGCCGAGGCCGAGGTGATCTGTGTTCCGGCGCTGCGTGACGGCCGTCCTGAAGACCAGTCCGTGCTGGCCTCGGTCGCCGAACTGTTCGTTCGCGGTGTTTCCGTGGACTGGAGCGCCACGCTGCCGTCGGTGACCGGGCATGTCGATCTGCCCACGTACGCCTTCGACCGGCAGAACTACTGGCTGCCGCCCGGCGACCTGAGGGCCGATGCCGCGTCGCTGGGACAGTCGGTTGTCGATCATCCGCTGTTGGACGCGGTGGTGCGGTTGCCGCAGTCGGACGGCGTGGTGTGCACGTCGCTGCTGTCGCTGCGGTCGCACCCGTGGCTGGCCGATCACGAGATCGCCGGCGCGGTCCTGGTCGCGGGCACGGGATTGGTCGAACTGGCGGTGCGTGCCGGCGACGAGGTCGGGTGCTCGGTGCTCGAGGAACTCGTCATCGAGGCGCCGATGATCGTGCCGGCGCGCGGCAGCGTGCGGGTGCACGTCGCGCTGGGCGGTCCTGGCGAGACCGGGTCGCGCACGGTCGAGGTGTACTCGCTGCGCGAGAGCGACGGCGACACCTGGACGCGGCACGCGACGGGATTCCTGTCCGACGAGTCGGCGGCGCGCGGTTCCGGGTTCGACTTCGCCGCTTGGCCGCCGCCGGGGGCGCGGCGGGTCGAGACCAAGAACTTCTACGCGGATCTCGTCGAGCGCGGTTATGTCTACGGGCCGTCGTTCCAGGGCTTGCGGACGGTGTGGCAGCGGGGCGAGGAGATCTTCGCCGAGGTCGCGCTGCCGGAGGACATGCGCACGGAGGCCGGCAAGTTCGGCATCCACCCCGGGTTGCTGGACGCCGCCCTGCATGCTGGCATGCTCGGCACCGCGGCGGCGGAGGAGTCCGGTCCGCCGGTGCTGCCGTTCGCGTGGAACGGAATGGTGCTGCACGCGGCCGGCGCGTCGGCGCTTCGCGTGCGACTGGTGTCCGATGGCCCGAGCGCCATCTCGATGGAAGCGGCGGACGAGACCGGCGGGCTGGTCGTGTCGGTGGATTCGCTGGTCTCGCGGCCGGTGTCCACCGAAGCGACGACGCGGATCCGTGACGCGCTGTTCCGGGTGGAGTGGACCGAACTGCCCGTGCCGGTGGCGGAATCGGCGCAGGCCAAGGTACTTGAGGTGGCCGGCGGGAGGGATGCGCTCGCGGTCGCTTCGGGGATGTTGGCCGATGTGCAGGCTTGGTTGGCTGGGCCGGACGAGTCGCGGCTGGTGGTCGTGACCCGTGGTGCGGTGCCGGTTGGTGATGATGTTGTCGATCCGGCGGTGGCGTCGGTGTGGGGTTTGGTGCGGTCGGCGCAGGCGGAGAATCCGGACCGGATTGTGTTGGTGGATCTGGACTGTGAGATCCAGTCGGTGCTGGGTGCGGTGTTGGCCAGTGGTGAGCCGCAGGTCGCGGTGCGTGGCGGAGCCTTCCTCGTGCCGCGCCTCGCGCGTGCTGAGGCGGTTCCCGGCGCGTTCAGTCCGGAGGGGACGGTCCTGGTCACCGGGGGAACCGGGTCGCTTGGTGCGCTGGTAGCGCGGCATCTGGTGTCGCGGCACGGTGTGCGGCGGCTGGTTCTGGTCAGCAGGCGTGGTCCGGGTGCCGACGGCACGGGTGAACTGGTCGCCGAGTTGACCGAGCAGGGCGCATCGGTGTCGGTTGTCGCGTGCGATGTCTCGGATCGTGGCCAGGTCGCGGCGTTGCTGGCGGAGCATCGTCCGACGAGCGTCGTGCACACGGCGGGCGTGCTGGACGACGGTGTGATCGGCGCGTTGACACCCGAGCGACTGGCTACCGTGTTCGCACCCAAGGTGGACGCGGTGCACAACCTCGACGAACTCACTCGGGACCTGGATCTCGACGCGTTCGTGGTGTTCTCCTCCGCGTCCGGCGTGTTCGGGTCGGCAGGGCAGGGCAACTACGCGGCAGCCAATGCCTTCCTGGACGCGCTGGTTGCCCGGCGTCGGGCCGATGGCCTGCCGGGTGTCTCGTTGGCGTGGGGTCTGTGGGAGCAGACCGACGGCATGACGGCGCACCTCGGCGGGGCCGACCAGGCCAGGATGAGTCGGGGCGGTGTCCTGGCGATCGGTCCGGCCGAAGGCATGGAGTTGTTCGATGCCGCCGTGGGATCCGGGCCTGCGCTGGTGGTGCCGGTCAAGCTGGACCTCCGGGCGAACCGCGGCAAGATTCCATACCTGCTACGCGGTCTGATCAAGCCAGGGCGGCAGCAAGCCAAGGCGGCGGCAAGTGAGAGTGGGCTGGCTCGGCGACTGGTCGGGCTCGCGCCTGCTGAGCGGGATGCGTTGTTGTTGGATCTGGTGCGTGGTCAGGTCGCTGTGGTGTTGGGGCATGCTGATGCTGCGGCGGTTCGGGTGGATGGTGCGTTCAAGGATGCCGGGTTCGATTCGTTGACGTCGGTGGAGTTGCGTAATCGGTTGCGTGAGGCGACGG
>DASYBO010000638.1:0-3124 GCA_036500685.1 Pseudonocardiaceae bacterium | reverse complement strand
CCACGAGCAGCCCCGCGACGCGATGCGAACCGGCTCGCTGCGCCAGGTGCTCGACGACCGGGTGATGGTGGTCTTCACGCTGATCACGCTGGCCTACGCCGTGGTGTACCACCAGTCGATGATCACCCTGCCACTGGCGATGAAGGGCGACGGGCTGTCCCCCGCCGCGTATGGCATCGCGCTGTCGGTCAACGGCGTCGTGGTCGTGCTCGTCCAACCGCTGGTGCTGAACTGGCTCGGCCGGAAGGACCACTGCCGGGTCGCCGCGGTGGGCATGACGTTGGTCGGCATCGGCTTCGGCCTGACCATGCTGGTGTCCACCACGCTCGGCTTCATGGCAACGGTCGTCGTGTGGTCGCTGGGCGAGATCGTGGTAACCGGCGTGAGCGCGACGATCGCCGCCAACCTGGCACCGGCGCACCTGCGCGGCCGGTACATGGGGGTGTACGGGTTCGCGTTCTCGGTGAGCAACCTGATCTCGCCGGGGATCGGCACCGGCCTGCTCGACATCGGCCCCGCGGTGCTGTGGTCGACACTGGCCGTCCTGGCGATCATCGCGTCGATCGCGCAGCTGGCGATCGCCCCCGCCATCCGCCACCGCACCGCGGAACTGGTCGCCGTCTAGGAGTGTGCTGAACAAGGCGTGATTGGGGCGGGAAGAACGCCGACAAGGCCGGCTGTGCGGCGGTGAGTCAGACCCTCACGGGGTCGACAGAGTGGTCGTTCTTCCCGCCAACACCAGTCTGACCGCGGTAACCGGGACCGTGCAAGCCACCCGCGTGGCGGGCAGAAGCCACTCAGGCCATCACCCAAACCCTGCCTTGCCGGTCCAGCCCGAGATTGAGCAGCCGACGCAGGTTCAACCCGGCCATCCGCAGACGCAACCAGGCATCATTCGCGTTCACGCCCCGATAACGCAGCTTCCGACACCGGCCTTTCGGGCCGATCAACCACGCGATCGAGCGCTCCACCATCGGACGATGCCGCCGATAGACCGCCCGCAGGTCCTCGTTCTCCCGCCAGTCCCGGCGGGCTTGCCGTAGCAACGCGTCCCGCGGATGCAGGTTCAACGTCCGACCGGACGCGCTGCTCGTGCACCGGGCACGCAGCGGACAGTCCCGACACGCCACCCCGAACACCGCCCGCCGGTGCGCGGTCATCCGCCGAGTCACCCCGTTCGGGCAGGTCACCGTGCCGCTGGCTTCATCGACAGTGAACTCATCCAGGACGAACCCGTCCTTCACCGCCGGACGCAGCGGCATCGGTTTGATGACCGGGGTATGCCCCTGGGCCAGCAACGCGGCACGAGTCTCGCCTGTGCCATACGCGGTATCACCGAGCACCTCCAACTCGGTGTCCTCACCAGCCAACAACTCCTGTCCGATGACGGCCTCGTGGTTGTCGGCGCCGCTGGCCTGGGTGAGCTTGCCCTCGGTGAACAGCCCAGTGTCGGGCTCGATGGCCACGTGGCCTTTGTAACCGTCTTGCTTGTGGTGCACCGTTTTGTGCACATGACGAGTGTCGGGGTCAGGCACCGAGATCACCCGGTCCTCGGCCACCTTGCGGGCGATCCGCCAGCGTCCGTCGGTGCCATCCGAACCCTCGGCGGGTTCCACGTCCTGCCCAGCGATCAACGCCAGCAACGCCAGCGCCTCGGCCGGTTTGCCGTCCAACTCGACACCGGCCAGGGCCTCGGTCACCCGCAGTGCGTCGCCCACCAGCGCGGACACCAGAGTCTCACGGACCGCGTGGTCGTCCCAGGCAATCGTGGGCTTGCCCGGATCGGTGTAGTCATGGGCGTGACAGTGGCTAGCGATGATCTCCGCCGCGCTCGGGACTTCCCGAGCTACCCGGCGGATCGCGGCGATCAACTGGGTGATGGTGTCCTGAGTGGCGACGGCATCATCCAGCACCACTGAGTCCAGTGCCCGCCGGGTTTTCCCGGCCAGTACACCGGTTTCGGTGATCACCGCGCGGACAGCGTCGAATATCCGGTTCGGGCGGTCCGACGCGGCCAACCGACGACGCCAGTAGGTCAACGTGGAGGGATGGAAGCCCTCGTGGTCCAACGGCAACCCGCACGCGACTTTCCAGCGCAGATCGCAGCGCACCGCCGCCACCGCGTCACGGTCGGACAGGTCCTGCAAGGTCTGCAGCACCAGCACCGACGCCGCGATCTCACAGGCAGGCTCGGCCGTCCGGTCGAGGACCGGAACAAGTCCTCGAACAACTCCAGCGGGAACAGTTCGTGGCGGTGTTCGGCCAGGAACGCGAACACGCTCCCGGCCGGGACCAGATGCCCGACCAGCGCATGGGCGTCCAGCAACTCCGGGTCAGGCTTACTGGTGCCCTGCACCCGGCGAATTCTCCCAGCCGGGCACTCACCAAACCGGGAGGCCCCCCGGTTATTCAGCACACTCCTAGCGGCGGTACTCGGCCAGTCGCGGCCACAGGCCGACACCGAGCAGACCGACGATCAACACGACCACCACCGCCGGTAGCAGCCCCGACCACCCGGCCAGGTCATCCGTACCACTGCGGACCGCCTGATCGAAGACCTGCTGCTTGAGCGAGATCAGGTGGGCCAGCGCCTGGTCGTACCGACCCAGGTTGTAACTGGAGTAACCCAACGCGGTCCCGGTGTCGAACTGGATCGCGTCGCGCAGGCTGCCCTGGGCCAGCGTGGCGCGCATGGCCCGATCGGCCAGTTCGAAACCGGCATAGCGAGCCATCGCCCGCACGGCGGCGAACCGCTCCGCCGTCGACGTCGTGTGGTCGGCCTCGACCCGGAAGTCACCGCCGAAGTGGAGATCGCCGGTGTTGTAGGCGTCCAGCGTGGTGCGCAGGGTGGCGTCGTAGTGGTTGATGTCGACGCCGGCCAACCCGATGACCTGCTGCGACTCATCCTGGAACGCCTGTTGGTACTGCGCGGAACTGGCCGGGTCGACCAGGTAGCGACTCTCGTTGGCGGCCGCCTCCTGGCTGACCGCCCGCGCCTGGGACAACGCGATGATCGGGTCGAACGCGTCCTGCTTGGCCGTGCGCAACTGGCCCGCGGCACTCGACAACAGCATCGGAACCAGAACCATCACCGCCAACGCGACCACGGTGGCACCGGCGATGG
>DASYBO010000637.1:0-11120 GCA_036500685.1 Pseudonocardiaceae bacterium | reverse complement strand
AGTTACAGGGATGCCCCATGATAGACCGCTAGCCCAGGAGTGCTAAAAGTAGCCCCTGAGCTGCGGTTTTGTGAAGTGCGCCCGAAGGGATTCGAACCCCTAACCTTCTGATCCGTAGTCAGATGCTCTATCCGTTGAGCTACGGGCGCGGATACTTCCGTGTTCAGTTATACCCTCAGCCGGAGCCGAGCGTTGCGGAGGCTCCGGGATTTGAACCCGGGATGGGGGGTAACCCCAAACCGCATTAGCAGTGCGGCGCCATAGACCAGACTAGGCGAAGCCTCCCGGGCTCTTGACCACTCGCGGGATAGATTACACAGGCCCTGGCCACCGGGGCAAAACGCCCCCCTCGTTGGGCTCCCCAGTTGCCAGGACCTGCGGTGATCAGCTTCTGCGGAGCATGCGGAGCAGGGCCGGTGGGCGGCCGCCGAAGCCTTCGGCCTCCATGGCGGCGAGGGCGATTCTGGGCAGGTCGCGGACGGCCGGGAAGATCAGGTACCTAGGTATCCAGTTCGGGCGGAATTTGGCGTTGAAGCGGTACAGGGTCTCGATCTGCCACCAGCGGGAACCCAGGCGTAGGGCCCTTGCCCAGAGGCGGGCGACTGGACCTGCGCCGATTCGTTCGCCTCGTTCGAGGGCGGCGCGGAACATGGCGAAGTTCAGCGAGACGTTGCGCACACCGAGTTCTCCGCAGGCGGCCAGGAGTTCGGTGATCATGAACTCGTTGAGGCCGTTGTCGGCTTCGCGGTCGCGGCGCATCAGGTCGAGGGACAGGCCGTCCTCGCCCCAGGGGACGAACTGGAGCACGCCGCGGACCTTGCCCTCCTGCTCGGCGGTGACCAGGACGCATTCGGGGTCGGCCGCGTCGGAGAGGCGGGAGAGTGCCATGGAGAAGCCGCGCTCGGTCTCGGTGCCGCGCCATTCGTCGGCGAGGGTGGCCAGGGCGGCGTGTTCCACCTCGTCGATGTCCTTGGCGCGGCGGACTCTTGCGGCGTAGCCGGCGCGGCCGACCTTGGCGACGGTTTGGCGGACGCCGCGCATTTTGCGGCCTTCGGTGGTGAAGGTGGACACGTCGACGACTGCCTCGTCGCCCAGTTCGAGGACGGTGAGGCGGTAGCGGTGCCAGACGGTCGCGGCGCGCTCCGAGCAGCCGAGCACGGCCGGTACCCAACCGTGTCGGGAGCAGGTCGCGAGGTACTCCTCGATCGCGCCGGGCCACGCCTCGATGTCGCCGAGGGGGTCGCCGGAGGACAGTGCGACGCCGGCCAGGACGCGGTAGCCGAGGGCGGACTTGCCGGACGGGGAGAACACCACCGACTTGTCGCGGCGCAGGGTGAAGTAGCCGAGCGAGTCCTGGTTGCCGTAGGCGGTGAGCAGTTCGCGGATGCGGAGCTCGTCGGTGTGGCTCAGTGACGGCTTCGGTTCGGCCGAGCGGAGCAGGAAGTAGCCGCCGAGCAGGACGGCGCCGATGCCGAAGACCAGGCCGAGGGTAGCGGTGGCGTCGTCGAGGAACTCGCCGTGGAAGTTGATCGGGCCTTCGATGCCGACCAGGGTCAGCGCGGCGTGTTCGACCATCGGGATGATGCCTGGGTGACCGATGAGGTCGCGCCGGTTGAACAGGATGAGCAGCAGGTTGACGACGATGCCGCCGCCCAGCATCTCGACGAACACCGCGACCGCGCGCCATTTGCCCATCGACGGATCGGGCAGCGCGGCGAACTCGCGTCGCTTGAGGATCAACGCGACGAGCAGCGCGATCGAGGTGATGCCGGCGGCTGGGCCGTGGCGGAACAAGAACGCGAGCACGGTGATGACGGCGGTGGTGAGCAGCGCGATCTGCCAGGCCCGGCGCTTGCGCCTGCGCAGGCCGGTGGCCAGTAGGAGCAGGCCGACGGCCGCGGCGACGGCTACCGCGACGGCGGCGACGGTGGCTTCGACCGGCAGGTTGAACCAGAGGGCCACCGGGTGTCGCGGTTTGTGGTGGTTGAGGAAGATCACCTCACCGAGGGTGAGCAGACCGACGAGGCGGGTCGCCCAGCAGATGAGCCGGACCGCGAGGTCGCCGTTGTTCTGCCAACCGCGGGTGGTTTGGGATTGGCTGGTGGCGGTCATCGCCACCCTCGGTACACGAGCTCGGACGTCGGGCGGACGGGGCTGGGCGCGACGCGACGACGCCATGCGTCGCGCGGGGCGTGCTGAGTCATCAGGACTGCTTTCCTGCCAGTTCGACGAAGGGCAGCAGTGACTTCGGGTCGCGCAGCGCGTCCGCGCTGATGGCCCGGTCCACCGGCACGCCGGAGAGGATCTTCTTCACCGGTACTTCGCATTTCTTGCCGTTGAGGGTGCGTGGCACCGCGTCGATGACGATGAACGCGTTGGGTACGTGCCGTGGGGAAAGTTGTTCACGCAGCGCCGTCCTGAGCTTTCCTTCAACGGCGGCGCGGTCCGTTTCCGGCGCGAGCACCAGGAAGCAGAGCAGTTCGCCGTCGGTTCGGCCTGCGCCGGAGGTGTCGATCACGAGCGAGTCGAGCACCTCGTCGAAGGCTTCGACGACTCGGTAGAACTCGGCGGTGCCCATGCGCACACCGCCCCGGTTAAGGGTGGAGTCGCTGCGGCCGTAGATCACGGCCGAGCCGCGGTCGGTGATCTTGATCCAGTCGCCGTGCCGCCAGACGCCCGGATAGGTGTCGAAGTACGCCTCGTGCAGCCGGGTGCCGTCCGGATCGTTCCAGAAGAACAGCGGCATGGACGGCATCGGTGACGTGATGACAAGTTCGCCGACCTCGTCGACGACCGGGTTGCCCTGTTCGTCGTAGGCCGCCACGGCGGCGCCGAGGGCGCGGCACGACAGTTCGCCCAGCCAGACCGGCACGTCCGGGGCGGAGCCGACGAACGCGGTGCACAGGTCTGTGCCGCCGGACACGCTACAGATCTGCACCTGCTCGCCGATGGCGTCGGCGATCCATCGGAAGCCCTCAGGGCTCAGTGGCGCGCCGGTCGAGCCGACGGTGCTCAGGGCCGAGAGGTCGAACTCGTCCCTGGGGCGCAGGCCTTCTTTGAGGCAGGACTGGATGTAGGGCGCGGAGGTGCCGAAGTAGTCGATCCGCTGGTCCTGGGCCAACTGCCAGAGGGCGTTGAAGTTCGGGAAGGCCGGGTTGCCGTCGAACAGCACGATCCGCGCGCCGACCAGTAGGCCGGACACGAGGAAGTTCCACATCATCCAGCCGGTGGTGGTGAACCAGAAGAACGTCTTGCCCGGACCGAGGTCGGCGTTGAGGGCGAGGGCCTTGAGGTGTTCGAGGACGATGCCGCCGTGGCCCTGCACGATGCCTTTGGGCAGGCCGGTGGTGCCGGAGGAGTACAGGATCCAGAGGGGGTGGTCGAATTCGACCGGGGTGAAGGCGAGCTCCGCGCCTGCGTGTTCGGCCAGGAGGGTGGTCCAGCGCCGGGCGGGGACGGGGCCTTCTTCGGCCAGGTCGGCTTCTGCGTCGAGGTAGTTCATCAGGACGACCGCGCGCAGGCCGGGGACCTCGGCGCGGAGCTGTTCGACGGTGCTGCGGATGTCGAAGCGGCGGCCGTTGTAGTGGTAGCCGTCGACGGCTACCAGCACGGTGGGCTCGATCTGGGTGAACCGGTCGAGTACGGCGCGCACGCCGAAGTCGGGTGAGCAGGACGACCAGGTCGCACCGAGGCTGGCCGCGGCGAGGAAGGCCACCAGGGTGTCCGGGGTGTTGCCGACCAGGGCGGCGACTCGGTCGCCCTTGGTGACGCCGAGGGCGCTGAACGCAGCGCGGGCGGCGGCGACCTTGGCGCGTAGTTCGCCGTAGGTCAGCGACTCGGTGTGACCGTCCTCCCGCTGGAAGAACACGGCCTTGACCTCGTCGGTTTTGCCGTCGCCGACGAGAAGGGCCTGCTCGGCGTAGTTCAGGGTGGCGCCGGGGAACCAGCGGGCGCCTGGCATGACCCGCTCGACCAGGACAGTCTCGGGCTGGGTGTGAAAGCGCACGTCGAGGAATTCGGCGACGGCGGCCCAGAACGCTTCCAGGTCCTCGACCGACCACTGCCACAACGCTGAGTAGTCAGCCAGTTCCACGTTCTTCTCGCCGGCCAACCAGGCGCGGAACCGCTCGATCCTGGTGTTGGCCACCGCGCCGGGTGTCGGCGTCCACAGCATCTCGCCGCCGGCAGAACCGTCCGTCATGTCCTATTCCTAGCTGATCGCCGAATCGTGTCAGTTGTCCCCACCCGGTCGAGCAATCAGACAGACGTCCGAGTTGCCCGTGGCGTTGCATCGGACAGTATTCAGCCTTCCGTGATCACCACCTCACGGTGGATCACGTTTCCTGAAGAGTTGCTGAAAGGGTGGATGGTTCAGCCTGATGGGGGACGTGTCTCAGCCAATCACGGGTTCGACGGGGCGCACATCGGCCACAAGTCGCCACATCGCCGTTTTCGGGTCAGCCTGCGGTCGGGTTGATCAGCGCAGGTGCATGTCGAACCAGTTGAGGGTGCGCTGCCAAGCCTCGAAGGACGCCCTGGGGTCGGTGTCGAAGCGGTTGTTGGCCTCGGCGAACCGGACGACGTCGGTGGCGACCTCGGCGTGTGCGGCCGCGTCGCGCAGTTTCTCCACTTCCTCGACCGGGATGTTCTCGTCCTGGTCGCCGTAGATGCCCAGCCAGGGGCAGGCCAGCTCGCCGACCACCTCGACGAGGGCCGGGAGTCCTTCGGCAAGGGGTTCGATGATGCCGCCGCCGGACACGCTGACGGCGGCACCGAGGGTGCGGCTGGACGCGACCACGAGCGCGACCGCGCCGCCGAGGTCGAAGCCGATGACGCCGGTGCGGTCGGCGGTCACGCCGCGTTGGGCCAGCCACATGGCGGCCGCGTCGGTGTCGGCGAGGACGGCTTCGGCGTCCAGCCGGTTGAGTTGGTCGGTGACGGCGGCGCCGTCGAATTCGTCAGCTTCCTCGCTGCGGTACAGGTGCGGGGCAACGGCGAGCCAGCCTTCGTCGGCAAGGCTGGAAACCAGGCCACGCATGACATCGGTGACGCCACGTGCTTCGTGTAGCACCACGAGACCGCCACGGACTGCGTTGTCCGGCTCGGCGACCGTCAGCCGCAAGGATCGGCCGTCGGTCAGCTCGATGCGCTCGGTTCGGGTCTGGGTCATAGCTCAAGCCAACCATGCATGGGTGAACACGAGTCAACATGATGTGCCGAACTGCAGGATCGATGGTGATCTTTCTCGCGTGAATCGCGCTGGAAAACGCGCTGTCTGGGCCGTTGGATAATGGGTTACGTTGGCGGCTGGCAGTGCCCGACGAGCAGGAGATCAACGATGACCGCGCGTATTCGAACCGACCTCGACCAGATTCCGGGTTACGTGGCGGGTCGGAGCATTCCTGGCTCGATCAAGTTGGCCTCCAACGAAGTCGCGGCGGGTCCGCTGCCGAGCGTGCGGGAAGTCCTTGCGCACGCGGGCGCCGCGATCAACCGCTACCCGGACACCGGCGCGACCGCGCTGACCGAGCGGATCGCGCAACGGTTCGGGGTGGACACCAAGCATGTCGCGCTCGGCTGCGGCTCGGTTGCCCTGTGCCAGCAGCTGGTCCAGGTGACCAGCACCGCGCAGGACGAGGTGGTCTTCCCGTGGCGTTCGTTCGAGGCGTATCCGATCATGACGCGAGTGGTGGGCGCGCAGGCGCGGCCGATACCGCTGACCGAGGAACACGCGCTCGACCTCGACGCGATGCTCGACGCGATCACGGACAAGACACGACTGGTTTTCGTGTGCACGCCGAACAACCCGACCGGAACCGCGCTGACCGGGGACGCGCTGCTGCGGTTCATCGACGCGGTGCCGAGGGACGTGCTGGTCGTGATCGACGAGGCGTACCGGGAGTTCGTGGACGACGCGGACGTACCGGACGGGATCGCCGTGACCACCGCCGCCTGGGCGCGCGGGCACGGCAACGTCGCGGTGCTGCGCACGTTCTCCAAGGCCTACGGCCTCGCCGGCCTGCGGGTCGGCTACTGCATCGCGCCGGAACCGGTGACCGAGGCGCTGCGCAAGGTGTTCGTTCCGTTTTCGGTGAACTCGCTGGCGCAGACGGCGGCGATCGCGTCGCTGGACGCGGAGGACGAGTTGATGCAGCGCTGCAAGGCGATCGTGGCCGAGCGGCACCGCGTCCGCGAGGAACTGCTCGGTATGGGCTACCAGGTGCCGCCGACGCAGGCGAACTTCGTGTGGCTGCCGTTGGCCGAACGGACGCAGGCGTTCAACGAGCACTGCATGGACCACAAGGTGATCGTGCGCGCGTTCGTCGCGGGCGACGGCGGTGACGGCGCGCGGGTCACCATCGGTGAACCGTTCGAGAACGACGTTTTCCTTGAGGCGGCAAGGACTTTCCCCCGCTGAGGCGATTACTGGCCGACGCGGCCGTCGATGCGTTCGCGGAGCAGGTCGGCGTGACCGCAGTGCCGGGCGTACTCCTCGATCATGTGCACGAGCACTTCGCGCAGTTCGATCGGCTGGCCGTCCTTGGTGGTGCCGGTGATGTCCAGGCTGGGCGCACCCGCCACGAATTCCTCGGCGAAGGCGACCTCGGCTCGCCAGTTCCGCCAGGCCAGTTCGACCACGGCCGGGTCGGCGACGGCGTCGTCGTGATCGCCGCCCGGTGATTCTGGAGTGCGGTAGACCGAGGGTGCGTCCTGGCCGGCCATGGCGCGCCGGAACCAGGCGCGTTCGGCCTCGGTCAGGTGCCGGATCAGGCCGAGCAGGGACAGGTTGGACGGTGGCACCGCGCGCCGCGCCAACGCGTCGGCGTCGAGGCCCGCGCACTTCATCTCCAGGGTGTACCGGTAGTCGCGCAGGTAGGTGACGAGCAGCTTTCGTTCGCCGGGGACCGTGTTCTGCTCGCGCGGATCGTTCTCGGGCGAGAGCCACATGTCCTGCCAGCCGAACTGGCGCTCGGGCAGGTCCTGTTCGTCCATGTGGGACAGCATCGCAGCCGGGCACAACCGATTTTCAGTGCGCGAAATGCTCCAGGATCAGCGACTGCAGCTCGCCGACGACGAAGCCGAGCACGGCGCCGGTGGTGATCAGGATCCACTCGTCCTGCTGGAAGGCGGGGCGCAGCAGGTTCTCGAACTCCTCGGTGGTCAGCTCGCGCATCTTGCTGATCAACAGGTTCCTGATGTCCATCGCGTCCTTGGCGTAGTCGGCGATGTAGTCCAGGGTTTCCGGCATCCGCTCCAGCACCTTGTCGGCGATGGCGTGCTTGAGTTCGGTGTAGCGGCTGCTGCCGATGGCCAGCGCGACGAACGGTCGGGCCAGGCCGGTCTGGCGGTCGATGACCTGTTCGACCTCGCGCTGCATCATCGCGAACAGGCGGTCGGCGAGCGGGCCGCGCAGCACCGCCTCGATCACCTTGTGCGGAGTGATCACCTCCTCTGCGATGAGCGTCGCGTACGCCTGCGAGACCTCGTCGCGGCGCCGCAGGAACATCCCCTGCCAGGTGAAGATGCCGAGGTAGCGGGTGGGCTGCTGGGGCCGGAAGATCATCCGCAGGGCCAGCCAGTCGGTGAACCAGCCGGTGATGGCGCCGAAGAACGGCATGATCAGCGGCTGCTTGAACAGCGCCCAGGCGACCATCTGGATCACGCCGATGACGGCGCCGAACAGCAGTCCTGCGCGGGCGATGAACTGGAACTCGCGATGGCCTGCCTCGGTGAACATCCGGTTCAGCAGCTCTTTGTCCCGGACCAGGTTGGTGATCACCATGTCGCGCAGGTCGAACACGGACTCGACGTTGTCCTGCACGGTTTGCAGCATGGCGGTGACCAGCTTGGGCGTCTCGGCCTGGACGCGGCGGATCACCAGTCTGCGTACCCGTTCGGGTAAGGACTCCCAGAGTCCTGGTTGGAATTCGCCCGCGATCTCCTGGGTGAGTTCGGTGGCGACCTCGCGCAGCGGATCCTGGATCTCCTTGGCGATCAGTTCCGGGTCGAGCCTGCGCAGCACGTCGGAGGGTTTGATCAGCTGCTCGGTCATGGTGTCGCAGGCGATCGCGGCCATCCGCGCCGCGCGTTTGGGCACGATGCCCTGCCAGCCGATGGGCTTGACGCCGACGAAGTTCAGCGGCCGGAACATCATCCGGATGGCGAGCAGCTTGGTGACGTAGCCGATGATCGCGGCCATCACCGGGATGGACAGGTAGATGTACCAGTGGCGGCCGACGTCGGCGAGCAGAGAGCTCATCACACCCCACCCTCCGCCTGCGAACCTACTGGTCGGTGAACTCTGTCACAGAGTACGAGCCAACGGAGACATCAGCGGGCCACTCAGGGTGAGATCGGCCGCCGCTGACCGCCGATGGTCGGGTCGCATTCGGCCCAGAACATCCTGCCCAGCGCGGAGATCCGCACGGTGTGCCGCAGGAACCGGGGGCGCTTCGCTTCGGTCGCGGCAGCGCGCACTGTCGGGTCGGTGAGCAGGATGTCGTACTGGTCGCCGAGGCCGGGATCTTCCTCGCCGATGTCGGCAAGGCCGAGCCGGTAGAGCCGGGACACGTAGGTCGGCACCAGTTCGGGCGAGGCGACGCCCGCGTTCTTGCCGACCGTGGACGCGTTGGCCAGCACGGTGTGCGCGGTGGAGCCGATCGCGGTGCGCACCGCGACGTGGATCACCGGGCGCGGCGCGCCGTCGGCGAGGGCGGCGAGGATCCTGGCCTCGTCCGGCACCAGTTGGCGCAGGATCGTCGTGTAGAGGAACTCCCGGCTGGCCCGCGCGTCGGAGTTGGCCGAGCGGTTGAGAAGTTCGGCCATGCCCGCACGCAGCGGCTCCGCGTGTCCGTTCATCGGGCGGACCAGGGTGACCAGTTCGTGGTCGCCGATGGTGGTCCGGTCGACCTTCGGGTCGAGCGCGCTGGACCCGAGGGGGCGCCAGGCGAAGCCGGGGGTGGTGTCGGCCGGTTCCAGTCGCCTGCGGATCTCCCGGACGGCGGCCTGCTCCCACCGGCGAGCCTGCTCCTCGACGAGTTCGCCACCGGGCAGCGCCCTGGTGACCCGCCAACCGGTCCGGCTCAGCCAGCCGATCGCCTGGCCGGCACGGCCGATGAACGCCTCGGCCCCGGACGTCGCCGAGCGCGACGGGTCCTGCTCGTCTGACACGCAGTCGAGAATAGGACTACTCGGACCCAGTCGGGAGTTGACCCGCGCAATGATCACCTCGACAATCGCCCGGATCCGGGCACACTGATGGCCAGAGGTGATGAACAATGACCGACTTGCACGATCTGGAACCGACCGAGGACGAGCCGACCGGCGCCGACCGGTACAAGCACCTGCCCGACCACGTCCGGCTGGAGGACACCTTCGCCACCCAGCCGACCGAGACGGACCAGCAGACCGACATCGACGGTGAGACCAACTTCATGCTGCGTTACGACTAGCACTCAGTGACGACCAGCGCTCACCAGCGGTCGACGTGCAGCACCGTGTCCAGGGGCTGGCGGGCGGCCGGCTTGAAGTCTGTGCCGATCGTGTGGGCGGTCGGGATGAGCGCGGCCTGCCGGACGTGTTCGGGAAGGCCGAGCACGTCGGCGGCCTCCTTCTCGTAGGTCAGGTGGAGCGTCGTCCACGCGGTGCCGAGGCCACGGGCCCTGGCCGCGAGCATGTAGTTCCAGGTCGCGGGCAGGATCGAACCCCACATGCCGGCCTGGTTGCCGGCCGGCAGCTCCCGCGCGACCAGGCACGGGATCACCAGCACCGGCACGTCTCCCATGTGTTCGCCGAGGTAGGCGACGCTGTTGCCGACCCGGTTCTGCACCTTGGCCCGGTCCGGGTCCTCCGCGAACAGCTTGCCGGCCGCGCCAGGTGAGTCGAGGTAGTCCGCGACGGCGCGCCGGTACAGCTCGCCGATGGCCGCGCGCTGCGCCGCGTCGGTCACCACCAGCCAGTGCCAGGTCTGCCGATTGCTGCCCGATGGCGCCTGCAACGCGATCTCCAGGCATTCCCGGATCAGCTCCATCGACACCGGGCGCGTCAGGTCCAGCCGTTTGCGCACGGTACGGGTCGTGGTCAGCAACTGGTCGGGGGTCAGCTCAAGTCCTGGCATGGTGTTGATCGTAGGTATGGTCGGGGCCACGGACGAGCGGTGAGGGGTGGTCGCGTGGCCCGGACGGTCTTCACCGGCGGCGAGGTCTTCGACGGGACGGGCAACGCGGCGACGCGGGCCGATGTGGTGGTCGAGGATGGCCGGATCATCGCGGTGGGCAGCGACCTCGACGGCGACGTCGCGGTGGACTGCACCGGGAAGACGGTGCTGCCTGGCCTTGTCGACACGCACGTGCACGTCGTGGTCAGCAGCGTCGGGCTGCGCGCCCGCTTGCAGACCCCGTTCTCCTACCAGTTCTACGAGGCCGCGGCGAACCTGCGCAAGACGCTCGCGCTGGGCATCACCACCGTGCGCGACGCGGGCGGCGCCGATCTCGGCATCAAGCAGGCGGTCGAGAACGGCCTGATTCCCGGGCCGCGCCTGCGGATCTCGGTCAACATCATCAGCCAGACCGGCGGGCACGGCGACGGCTGGACCGCGTCCGGCCACTGCGTACCGCTGGGCGTTCCGCACCCCGGTCGGCCGGACGGGATCGCGGACGGACCGGACGAGCTGCGCAAGCTCGCGCGGATGCTGCTGCGGGCCGGTGCCGACCAGCTCAAGGTGTGCACGACCGGTGGCGTGCTCTCCCCACGTGATGATCCGCGCCACTCCCAGTTCACTCCGGAGGAGTTGGCTGTGCTGGTCACCGAGGCCGGCATGCAGGGGACGTACGTCATGGCGCACGCGCAGGGCACCGAGGGCATCAAGAACGCGATCCGGGCTGGCATCCGCTCGATCGAGCACGGCATCTATCTCGACGATGAGGCCATCGAGATGATGCTGGCCGCAGGCACCTGGCTGGTCCCGACGCTTGCGGCGCCTCTCAACGTGGTGCGCGCCGCCGATGCCGGCCTCGACCTGCCCGACGCGGTGATCCGCAAGGCCAGGGACGTGGTGGAGATCCACACGGAGTCGGTGCGGCGGGCCATCGCGGCCGGGGTGAAGGTGGCCATGGGCACCG
>DASYBO010000636.1:0-9226 GCA_036500685.1 Pseudonocardiaceae bacterium | reverse complement strand
GAAGTCCACGTCGTGCAGCACGTGAACCGGGCCGAAACTCTTGTTCACGCCACGCAGCGCCAGAATCGGCTCGTTCACGGGCGTACCTCCTTGCGGGGCTGGGGGACATCGAGGCCAGGAAAAGGTCAGGACAGTGGGGTGCCGTGGTGGGGCGCAGTCTGTCTACGCCCCACCACGGCCGTCAGTGACTCGGCGCCGTGATCAGTGGATGCCGAGCTGCGTGCACACGGCAGCGGCAGCGCCGGTGCAGATGTCAGCCGCCGTCACGTAACCCTGGTCGACGACTTCCTTGACGTTGGACTTGGTGATCGAGATCGGCTGGAGCAGGACCGAGGCGACGTTGCGCTTGCCGGTCGGGTCGTAGGTGGTCTGGTTGGCCAGCTTCGACGCGGCGGCGGTGTCACCCTTGATCAGGTCGGAGGCCAGTTCGGCGGTGGCCTGTGCTTCCAGCTTGATCGGCTTGAACACGGTAGAGTACTGGTCGCCGGTGAGGATGGCCTGCAGGCCGGCCGCACTCGCGTCCTGACCGGTCACCGGGACGTGGCCGGCGAGGTTGTACTTCTGCAGCACGGTGATGACCGAGCCCGCCATGCCGTCGTTGGCCACCAGCACGCCGTCGACCTTGGTGCCGTTGGCGGTCAGCAGCTGCTCGAAGGTGGTGCCGGCGAGCTGGTTGTCCCAGCCGTTGATCTGCTGGTAACCCTTCTTCACCCATGCGCCGGAGGAGTACAGGCCGCTGGCGATCTGGTTCTGGCCGTTGATGACCTGGGTCGCGTTGTTGTCCGTCGGCGAGCCCTCGATCGAGATGATCTGCTGGCCGGTCTTGCCCTTGGTCGCGTCGGACAGGGCCTGGGCCTGGAGGGCGCCGACCTTGGTGTTGTCGAAGCTGACGTAGTACTTGGCGCTGCCGCCGAGGTTGATGCGGTCATAGTCGATGACCGGGATGCCCTGGGCCTGGGCCTTCTGCTCGGCCGCGACACCCGCGTTCGGGTCCGGCGGGTCGATGATCAGGACCTTCGCGCCCTGGCTGATCAGGGTGTCGGTGAGCTGCGCGAAGCGCTGGTCGTCGCCCTGGGCGTTGTCCACGATCGGGTTCAGACCGGCCGCCTTGAGGGCGGTGGTCAGCATGGGCGCGTCGAACTCGACGTACCGGGCGGAGGTGGTGGTGTCGGGCAGGATGACGCCCACCGTCGCACCGCTCCCGCCCGACGAGGCCGCAGTCGTGCTACTGCTGCCGGAGCCCCCAGAGCTATTGGCTCCGCACGCCGTGACGGCCAAGGCAAGGCCGGTGCTCACAGCGAGCAGGGCGAGGGTCTTACTACGCATCCGCGTCCCCTTCGTCACTGCCAACGGTCGGGACTAGCCCGTACCGGAAATGTTGTGGGTCACAACATTCTTATGTTGTGGGCGACAACATATGCCAGATCGGGAGATGACACAAAGGTTACTTACTCGATTCAGTGACCCTCCGATGACACAATCCGGCAACGACGATGTCACTGGCCAGTCACCCAGGCAGGTCGAGAAGAAAACAGTTACCAGCGGCGAGAATGCCGTCACCGAGGGCGCGCGTCACACCACGCGTGTAACGAACTCCGGAGCGTGCTCGCTCACCAGCTGCGCAGGGTCGCGATCCGCTCTTCCAGTTGCTCCACCGTTGCCATCGCGGTCGGCGGGCCACCACACGCCCTGCGCAGCTCGCCGTGGATGGCGCCGTGCGACTTGGTCGTGCGGTGGTGATACATCGCCACCAGCGTGTTCAGCTCCCTGCGCAGCGCCGAGAGCCGCTCCTGCACCGACTGCGCCCGCGCGGCAGGCCGCACCGGGGGCTCGTCGTCCTTCTTCTGCTGCCGGGCCGGCGCGGCCAGCTGCTGCTCCTGGCGCTGCTGCAACAGCGCGCGCACCTGATCAGGTTCGAGCAGGCCGGGCAGCCCCAGGTAGTCCTGCTCCTCGTCGGTACCCGCGAGCGCGGCGGTGCCGAAGGAGGAACCGTCGTAAATCACCTGATCGAGTTCGGCCGAAGCACCAAGAGAGGTGAAGGCGGCCTCGTCCTCGCCCAGCTCGTCCTTGGTCCGGTTCGCGTCCGCAAGCAGCTCGTCGTCCCAGCCGTCCTTCTCCCGATGAGGCTTGCCGAGGACATGGTCCCGGTCGGCCTCCATCTGGCTGGCCAGCTCCAGCAGCACCGGCACGCTCGGCAGGAACACGCTCGCCGTCTCACCGGGCCGCCGGGCCCGCACGAACCGGCCGATCGCCTGCGCGAAGAACAACGGCGTCGACGCGCTCGTCGCGTACACGCCCACCGCGAGCCGAGGCACGTCAACACCTTCGGAGACCATCCGCACCGCGACCAGCCACCGCGCCTGCGTCGCCGCGAACTCGCCGATCCGCCCGGACGCCTTCGGGTCGTCGGAGAGCACGACCGTCGGCTCCTCACCGGTGATCACCGCGAGCTGCTTGGCGTACTCCTTCGCCGTGTCCATGTCCGAGGCGATCACCAGACCACCCGCGTCCGCGACCCCGGAATTGCGCAGCTGGGTGAGCCGGGTGTCGGCGGCGCCGAGCACCGAGGGAATCCACTCACCCATCGGGTCCAGCGCGGTGCGCCAGGCCCGCGCGGTCTGCTCGCTGGTCATCGGCTCGCCGAGGCGCGCGGTGAACTCCTCCCCCGCGCTGGTCCGCCAGCTCGCCTCACCCGAGTAGGCCAGGAAGATCACCGGCCGCACCACACCGTCGCGCAGCGCGTCCGCATAGCCGTAGGAGTGGTCCGGCTTGCTGCGCTGGAACCCGGCGCGGTCCGGTTCGTAGTTGACGAACGGGATCGGCGAGTCGTCGCTGCGGAACGGCGTCCCGGTCAGCGCCAGCCGCCGCGCCGCCGGCGTGAACGCCTCGCGGATCGAGTCACCCCAGGACTTGGCGTCACCGCCGTGGTGCACCTCGTCCAGGATCACCAGCGTCTTGCGGTTCTCGGTCCGCACCCGATGCAACGTCGGATGCGCCGCGACCTGCGCATAGGTGACCGCGACGCCGTGATAGTCCCCGGAGGTCGCCCCCGAGGTGTTGCGGAAGTCCGAGTCGATCTGGATCCCGACCGCGCGCGCCGCCGCCGCCCACTGGTGCTTGAGATGCTCGGTCGGCGTGACGATGGTGATCTTCTCGACCGTCCGCTCGGAGAGCAGCTCCGCCGCGATCCGCAGCCCGAACGTGGTCTTGCCGGCGCCCGGCGTCGCGACCGCGAGGAAGTCCTTGGGCTTGGCCGCGAGATACCGGGTCAGCGCACGGCGCTGCCACTGGCGCAGCGGCGGGGCCGGGGGCGGCGCATAAGCCCTGACCGTCGATTCGACCATGGAGTCGGACTGGGCCAAGACGGCTCGCGCTCCTTCCGTTCCCCGCGCCGGACACGACTGCCGGACACAACAATGCCCTCACGCATGTGATCCATACCGCGCAGGCGATGCGCGCCAGGAGCCCGGTGAGGGCGATGGCGAGTTTACCTGCCGAGCCCGACAAGCGACGGTTCAGCGCACCAGCTCGTCCAACTTGAGCCGCACCGGAAACGGCCAGCCGACCGCGCCGTCCCCGGTGACCTCGCCGTCTTCGACGTAACCGAGATCATCGACCAAGCGCATCGGCAGCAGCGAGACCGGCGCGTCGAGATCAACCAGCCAGTAGTGCCCGATCCCGGCTTCGGCGTACTCGGCCCGTTTGACGACCTGATCCGCATGCCGGGTGCGGGCCGACATGATCTCGACGGCCAGCCGAACCTCATCGGCCCGCAGCAACTTCCACTCACTGTCGACCCGACGGTAAGCCGCCGTGTCGATGACCACGATGTCCGGCCGCCGCACCGTGCCAGGCCCGTGCGGCTTGACCAGACACAGGTCGACGTCGACCCCGGGGATCGCCAGCAGGCCCGCCGGCAAGCATGAGTGGACCTGTTCACGCAGCTCGGCGCGGGCCATTTGATGCTCGGGCGAAGGCCAGGGCGAGGCCACCACCGCTCCTTGGCACAGCTCGTAGAAACTGCCGACCGGTTCCTCGACCTCGGCGTACTCCGCGACGGTCATCACCGGAGCAGGTTCGCACGCGGGTCCGACATTCTCTCGATCACCGATTCGGGGCGTCGGCGACGCGAACGGAATCGGATGCAGCATGCTTGCGCTAGTCATGAACGACCAGCCGACAACGCCGATCGAGGGCGCGCCGCCGCGTGAAGGGCCGCAGCGCAAGGGCCTGTGGCCGCTGGTGCTGCGCACGGCGCGCAAGGCGTGGGACGGCAACCTCTTCTCCGAGGCCGCGGAGGCCGCGTTCTGGCAGACGCTCTCGCTGCCGCCGCTGCTGCTCGGTCTGCTCGGCAGCCTCGGCTACCTCGGCGACTGGTTCGGGCCGCAGATCGTGCTCGCGGTGCAGGAGAAGATCATCGGGTTCTGCCGCACGGTGTTCAGCACCAACGTGGTGGAAACGATCATCGAGCCGACCGTCTCGGACATCCTCACCAAATCGCACAGCGAGATCGCCTCGGTCGGCTTTCTGCTGTCGTTGTGGGCGGGTTCGTCGGCGATGTCCTCGTTCGTGGACGCGATCACGGTCGCCTATCAGCAGTACGGGGTGCGCAACGAGGTCGTGCAGCGGCTGTTCGCGCTGCTGCTGTACCTGATCGGGTTGATTCTGGCGGTCATCGGCCTGCCGGTGCTCGCGCTTGGCCCGAATTTTCTGCCCAAGGTGTTCCCGGAGGCGTGGCAGCATACGGTCGCCAGCATCGGCAGCATCTTCTACTACCCGGTGGTCGCGGTGTTGCTGGTCATCGCGCTGGCCACCCTCTACAAGGTGGCGCTGCCGCGTCGCTATCCCTGGTTCCGCGGCCTGCCCGGCGCGATGCTGGCCATGGTCGTGTTCATCCTGGCCAGTATCGGGATCCGGATCTACCTGCTGTGGATCGGCAAGACCGGTTACACCTACGGCGCGCTGGCCGCGCCGATCGCGTTCCTGCTGCTCACCTTCTTCATCGGCCTTGCCATCGTGATCGGCGCGTATTTCAACAGCGCGGTCCAGGAGATGTGGCCGGCCAAGCCGACGCGGCGGGCGCGGCGCAAGTGGCGTCGGCTGGAGATGGTGCGTGCCACCGAACAGGCCAAAAAGGAGAAGGGCGGTCCGGCCGACGCCGAATAGGCGTCAGCCGTGCACACCGCCGGGGCTCACTCGCCGGGCGCGAGCCGCTCGTAGATCCGCTTGCAGTCCGGGCACACCGGGGAGCCGGGCTTGGGCGAGCGGGTCACCGGGAAGACTTCGCCGCAGAGCGCCACCACGTGCGTGCCCATGACCGCGCTTTCCGCGATCCGGTCCTTCTTCACGTAGTGGAACATCTTCGGGGTGTCTTCGCCCGTTTCGTCCGTGGTCTCCGGCCGGGTGTCTGTCTTCGGCAAGGTCTGGGTCGTCACGACATTCATGATGCCACCGGGCAAGATGGCTCGTCGTGGATACCGGTATCGCGAAAGTCGCCGACGAGGTCGCCGACGCCCTGACCGAGGGCGGCGCCGTCGTCGCCCTGGAGAGCACGCTGCTCGCGCACGGCCTGCCGCCCGGCCGCAATCTGGAGGTCGGCCAACGGCTGGAGCGGATCGTCCGCGAGCACGGCGCGGTCCCGGCGACCATCGCGGTGCTGGACGGCCGCCCGGTCATCGGCCTGTCAAGGGCCGAACTGGAACGGGTCTGCGACCCCGCCGCCGGCCTGGTGAAACTGTCCCGCCGCGACCTCGCACCGGCCAGGGCCCTGCAGCGCAGCGGCGCGACCACGGTCGCGGCCACCACCGCACTCGCCTACTCGGCCGGGATCGGCGTGTTCGCCACCGGCGGCCTCGGCGGCGTGCACCGGGGCGCCAACGAGACCTGGGACGTCTCCGCGGACCTCGGTGTCCTGGCCGACACCTCGATCCTGGTGGTCTGCTCGGGCGTCAAGTCGGTGCTGGACATCGGCGCGACCCTGGAGCTGTTGGAGACCCGCTCGATCCCGGTCCTCGGCTACCGGACCGATCAGTTTCCCGCCTTCTACCTGCGCGAATCCGGTTTCCCGGTGCCCTGGCGGGTGGAGAACCCTGCCGAGGCGGCGGCGGTGTTCGCGGCGCACCGGCAATCCTCCCCCGGCGGGGCAGGCGTCGTGCTGGCCAATCCGGTGCCGGCCGAGTTCGAGATGGGCGCCGAACTGCACGACCGACTCCTGCGCGACGGTCTCGACCTGTTGGCCACCAAGAACGTGACCGGCAAGGACGTCACCCCGGTCCTGCTTGAGCACTTCCACACCAACAGCGAGGGCGCCAGTCTGACCACCAACGAGGAACTGGTCGCGTCCAACACCGCGCTCGCGGCTCAGGTCGCGGTCGAGCTCGCCCGTGGCTGACGATCGGCCGGTCGTCATCGTCGTCGGCGACGCCGGGGTCGACGTGCTGGCCAAGCACGACGCGCCGATCGCGCCCGGCGACGACCGCAGCGCCTCGGTGCGGATCGAACTCGGCGGCGCGGCCGCGAACACCGCGGCCTGGCTTGCCCACGTCGGCGCCGCGCCGGTGCTCGTCGGCCGGGTCGGCGACGATCCGACCGGCCGCCAGGTACGGGCCGAGCTGACCGGGGCCGGAGTGCGCTGCGCGCTGGCCGTCGACCAGGACGCGCACACCTGCTGCGTCGTGGTCCTCGTCGACGGCCTCGGCCAGCGCAGCATGCTGCCCGACCGGGGCGCGTCGGCCCGCCTTCGGCCCGAGGACCTCACGCCGGAACTGCTCGGCGAGGCGCGCCACCTGCACCTGTCCGGCTACGTCCTGCTGGACGAGCGGTCGGCCGCGACCGGCGTGGCCATGCTGCGCGCGGCCCGCGCGGCCGGGCTGAGCACCTCGGTCGACCCGCAGTCCGCCGCGCTGCTCACCGACCGCGCCGCGTTCCTGGATGCCGTGCGCGGCATCGATCTACTGCTGCCCAACGGCGCGGAACTGGCCGCGCTGACCGGTTCGACCGATCCCGAATCGGCCCGTTCGCTGCTCGACGTGGTCGGCGCGGTCGCGGTGACCAGCGGCGATGCCGGCGCGGACTGGTTGGATCGCACCGGTCGATACACGGTGCCGGCGGTCGCGGCCGACTGCGTCGACTCGACCGGTGCAGGCGACGCCTTCGACGCGGCCCTGCTCGCGAGTTGGCTGAACGGAGCTAACCAACTGGACGCGCTGCACGCGGGAACCGCCGCGGGCGCGACGGTGGTCGGCAGGCTCGGCGCGCACCCCGCGTCGGGTCAGCCCTCGATCACCGGGTGATCCCGGTTCTCCAACTCCTTGACCGCGCTGCTCCGGCGGAACGGGTTGAACCGGGACGCCTGGCGCGCAGGGCGATCGTTTGCGATGAGTACCGCGATCCACGGCAACGGCACCGATATCCCGATCATCGTCAACGCCAACCAGGGCGTGTCGACGAACACCGCGGCAAGGATCAGGCACGGGATCCGGCAGGCCATCATGATGAAGTACTTGCGCTTGCGCTTGGACAGCTGATCGTCGTAGGACGGCTGCGCCTCGGTGATCAGGATCGGGGTGTCGTCCGTCGGACCCTTCACGGCGTCACCTCCTGTTTGCTCCTGTCCCGCCATCGTCTCACCGCCACGAGCGGATGCCTAGGGCGGCCCCGGACAATGTCGACGCTGTCGACGCGGTCGGGAACAACGATCTTGGCCTCGGCGTTCAAGGAAGGAGGAAAAACGGTGCGAGCGGTCGTGGCACGGGTTAGCAGGGCGAGCGTGACGGTCGGCGGATCAGTGGTCGGCGAGATCGACGAGCCAGGTTTGCTGGTGCTACTCGGCGTCGGAACTGAGGACTCGGCAGTGACTGCCACCACCATGGCGCGCAAGTTGCACGAGTTGCGAATTCTGGCGGACGAACAATCGATTGCAACCACGGGTGCTCCGATATTGATCGTCAGTCAGTTCACCTTGTACGGGGACACCAGAAAAGGCCGCCGTCCATCGTGGACTCGGGCCGCCCGACCAGAAATAGCCGAACCTCTTGTGCACGCGGTGATCGACGAGCTTCGCGACCGCGGCGCACGAGTGGCCACCGGGCGCTTCGGCGCCGACATGGCCGTGGAAAGCGTCAATGACGGTCCGTTCACAGTGCTTGTCGAAGTGTGAGCGGGAACTCGCCTGCACACGGGAACTTGCAGCTCTCAGCTAAAGCTCAGGCTTCATCGAGCAACCGTTGTGACGGCGGTGACGTCAACTGGTTAGGAACTCGGGAACGAAATCGGGAGCAGACCCGTTTTCCCAGTGTACAGCCTGAACGCGAGGCAACCGGATCACTTGCCGGCCGAGCGGTAAAGGCGCGACGCGCAAAGCCGCGCGAGTGAGTGTGAATGCCAGCCCGCGACAGGGGAGGGGAGCATCATGACCGTCCCGACGATCGACCGTGAAGCCCCGGAAATCAGCATGGAGGCGGACCTTGACGCACAGGGTCCAGCCGCCGACCTGGTTCGGGTGTACCTCAACGGAATCGGTAAGACCGCTCTGCTGACCGCAGAGCAGGAGGTCGAACTCGCCAAGCGGATCGAAGCAGGCGTGTTCGCCCAACACATGCTGGAAACCGGGACCAAGCTGTCCCCCAAGCGACGCAGCGAACTGGCCGCCCTGGTTCGCGATGGCGCGCTGGCCAAGAACCACCTGCTGGAAGCGAACCTGCGCCTGGTCGTTTCGCTGGCCAAGCGTTACACCGGACGCGGCATGCCGCTGCTGGACCTCATCCAGGAGGGGAACCTGGGTCTGATCCGCGCGGTGGAGAAGTTCGACTACGCCAAGGGCTACAAGTTCTCGACCTACGCGACCTGGTGGATCCGGCAGGCCATCACCAGGGGCATGGCCGACCAGAGCCGCACCATCCGGCTGCCCTTTCACCTGGTGGAACAGGTGAACAAGCTGGCCAGGATCAAGCGCGACCTGCACCAGCAACTCGGCCGCGAGGCCACCCACGAGGAACTGGGCAAGGAGGTCGGACTGACCGCGGAGAAGGTCGCCGACCTGCTCGACCACGCACGTGACCCGGTGAGCCTGGACATGCCGGTCGGTGCCGAGGAGGACGCCCCGCTCGGTGACTTCATCGAGGACAGCGAGGCGGCCGACGCGGAGAGCGCGGTCATCTCCGGCCTGCTGCAGGACGACCTGCGTCGGGTACTGGCCACGTTGGACGAGCGCGAGCAGGCCGTGATC
>DASYBO010000635.1:0-39377 GCA_036500685.1 Pseudonocardiaceae bacterium | reverse complement strand
GACCACGGTCAGCGTGCTGCTCTACGAGCAGATCGCGACCAGGACCGGCTACGGCGCGGCCATCGCGGTGGTGCTGTTCATCGTCACCGCGGCCCTGACCCTCATCCAGCGCAAGACCTCCCGACCCTCGGCGATCGCGATCTGACCGTCGAGCAATCCAGCCAACAAACCCTGCACAGCTCTGTCCTTCCAAGAGGGGATCTCATGTCCAGCTTCCCGATCGGTCGCCGCGGCCGGATGCTCGGCGCCTCGACCGCCGCCGTCGTGGCCGCCGCCCTCGCCGTCACCGGGTGTGGGGGCGGCGGCTCGTCGTCGCCGCAGACCGGGGCGAGCGCGTCCAACTGCTTCCTCTCCGGCACCAACTCCTCGTCCAACGGCACCTCCGCGAAGGTCACCGGCCCGGTGACCATCACGTTCATGGAGACCATGATCGGCGGCGCGCAGAAGCCGGCGTTGCAACACCTGACCGACGAGTTCCACGCGGCGAACCCGAACATCACGGTGACGCTGGAAGGTTCCCCGGACTACAACACCCTGCAGACGAACGAGAAGAACGCGGTCGCGGCCAAGAAGGCACCGACCATCGGCCAGGCCTACGAGAGCACCGTCGCCGAGTTCGCCAACAGCGGTGTGATCGACCCGCTCGGCGGCTACGTCGGCAACTCGGCCTCCGCGCTGTACCAAGGCGTGCGGAACGACCTCAAACTCTGCGACGGCAACACCTGGATGTGGCCGTTCAGCAAGAGCGTCTACGTGAACTTCTACAACCCGACGATGCTCTCCGGCGCCGGCCTTTCGGTGCCGAGCACCTGGGATCAGTTCGCGACGGACGCCAAGTCGGTGTCCAAGAACGGCGTCACCGCCATCAGCATCGACCCGGGCGGCGCGGGCAGCCTGACCTCGGGTGCGATCTGGTACGAGATCCTGGCCCAGGCGTTCGGCACCCCGGTGTTCGACAAGGACGGCCAGCCGCAGTTCAACAGCGCGGCCGCGGTCAAGGCCATGCAGTACCTGGTCGACCTCAAGAAGTCGGGCGCACTCGCTACCGGCAAGGGCTACCCGGGTGAGACCGCGCTCGGCGCCGGCAAGGGGCTCTACGACATCTCCTCGATCGCCGGCTACAGCTACGAGAAGCAGGCCGTCGGCAACCGGTTCCCGCTGGCCACCACCGACCTGCCGGCAGGCCCGGCCGGCAAGGCCAACCAGATGAACGGCGGCAACCTGGTGATCTTCTCCCAGGCCGGCGCCGAGCAGAAGGCCGCGGCCTGGAAGTACCTGCAGTTCCTCAGTTCGGCGTCCTCGCAGGCGTACTGGTCGACCCAGACCGGCTACGTGCCGGTGACGGCGCAGGCGCTGGCCCAGATGACCAGCTTCACCGCGCAGAACCCGTGGATGATCACGGCCGCGAACGCGTTGCAGGAGTCCACCGGCAGCGTGCCGGCGCCGTGGGGCGACAAGACCCAGTCCGAACTGGCCATCGCCCTCGCCGACGTGCTCCAGAACAACGTCGACCCGAAGACCGCCCTCGACAAGGCGCAGACCAACGCCAAGAACGACGTGAAGGCCGCCCAGTGACCCAGGTTCTACCCGCACCAACGGCCCTGCGGCGCGTGCCGGCGCGCCGCAGGGCCGGCAGGCTGACCAGGACCGTCGTCGCGGTTCTGGTCGGGATCGTGTTCGTCTTCCCGTTCTACTGGGTGGTCGTGACGTCGCTGAACTCCACCGGCGACATGTTCAACTCGCCCCCGCCGCTGATCCCGCACCTGTACTTCGCCAACTATGTGCGGGCCTGGGCGGCGGCGCCGTGGGCGCGGTACCTGCTCAACACCGTGCTGGTGGCCTGCTGCACGCTGGTGCTGGCCCTGGTCACCTCGCTGATGGCCGGGTTCGCCTTCGGCGTGATGAAGTTCAGGGGCCGGGGCGCGCTGTTCGCGCTGGTTCTCTCGGTGCTGATGATCCCGCAGGTCGTGCTGTTGATCCCGGACTACCAGATCGCATCGGACATCAACTGGGTCGACACCTACTGGATCCAGATTGTGCCATGGGGCGCGAGCGTGTTCGGCATCTTCCTGGTCCGCCAGTTCTTCCTGAACCTGCCGCCGGAACTGTTCGAGGCGGCCGAACTCGACGGCGCCGGCCGGTTCCGCATCCTGTTCTCGGTCGGCGCGCCGCTCGTTCGTCCCGCGCTGATCATCGTCGCGCTGAACACGTTCATGGCCTCGTGGAACTCGTTCCTGTGGCCCTCGGTCATGGACCCGACGAACGACAGCGTGCGCCCGGTCGAGGTCGGGCTGTACAACTTCCTCTACGGCAGCGCGAGCGGCAACGACTACACCGGCCTGTGCGCGGCGGTCACCTTCACCACCATTCCGGTGCTGGTGATCTTCCTTGTCCTGCAACGGTATTTCATCACCGGAGCGTTCTCGGCGGCCGGCGGTGTCCGTGGCTGAACACAGACATCAGGCCCTGCTGGTCGACCTGGACGGGACGCTCTACCGGGGCGACGGCCCGGTCCGCGCCTACGCGGACGGGGTGGCCGCCACACTGTCCGAAGTAGATGAAAAGAAGTTTCTATCCATTGTGGAAGAATACCTGGCCAATGGCGTCGGCGAGCACACCGAACCCGAGTTGCTCGCCGCGACCGACGGGTGGGAGGCCGTGCAACGGCTGGCCACCCTGCGGTTCGACGTCGGCAGGACCGAGCTGGACGCGGCGTTCCTGAACAGCAGGGCGGCGCTGGCCGGTCCGGAGTTGGGTGTCGAGGTGCCTGGGGGTCTCCTCGACACGCTGGCGGCTCTCCGGCCCAGCACGCGCATCGTGCTGGCCACGAACAGCCCCCAACTCGGTCTTGCCGCGTTGTTGACCCGAATCGGCGCCGGGGAGGCGTTCGACGAGATCATCGACAGCGCGGCCAAACCCGTTGGCCTGCCACGCATTCTGGCCGCGATCGCCGAGGAGGTCGGCGTCCGCGAGCAGCCGTGGCGGATCTTCAGCGTGGGCGATCACTGGCCCAACGACATCGCGCCCGCGCGCGAGTTCGGTGCGTGCACCGGCTACGTCGACCGGTTCGGCCGGGCGGAGGGCCCTGCCGACGCGATCGCGCCGACCGTCGAGGGCATCCTGCCCGCCATCGCGGCCTGGGCCGACGACCCGGACGCGTTTCACCGCTCCTGAGCGGTCCCACATCACCATCCGACAAGTGAGGTATACCTGCGTTGGCGAGTTTCGAGTTCTGGGGTGGTCTCGGCGTCATCGGTTCGAGCAAGATCATGATCACCGATGGCGGCCACCGAGTCCTGCTCGACATCGGCCTTGACATTCCCAGCGGGGCGAACCTGTTCCGGGTGCCCGTGCGGGTCAGGCCGGACCGCGAACTCGCCGACCGGCTGCGCGTCGGCGCCGCCCCCGCCCTGCCCGGCGTCTACGACCCGGCCTTCCTCGACGACGGCGACCCGCTCGGCGAACCCCTCGGCGACGCGGCGAACACGCACATCTTCGTGTCGCATCCGCACATCGACCACGTCGGCCTTGCCGGCTGGGTGCGGCCAGAAATCTCCGTGCACGCGCACACCGACGCGGTGGACATGCTTGAGGCGTTGACCGCCAACGGTTCCGGCCTGCCTGGCGGCGACCCGGCCTGGCACAGGCTCGGCTCGGGCCAGGCCGTCGAGGTCGGGAGCATGACCGTGCGTTGCATCCCGGTCGACCACGACGTGCCCGGCGCCTGCGGCTACCTGGTGCACACTCCGGCGGGCAGCATCGCCTACACCGGCGACATCCGCTTCCACGGCCATCACCCCGAGCTGAGCAACTCCTTCGTCGAGGCCGTGCGCGGGGTGGACGTGCTGATCACCGAGGGCACCACGCTCTCCTTCACCCCGCAGGACGGCCCGCCGCGCACCGAGGACGACGTGCTGGCCGACTTCGTGGACATCGTGGCCGCCGCTCCCGGCCTTGTCCTGCTGTCCACCTACGCCCGCGACGTCGAGCGGGTCGCCGACATGATCGAGGCGGCAGCCAACCTCGGCCGGACCATTGTCTGGCAGTCCGGTGCCGCAGGCATGCTGCGCGATCTCGGCGTCGACGCGGTCGGCTGGTCCGACGAACTCGACCTGGCCGCGGTGCAGGCCAAGCCCGGCGCGTACATCGTCGTCCCGGACAGCGAGGACCTGCCCTCCCTGCTGGACCTGCCGCTGCGCCCCGGCGACCCGTTCATCCACGCCAACGGCGAGCCGCTGGGGGAGTTCGACCCGCGCTGGGGTGTTTTCGCCGACTGGCTGGCCCACTTCGGCGTCGAGCTGCACAAGATCGGCTGCTGGGGCCATGCCCTGCCGGACCAGGTGCACGCCATGGTCGAGCGGGTCGCGCCCAAGGTGGTGTTCCCGGTCCACACCTTCGAGCCGACCCGGCTCGCCCCGCCGGTCGGAGTTCGCCGGGTCGTCGCCGCCTACCGCACCAGCTACACGCTGGACGGCATGATCATCGCGTAGCGGTCGGCTTTGCTGGTGCCCTGCCCAAAGAGGCACCATTCGGACTCCCTTACAGGCGGGATTCCATGCGCTATCGCCGGTGGTTCGAGAACTTCGCGGCATGTCAGGGTTGCGCTTATTCATCCTCATCACGAAAGGCAACCTGATGCGCCGAAAGGGCCTCCCTCTAATGAAATCCGTCGCCGTCGCGGCGTTGGCCGTCATTGCCGCGAGCCTGGCGCTCACCAGTCCGGCGTCGGCCTCCCCGTCCGGTCAGGCCCACCACCAGCAGGTCACCATGGCCTCCGGTGTGGTTCACCCGGCATCCAGCTCGGCTCCCGCACTCGCCTGGAAGTCGTTCACCTCCAACGGCGACACACACGCGGGTGACTGCACCCTGTTCGGCGGCGCGACGTGGACTCTGTACTCGGACGGTACGTTCTCGTTCGACGGCACGGTCACCAGCAGCGACGACAATGACGCCTGGCTGATGTACGTCACGACTTTCGACGGCAACAACTCCCAAATCGGCCTGGTGAACAACAACACGCCGACCACTCCGGACCCGACCGAATTCGTGCAGAGCCTTGGCGATCACAACCTGCAGTACCGGTGGCTGGCTTCCGGCAATTTCCCCGCGAGCTGGTTCAACCTGATCCAGAGCATCTCGGTGCGGAACCACTGCTGAGTCCCCACTACTCGGAGCAGCCCGGCCGTCAGCAGCGCCACGAGCACCAGGGCGAGACTGCGGCCGGGCACTGACGGAAACCGACTCGGCAGCTAGCTGGCAAGCTCAGCCCGCTGCCGCAAGCGACCCGGCGTCGCCGACGGCGACATGCCGCGCAGCGAGATCCCGGCCGTCTCCGGAATGAGCAGGATCGGCACGATCCCGATCAGCGCCGCCACGATCAGGTAATACGCGGGGATCAGGTTGTTGCCGGTCGCCCCGATCAACGCGGCGATCACGAACGGCGCCGTGCCACCGAACGCCGACGTGGACAGGTTGTAGCCGATCGCGAACGATCCGTAGCGGACCTTGGTCGGGAACATCGCCGGGAAGGTCGACCCGATCACCGCGAGGATCAACACCAACAGCAGGCCGAGCAGGGCGAACCCGACCGCGATGCCCACGGTCGACCCGGTGGCCATCAGTTTCACCGCCGGGTAGCTCAGCACGGCGAAGCCGATGGCCGCGGTCAGCAGGATCGGTTTTCGCCCGATCCTGTCGGAAAGCCTGCCGATGAAGGTGATCACGATCATCATGGCCACCTCGACCGAGATGGTGATGATCTGCGACTGGGTGTCACCGACCTTGAGATACGTGGTCAGGTAGGAGGGCATGAAGGTCAGCAGCGTGTAGTCCGCGACGTTGAGCAGCAGCACGATGCCGATCAGGTTCAGGATCATCCGCCAGTTGCCGACGATGGCCTCGCGCAGCGGCGTGCGGGAGGACGTGCCCGACTTGGCCATGTCGCGGAAGGCGGGGGTGTCCTCAAGCCGAGTCCGCAGGTAGAGGCCGACGAGGCCGAGCGGCAGCGCGACCAGGAACGGGATGCGCCAACCCCACCCGTCCATGGCCGACGAGGACAGCGACACGTTCATGATCAGCACCAGTCCGGATCCGATGACGAACCCGGTCAGCGTGCCGAACTCCAGCCAACTGCCGAAGAAGCCCCGTCGCTTGGCAGGCGCGTACTCGGCGATCGTCGTCGCGGCGCCGCCGTACTCACCGCCGGTGGAGAAGCCCTGCACCATCCGGCCCAGGATCAACAGGATCGGGGCCGCGACGCCGATGGTCGCGTAGGTGGGCAGCACGCCGATGACGAAGGTGGACCCGGACATCAGGATGATCGTGGTGGCCAGCACCTTCTGCCGGCCGATCCGGTCACCGAGCGGGCCGAAGAAGAACCCGCCGAAGGGCCGGACCACGAACGCGACCGCCAGCACCGCGAACGAGGACAGCACCGCGCTGCTCGCCGTATGCGTCGGGAAGAACAGCCGACCGATGGTGGCGGTGATGGCTCCCGCGCTGTACACACCGAAGTCGAACCATTCGATGCAGTTGCCCATCGCCGACGCGGCAACGGCTCTGCGCACCGTTCGTAGGTCCGGTTCCGGGACGGCGGATGTGCTCTCTTCGGTGGTTTCTTTGTGTACTGCCATCTTCTCGACGTTAGTCCTTTGTGTCTTCGGTGTATCAGTCCGTAAAGGACAGACTGTTGACCGTGGGGCGTCGCGACGTCAATTGTTAACTACCCAGGAGGGTGTTGCCGCAAACCTCCCGCACGGCACGGTGAAGGTCCCTGCCACGCGGCTTCGGCCGCATCCCAAGGAGGTACTTTCGTGCGTACCGCTGCTCTCGCCTGCGCGCTGGTCGGTGGCGCTGCCCTGCTGGTCGGCTTAGCCATGCCGGCGAATGCCCAGGTCGCGACGCCTTCCGCGCACCACACCTACGTCCCGCAGCACAGCAATGGCCACCACGCCTACATCGGCGGCCTGCACCACGGTGGGTTCAATCAGGACGGCGGCAACTGGTCCGGTTTCGTCGCCACCGGTTCCGGCTTCAGCTCCGCCTCGGTGAGCTGGACCGAACCGCAGGTCAGCTGCAACTCCAGCAACGACCTGATGGCCCCGTGGGTGGGCATCGACGGCTACGGCAGCAACTCGGTCGAGCAGACCGGCGTGCAGACCGACTGCTCGTCCGGTTCCCCTGTCGACTCGGCCTGGTACGAGATGTACCCGGCCAGCCCGGTCTACTACAACGACCCGGTCAGCCCAGGCGACCAGATCAACTCCTCCGTCACCACCGACGGCAACGGCAACTACACGCTGGTCCTCTCGGACACCACCCAGGGCTGGACCGAGACGACCCCCGCTTCCTACCAGGGCGCGAACGCCTCGGCCGAGGCGATCATCGAGTCGCCGACCGCCGCCTACCCGAACTTCGGCTCGGTGAACTTCAGCGGTTTCACGATCAACGGTTCGGACGCGGGCCAGTTCAACCCGACCGCGCTTGACGCCAGCAACAGCAGCGGTTTCGAGGACCACACCTCGGCACTGTCCGGCGGTAGCTTCTCGATCGCCTACCAACAGGAGTAACCCGACATCAGCCTGGTAGCCCGCACCCACTGCCCCTGGTGCGGGTTACCGGCATGTTTCCGCTATTTCGCACGTCAAGTGTTAACGACGATCGGTGGTGCCCGCTCCGGGCTCGCTCAGGTGAAAGTAAGGGCCCTGCACGCAGTGCGCGGCTCATCACCGCGCGTCAAGGAGGTCGAGTTCGTGCGAACCACCGCTCTTGCCTCGGCGTTACTCGCTGCCGCCGCAGCCGTCATCGGTCTCGCCGCCCCCTCGGCGACCAGCGCGGCCGGGCCGGCTCACCACTTCGCCCCGATGAACCACAACGGGACCGACATCGCCGTCCACACCGTTCACGGGTTCAACCAGAACGGCTACAACTGGTCCGGCTACGTGGCCACCGGCTCCGGGTTCACCTCGGTCGCCGCCACCTGGACCGAACCCAAGACCAGCTGCAACTCCAGCAACGACCTGTACGCGCCCTGGGTCGGCATCGACGGCTACGGCAGCAGCTCGGTCGAGCAGACCGGCGTGCAGACCGACTGCTCGTCCGGTTCCCCTGTCGACTCGGCCTGGTACGAGATGTACCCGGCCAACCCGGTCTACTACTCCAACCCGGTCAGCGCCGGCGACGTCATCACCGCGACGGTCACCCGCAGCGGCACGTCCTACACGCTGACCTTGGCCGACAAGACCAAGAACTGGACCAAGACCACCAAGAAGTCCTACCGGGGAGCCAACGCCTCGGCCGAAGTCATCTTGGAGTCGCCGCCCGCTGCGTACCCGAACTTCGGCTCGGTGAACTTCACCGGTTCGACCATCAACGGCAAGTCGCTCTCCTCGTTCAGCCCGACCGCGTTCGACGCCAGCGGCAGCTCGGGCCAGTACGAGGACCACACCGGCGCCCTGTCCGGCGGGAACTTCTCCGTCGCCTACGTGCGCGAATGACCTGAGGTGTCGCCGGTCGTGTCGGAAGCGGAAGCCGACGCGGCCGGCGACCACAGCCCCGCCACCAGCTCATACGAGCGCAACCGGTCGGCAAGCGCGTGCATCCCGGTGGTGATCATCAGCTCGTTGGCCCCGGTCGCCGTCACCAGTTCCTCGATCCCCTTGCGCACCGTGTCCGGCCCACCGACGATCTGCTGGCCCACCCGGTCGGCCATGATCAACCGCTCCATCTCGCTGTACGGGTACTCGGCCGCCTCCTCCGGCGACGGCAACCGCCCCGGCCGACCCTGCCGCAGCCGCAGGAACGACAACGCGCTCGGCGCGGCAAGATACGCGGCCCGCTCGTCGTCCTCCGCCGCCCACACCCCGGCCGCGATCAGCAGATACGGCTCCTTCAGACCCTCCGAAGGCCGGAAGTTCGACCGGTAGGCATGCGCCGCCGGCAGCGTGTTCTCCGAGCTGAAGTGATGCGCGAACGCGAAAGGCAAGCCCAACAGTCCGGCCAGCTGCGCGCTGTACAGGCTCGATCCCAACAGCCACACCGGCGGCTGATTCCCCGCCGCGGGCACCGCATGCAACTGCCCGTCCTTCGGCGCGTCAGGATCCTCGCCGAAATACCCGAGCAGCTCACCCAACTGCTGCGGAAAGTCGTCAGCGGACAACGGTGCGGTCGACCGCCGCAGCGCCGCCGCGGTCCTCGGATCCGTCCCCGGCGCGCGACCGAGCCCCAGATCGATCCGGCCCGGATAGAGCCCCTCCAACATGCCGAACTGCTCGGCTACCACCAGCGGCGGATGGTTGGGCAGCATCACCCCGCCGGACCCGACCCGCAACGTCGACGTGACCGCGGCCACCGCCCCCACCAGCACAGCAGGCGCGGAACTCGCGATCCCCGGCATGTTGTGGTGCTCGGCAAGCCAGAACCGCGTGTAACCCAGCCGCTCCACGTGTTTGGCCAGCTCAAGCGTGTTGTGCAGGGCAATCGAACTGGTCGACCCGCTCACCACCGGAGCAAGATCGAGCACGGACAAGGGCACTGGCGAAGAAGACGTCACACAAAGCCCAACCCGCGCCCCCGGCGCCTTCTTCCCCAACCCCTCAGAACAGCTGTGTGATCCCGTAGATGACCAGACCGGCCAGCGCACCGATCACCGTGCCGTTGATCCGAATGAACTGCAGATCGCGGCCAACCTGAAGCTCGATCTTCCGCGAGGTTTCCTGTGCGTCCCAGCGAGCCACCGTGTCCGTGATCAACGTGGTGATCTCGTCGCGATAGTTGGACACCACATAACCGGCCGCGCCCTGCACCCACGAGTCCACCTTCTCCCGCAGCGTGTCGTCCTCGACCAGCCGCTTGCCCAGGCTGATCAGGCCGTTGGTGACCCGCTTGCGCAGCTCGCTCGACGGATCCTCGGCCGCGTCCAACAGCATCCGCTTGGCCGTGCCCCAGGCCGACCCGATCAGGTTGCGCACCTCCGGGTGCGCCAACACCTGGTGCTTGAACACCTCGGCCCGCTCCATCGTCTCCGGATCGGACTGCAGATCCTTGGAGAACTCCACCAGGAACGTGTCGAGCGCCTCGCGCATCGGGTGCTCCGGATCGGTCTTCACCGCCCACGCGAAATTCAGGACCTCGGCGTAGACCTTGTCCGCCAGCAAGCCGTCCACGAACCTCGGCGACCAACTCGGCGCCCGGTTCGACACCACCCGCTGCACGGTGTCGTTGTTGTCCCTGACCCAGTCGTAGGCGCGGTCGCACAGCAGGTCGACCAGCTTGTGGTGGGCGCCGTCGGTGAACACCCGAGCCAACAGCTGCCCGATCGGCGGACCCCACGGCTGGGCGACCAGCCGCCCGACCACGGCCTGCTCCATCACGGCCTGCACGTCCTCGTCGCGCAGCACCGTCACCGCGCCGCGCACCACCGTCGCCAGCTCGGAGGTGACCCGCTCGGCGTTCTCCTGCTTGGCCACCCAGGTGCCGATCCTGCTCGCGATGCCGACCCGCTCCAGCTTGTCCCTGACCACGTCCTCGGCCAGGAAGTTCGTGCCGACGAAGTCGCCGAGACTGCTGCCGATGGTGTCCTTGCGGGTCGGAATGATCGCGGTGTGCGGGATCGGCAGACCCAGCGGCCTGCGGAACAGCGCGGTCACCGCGAACCAGTCGGCCAGCGCACCGACCATGCTGGCCTCGGCCGCCGCCCGCACATAACCCAGCCAGCCCTGACCACCGAACACCGTGGTCAGGATGTAGATGACGGCGGCGGCCACCAGCAGACTGCCGGCGACCAGCTTCATTCTGCGCAGTTCGCGCCGTTTGACCAGCTGCGCCGCCGTAAGGTTCTCCACTACACCTTTTTACCTCCTGAACGATTCTCCGGCCGCCGTATGGCAAGGTCGAGCCCGTGCGTGAACCGGTACTCGTCCCCCGCCTCCGGCCCTTCACCTCGACGATCTTCGCCGAGATGACCGCTCTTGCCACCCGCACCGGCGCGGTCAACCTCGGCCAGGGCTTCCCGGACACCGACGGTCCGGCCGGCATGCTGGACGCCGCGCGGGCCGCCATCGCCGAGGGCGTCAACCAGTACCCGCCCGGCCCCGGCCGTCCCGAACTGCGCAGGGCCATCGCCGAACACCGCACCCGTTACGGCCTGCGCTACGACCCGGACACCGAGGTCCTGGTCACCGTCGGCGCCACCGAGGCGATCGCCGCGGCTTTGCTTGCCCTTGTCGAGCACGGTGACGAGGTCATCGTCATCGAGCCCTACTACGACTCCTACGCCGCCGCCGTCGCGCTGGCCGGAGCCACCCGCAAGGTCGTGGGCCTGCGCCTCGACGAGCACCGCCGCTTCGGCCTCGACCTGCCCGGCATCGCCGCCGCGATCACCCCCGCCACTCGCGTGATCCTGCTCAACTCCCCGCACAACCCGACCGGCACCGTCCTCACCCGCGCCGAACTGGCCGAAGTCGCGCGGCTCTGCGTCGAACACGACCTCATCGCCATCACCGACGAGGTCTACGAACACCTCACCTACGACGACACCGAACACGTCCCCCTCGCGACGTTGCCCGGCATGGCCGAGCGCACGGTGAGCATCTCCAGCGCCGGCAAGACGTTCAACTGCACCGGCTGGAAGATCGGCTGGGTCTGCGCCACACCCGAACTCGTCGCGGCCGTGCGCGCCGCCAAGCAGTTCCTCACCTTCGTCGGCGGCGCCCCCTTCCAGCCCGCGATCGCACACGCGCTCAACACCGAACTGCCCTGGGTGGAACAACTCCGCACCGGCCTGCAGACCAAACGCAACCGCCTCATCGAAGGCCTCGCCGAGGCAGGCTTCGACGTCCTACCCAGCCTCGGCACCTACTTCGTCTGCGCCGACGTCCGCCCGCTCGGTTTCGAAGACGGCGCGGAACTCTGCTTCGCTCTCCCCGAGAAGATCGGCGTGGCAGCGGTCCCCGTGCAGGTCTTCACCGACCACCCCGAAGACTGGCGACACCTGGTCCGTTTCGCCTTCTGCAAACGCGACGAAGTCCTCGACGAAGCCCTACGCCGCCTACACAAACTCCGTCCATAACAGACAGAGGATCAGCAGACGAACCACGGCGTGAGCCCCATACGGACCCCCTTCCCCGTAGCCGCAAGCCCAGTAACCGCAAGGCACAACGGCCCGGCCGGCACCTCGGCCAGCGCAAACCGACCCCCCGCATCCACCACCGACCGCCCGGCCCCACCCGGCCACCGCACCCACACCGTCGCCGCCTGTTCGACCAACCCACGCACCGCCACCACCCCCACCCCAACCCTGCGGACCCGGACGTCCAACCCGCCCGGCCCGAACCCCAACCGGCGCTCCCGCACGCCCATCATGTTGTCCCGCACCAGTTCCAGCCGCCGCCAGGTCCGCGTAGGCCGCAACACCAACGCAGCGTCCTCAGCGGCCCTGCGCACCGCCTCCGGCACCGGATCAACCGCATCGAACACCCCGGCGATCCTGCTCAACAGCTCCCGCTCCTCGGCTGAGAACCCGATCATCGCGCGACCTCCAACCGGCGCCGCAGCACGCTCAGGCAGCGTCCGCGCGTCTTGCCGACACTGCCGACCCCGATGCCCAGCGCCCGCGCGGTCTGCGCGTAGGTCAACTCCGGCGCGTGCGCGAACAGCCGCAACAGCTGCCGGCACTGGTCCGGCATCCCGGCCAGCGCCTGCCACAGCTCCCGGTGACCTACGGCCGCGAGGACCACCTCCTCCGGCCCCGCGCACACCCCGCCCACGTCGACCAACGGCGTCTCGCGCCGTCGGCAGGCCAGCACCCGAGCCGATTCCCGCCGGGCCGTGGTGGCCAACCAAGCGGCCAACCGGTCGGGTTCTCGCAGGCGGTTGAGGTTCTGAGCAAGTGTTAGCCACACTGCCTGACAAACGTCGGCGGCATCGGCGGGGGCAAGCCCGTGCTCCCTGGCCACGCTCCAGACCAGGGCGGCGAAGCGGCGAACCAACTCGGCCCAGGCGGCCTGATCACGTTGCTCGGCAAGGCGAAGCAGCTCAGCGGTTGGGGTGTCGAACACGACGTTGCTCCTGTAGTCGCTCGGTTACTCGAACGACCCTCCGACGACGGCCACGCCCACCAAGATCCACTCGTCGCACCAATGAGCTATTGATGTATCCAGGGTTCCTGTTACACCTCAAGGAGATCACCACGAGGCCAGCGTCCGGAACGATCCAGTTTCGCAAATGCTCCAAGGGGTGAATCACCCGTTGAGGTGAGGCAATCCGGGCCAGGTTCGAATGGGCGGTGATCGGCTGCTCCATTCGGACCTGCGCGGATAACAGTTTTGCCGTCAAATACCGTCCTTCCGGGTGGATCACGTTTCTTCCCGGTGCGAATCGGCGCGGCAGTGCTAAACATGTCGTGAACGGGAAGGCCGGGCAAAGGGTTGGTGCGTGAAATATGGCAGTGGTTGACGCGGATGCGGTGCCTGGCACCGATTCCGTGCGCCGCCGTCTGTTCCGCATCGGTGTTCGCCTGGCACTGACTGCCGGTTTTGTCGTTGCCGGTTGGCTGTTGTGCGGTGTGGCAGCCTCTGCCGCTTCCGCCTCCGAACTGCCCCAGACACCCGCCGCCATCTCGTAGCCATCGGACTCGACCGACAGTGCCGACAGTGCCGACAGTGCCGACAGCGGCGGCGGCGGCCTACTCGGTGGCTTGCTCGGCAGCACGGTCAACTCCCTGGGCAGCACGGTCAACTCGCTGCTCGGCACGGTGAACACCACCCTGAACTCCACCCTCGGCACCGTCGGTTCAACGGTGAACTCGGTCGTGAACACCGTTGGCACAACGGTAGTAACGCCCGCTGTCGCCACCGTCTCGCGAACGGTGACCCCGGTCGTCGCACCCCTGGTGTCAAAGCCCGCAACGAACACTCCCGCGGCCGACCCGACGACGATCACCACCACCACAACCCCGGCCCCGGCAATCTCGTTGCCAGCACAGCCTTCCCCGGCTCCGGTTCTCGCACCGGTCGTCACCCAGAAGCACCACAGCGCGGCAATTCCCGCGCCCACCAAGGCAACGCGACCCGTCGAGCAACTCAGACCCGGCTCGGGGCCGCTGCCACTGCCGAAAAGCCCGCAGCCCGCGCCGCAACAACCACTCGCGCCCGCGCCCACCATCTCCACCGGACACGGACCGAACGGCGGCAACAAGCACGCCGTGTACGCGGTCACCGCGAGTGCGAGCGACGGCCTGCCGGCCCTACTGACCACAGTGGCCAGTCACCCGATCGTTGTCCCCGGCGACATGCCGGGCCTGCCGAGCGTCTCGCCCGACTGAACCACCGGTTTCCTCGGGAGAAGTCTGCCCACAACCAGACTTCGTCGGCCTTCTGACGCGTTCTCCTTCTCCGCACGCCTTCGCGCGTGATGTCGCGACCCCGCACCACGATCACTCGTCTTCCCGGCCTGCCACCGCGCCCGGCAGGTACGGGGCCTGTCCCACGGTCGAGCTGCCCCCTCGATCAGGGACACCAGAGTGACCGGCGGTAGGGCTGCCGGATGCGACCCCCGGTCCTACCGCTGGTCACTCACAATTCGCGGAGTGGTCAGCGACATCGCCCTAGGCTGAAGAAATGGCGACCGCGCAACATCCGATGATCACCACGGCAGAGGCCGCAGGCGTCGGCATCGACGGCGCCGAGCGGCCCACCGAGGACCGGATAGTCGTACTGGACAACGCGGTGATCGTGCTCGACGGCGCGACCGCCCTCAGCCAACGCGACCACACCACCACCTGGTACGTAGACCACCTGGGCGCCGAACTGGCAAGCCAACTCGACGCCAACCCCCTGGCAGACCTCCGAGACACCCTCGCCGAAGCCATAGCCACCCTCGCCGCCAACCACAACCTCACCCCCGGCACGGCCCCGTCCTCCACCGCGGCCCTACTCCGCTGGACCAGTACCCACATCGACGCACTGGTCCTGGCTGACAGCCCCATAATCGCCTTCACCTCCACCGGCCCGGACGTCCTCGCCGACGACCGCATCGCCGCCCTGCCCAAACGCCCCGGCGGCTACCGCGCCCGGCTCGCCGATGGCGGTGGCTTCACCCCCGACCACGCAACGGCCCTGCGCGCGGCCGGCGCCCGAACCGGCAAGCTGCGCAACGTCCCCGGCGGATTCTGGGTAGCCGAAGCCGACCCCGCCGCCGCATACCAGGCCCGCACCAGAACCTGGCCCCGCACGGAAGTAGAAGCCGTCCTGATGACCACCGACGGCGTCTCCAGCGGCGTCGACGACTACCACATCCTCACCTGGCAACAAGCCCACGACCTTGCGACGACCCACGGCCCCCAAGCCGTGCTCGACAAGGTCCGCAAGGCAGAAAAAGAGGATCCCGCCGGCACCCGCTGGCCCCGCCCCAAACAACACGACGACCAAGCTCTCGCCCTGATCCGGTTCCATTAACCAAAACTTGTGCTTGGCATCCGGCCGGCAAAGGGATCATGCTGTGCTGCATGTCACGATGCCTACCGGTCGCGCTCGTCCAAACCGAGCCGCTACAGACCGGGGCACCGTTCGCCCAGTTCGCCGCCGACGTAGCAGGCGTGTTGCGCCGCTTCCCGGCCACCAGACTCGTCGTCTACCCCGAACTGCACCTCTACGGCGACGCGACCGACGACCTCACCCTGGCCGAACCCCTCGACGGCAACCTCTCCACCGCCCTCGCCGAACTGGCCGCCCGCCTGAACATCTGGCTCATCCCCGGCACCCTCCTCGAAAGCATTGACGGTGGCGGCGCACACAACACCGCCGTCGTCTACTCCCCACAAGGCGAACTCGTTGCGGCATACCGGAAATGCTTCCCGTGGCGCCCCTACGAGCCGTACACGCCCGGCACCGAGTTCGTCGTGTTCGACATCCCGGACATCGGCCGCTTCGGCCTGTCCATCTGCTACGACACCTGGTTCCCGGAACTGACCCGCCAACTCGCTTGGCTCGGCGCGGAAGCGATCATCGCGCCCACCCGCACCACCACCAGCGACCGCGCTCAGGAACTCATTCTCACCAGGGCCAACGCCATCGCCAACCAGGTGCACGTGCTCAGCGTCAACGTCGCCGCCCCGACCGGCGTCGGCCAGAGCCTGATAGCCGACCCCGAAGGCCGAGTCCGCGTCGAAGCGAGCCGCGCCCCCGAAGTCCTCACCGACGTGATCGACCTCGACGACGTCACCCGAGTCCGCGACTACGGCACGGCAGGCCTCAACCGGATCTGGGCCCAGTTCCGCCCCGACGACAAACCTCTCGATCTGCCCGCCTACCAGGGCCGGATCGACCCCAAAACCTGGAGCCCACGGCAGCAGGCCGAGTAGAGCGGAGGAGCGCATGAGCACCCCAGCACCCCGGTTGACCCGAACGCTGACCCTGGGCCCGGTCGTCCTGTTCGGCCTGGCCTACATGGCCCCCATGATCGTCCTGGGCACCTTCGGCTCGATCGACGGCGCCAGCGGCCGCGCCGTGCCCACGTCCTACCTGCTTGCCCTGTTCGCCATGCTGTTCACCGCGGCCAGCTACGGTCGGATGTCCCGTGCGTTTCCGATCGCCGGATCGGCCTACACCTACACCCGCAAGACCATCGACGGCCGGATCGGGTTCCTCGTCGGCTGGGCGGTCCTACTGGACTACTTCTTCATCCCCACGGTCATCTGGCTCATCGGCGCGACGTTCCTCAACAGTGAATTCCCCAGCGTGCCCAACTGGATCTGGATCGTCGCGTTCATCGTGATCACCACGGTCGTCAATGTGATCGGCATCAAGCTCGCCGCCAACGCCAATCTGCTGCTCACCGGCCTGCAAATCTTGGTGCTGGTGTTCTTCGTGATCCTCTCGTTCCGGCACGTCGGCAGCACCGGCGGCGCGATCTTCTCGGGCAGCCCCTTCCACAATTCCTCCACAACCCTCGCGGCGGTCGCCGGCGGCGCCGCACTGGCCGCATACTCCTTCCTCGGGTTCGACGCGATCACCACGCTGACCGAGGAGACCAAGGAACCAACCCGCACCATCCCCAAGGCGATCATGCTGGTGACCATCATCGGCGGCGTCATCTTCCTGGTCACGTCCTACGCAGCGCAGCTCGTCGCACTGGGCCTGCACTCGATCAACGCCGATTCCGAGGCTTTCGACATCGCCAAGGTCATCGGCGGCAACCTCTTCTCCGCGTTCTTCCTGGCTGGCCTCGTGATCACCCAGCTCGCCTCGGGCATCGCCGCCCAGGCCAGCGCCGCGCGTCTGCTGTTCGCGATGGGCCGGGACAACGTGCTGCCGAAGAAGATCTTCGGCTTCCTGCACCCGAAGTTCCACACGCCAGTGATCAACATCATCGCGATCGGTGTCGTCGGCCTGATCGGCATTCTGAACAGCGTGTCCAGCGCGGTATCGTTGATCAACTTCGGTGCCTTCACCGCGTTCACCTTCGTCAACCTCTGCGTCTTCGCCTTCGCGATTCGCAAGCGCCGATTGCGGACGGTCGGGCAGATCCTCGGCAACGGCGTGGCCCCGCTGATCGGTGCCGGCGTCGACGTCTGGCTGCTCACCCAGCTCGACTACCGAGCTCACCTGCTAGGCGTGATCTGGCTGGTGCTCGGTGTCCTCTACCTGACCTACCTCACCAGGGGATTCCGCCGCCAACCCCCCGAAGTCGACTTCACAGAAGACGCGGAGCTGGCCCCAGCCAGCTAGCAAGAACGCGGGAGACAAGCCACCGTGCGAGGGGGTCCAGGGGGACGAAGTCCCTCCTGGTCGGGGCCTGGGGGTCGAACCCCCAGAAAACACAAGGAGCGAACCATGTCCGCGTTTCCCAGCGGACATGGTTCGCTCATGAGCGAGTGGCCAGAGGCGGGGTCGAACCGCCGACCTTCCACTTTTCAGGCGGACGCTCGTACCAACTGAGCTATCTGGCCAGTTCAAACCGGTCAACCGCAACCGGTATGGCGACCCAGACGGGACTCGAACCCGCGACCTTCGCCGTGACAGGGCGACGCGCTAACCAACTGCGCCACTGGGCCTTACGATCACTACTTTACCGCGTACTCCCAACGGGATTCGAACCCGCGTTGCCACCTTGAAAGGGTGGAGTCCTAGGCCACTGAACGATGGGAGCCCGATCGGAGCGTCGAACGAACCGACCGACCGTGCTTCCAACAGTTCGTTGGCCGCTGGGAGCACGCTAAGCATAGGGCACACCGCCCAGGGCTCCAAAACGGGTTCCCTGTGGCCTGCCGTTGAAGGAGAAACTACAGGTCAACCGGTGTTCCGTCATGTTCCCCAGTTGAACGACGCCGGGCAGACCCTCCGCCGATGATCGGCAAAGGTGGCCCGGCGTCGATCAACGCAAGGGTCAGCGGCGCACCGGCGGGGTGCCGTCCTCGCCAGGAACGAGGCCCAGCATGTCGAGCAGTTGTCGACAGTCCTCGGCGTCGTGTGCGTTGCGGGCGACCGCGAGCCTCGCTCTGCGTACCTGATCCGCCGAGATCCGCGCGGGATCGCCGCTGCGCTGGCTCGGGATGTCCGTGCCTTGCCTCGGCAGGGTGTCGTCCTCTTGCCACAACAGCTTTCGGATTTCGAGGGATCCGCTCATCGGTGCCTCCCCGGCTCACGTCTCCCGGCGAGGCTAACTGGCCAAAACCACCACCGCAGCCCCCCGAAGGGTGAACCGGGGTTGACTCTGTGTGGTCATTTTTGTCCGCATTGGCTGTCCCTGTGTCGTTTTGAAACCCTCCGTAGCTGCTCGGTGGCCTTCGTCACCCGTTGGTGTCCACCAGTTCGGCGTTGGCTCGCTCGTCTACCCCTACCCCCTAGGGGTAATGTGACGGCGTTGCCGGTGTTCGTGGAATCCCCTGACACCAACGTCAACCGGCAAACCGCAGAGCAGCTCGGCGTGACCCCTTCAGCTGGCCCTCGTCACCACCGAAGTCAGCTAGGGCACCCACCGTCCGAGTAAGAACCGTGAAAGGACTTCGGCTCTCATGACCGTCAGCACCACCTACACCGTGTCCGGGATGACCTGTGAGCACTGTGTGGCCTCCGTCACTGAAGAACTGTCCGAACTGGCCGGCGTCAGCAAGGTTGACGTCGAACTGGGCAGTGGCGCGGTGACCGTCACCAGCGATCGCGAGCTGGGCACCGACGATGTGCGCGGCGCCGTGACCGAAGCGGGCTACCAGCTGGTCAGCTGAGCGGAGTCGGGGCGGATGAGCGCGACAACAACGGCAGCACCCGACAGCGGGCGCGTCGAGCTGGACATCACCGGGATGACCTGTGCCTCCTGCGCGAACCGGATCGAGCGCAAGCTCAACAAACTGACCGGGGTACGGGCGAGCGTCAACTTCGCCACCGAACGCGCCACCGTCGACCATCCGGTCGACATCACCGTCGACCGCCTGCTCGACACGGTTCGCGCGGCCGGCTACCAGGCAACGGCGCCGCGGCCGAAACCGGAGTCCGACGAGACGCCGAGCACCGCACTGCGACTGCGGTTCATCATCGCCGCGGTGCTGGCATTGCCCGTGCTGGTGATCTCGATGGTGCCGGCCGCGCAGTTCCCGTACTGGTCCTGGGCGGAGTTCGCGCTGGCCACCCTGGTCGTCGCCTGGTGTGCGCTGCCGTTCCACCGCGCCGCCGCGCGCAACCTGTTACATCGCGCCGCGACCATGGACACTCTGGTCTCGCTCGGTATCACCGTCGCCTACCTCTGGTCGGTCTACGCCCTGCTCTTCGGCGGAGCCGGCGATCCGAACCTGCGCGTCGGCTTCACCCTCCTGCCGATGACCGGTGCCGGCGCAATGACCTATTTCGACGTCGCCGCGGGCGTGACCGCCTTTCTCCTGCTCGGTCGCTGGCTCGAGGCCCGCTCTCGTCGGAAGGCAGGGGCCGCGCTGCGCGCACTGCTTGAACTGGGCGCCAAGGAGGTCGCGGTGCTCCGGGACGGCGTCGAAGTCCTCATCCCCATCGACCAACTCGCGGTCGGCGCCGAGTTCCTGGTCCGCCCTGGTCAGAAGATCGCCACCGATGGCGTGATCAAGGAAGGCACCTCGGCACTCGACCGGTCCATGGTCACCGGCGAGTCGGTGCCGGAGGAGGTCGGCCCCGGCACCGCGGTGATCGGCGGCACGGTCAACGTCGGCGGCCGGCTCGTGGTGGTGGCCACCAAGGTCGGCTCGGACACCCAACTCGCTCAGCTGGCCCGGATGGTCACCGCGGCGCAGACCGGCAAGGCACAGGTGCAGCGCCTCGCCGACCGCGTTTCCGCGATCTTCGTGCCGACCGTCCTGGTGATCGCGCTGGCCTCCGCGGTGGGCTGGCTCATCAGCGGTCGTCCCGCCGATGTCGCCATCACCTCGGCCGTCGCCGTGTTGGTCATCGCCTGCCCGTGCGCGCTCGGCCTGGCCACCCCGGCCGCGCTGCTGGTCGGCACCGGTCGCGGCGCGCAACTCGGCATCCTCGTCAAGGGACCAGAGGTCCTGGAATCGACGCGCAGGGTGGATACCGTCGTGCTGGACAAGACCGGCACGGTCACCACCGGTGCGATGAAACTGTTCGACGTCATCGGCACCACCGTCAGCCGAACCCGGCTGCTGCGGCTGGCCGGCGCGGTTGAGGCGGGCTCGGAACACCCGGTCGCCACCGCCATCGTCGAGGCGGCCCGCACCGAACTGGGCGCCCTGCCGCCGGTCACCGAGTTCGCCAACGAACCCGGCCTCGGCGTCCGCGGCACCGTGGACAGCACCACGATCACGCTCGGCCGCCCCAGCATGTTCACAGCTGCGGGCCTCGCCCTTCCACCCACCATCGCGCAAGCGGCGCAACAGGCCCAGAGTGCGGGCCGCACCGTCGTCGCGATCGCCTGGGACGGGCACGTGCACGGCATCCTCACCCTCGCCGACGCCATCAAACCCACCAGCGCCGCCGCCGTCCGCGCGCTGCGCGACCTCGGGCTGCGGCCGATGCTGCTCACCGGCGACAACCGAACCGTCGCCGCAACGGTCGCCGCCGAGGTCGGCATCGCTGAGGAAGACGTGATCGCCCAGGTGCTCCCGGCCGAGAAGGTCGACGTCATCCGAGGGCTCCAGCAGCAGGGCCGGATCGTCGCCATGGTCGGCGACGGCGTCAACGACGCCCCCGCGCTCGCCGCGGCCGACCTCGGCCTCGCCATGGGCACCGGCACGGATGTCGCCATCGAGGCAGGGGACCTGACCCTCATCCGCGGCGACCTGCGCGTTGCGGCGGACGCGATCCGGTTGGCGCGCCAGACGTTGCGCATCATCAAGGGCAATCTGTTCTGGGCGTTCGCCTACAACGTGGCCGCCGTGCCGCTGGCCGCACTGGGCGTGCTCAACCCGATGATCGGTGGCGCCACGATGGCGTTCTCCAGCGTCTTCGTGGTGAGCAACAGCCTCCGGCTGCGCCGCTTCCAACCTAGCGCTCGGCATCGGGGGCGTCACGTTCGGTCTAACAACCCGTGAACGCGGTGAAAAAGTATCTATCTACAGACTCTCGCTTGAAAGCGAGTTGCGTGTCACAATTTTCTAGCTGACACCCCCCGGTCAGCGCCTGTGGAGATCCCTCCGGCCCCCGCGTTCCTCCCCCTGGCGCGGGGGCTCTCCGCTGTCCGGGGCCTGTTTTCGCGTCGCGTCGCGGCCGGTGTCCAGGCCCCGCAACGAATCCCCACCACCGACCTCACGAAGTCGGTACCGCAGTAGCACGGACTCCCTTACCGCACAAGCCGATATCCCCCGCAAGCCCCAAGTTGTCCACACCCATCCACACCATCCACAGGCCCGCACCAACTGATCCAAAACTGTCGCCCACCCCACCTACGCTGACCGATGGGCTGATTTTTCGCCCCCTTGGGTGGGTGGGCTTTGCTCGCATGGTGGGGGGATTCGCCGAAGCTGGTCGCCTGCCAGGCCCGGGCGGATCACACCCCCTCGCGAACGACGCGCCGTGCTCCCGGCCGAGCCATGCCGACGCCTCGCGGTCCGACGCCCGCGCGCCGGCCCCGTGCGTCCACCCCGTGCGCCCGCGCCGCGCGTGCCTCCGCCGAACCAGCCAAGTCTCCGCGGCATCAGGCCGCCCATCTCGACCGACTTCCTGAAGGAAATCGACTCGCCGCGCGGTATCCGCTCAGTAGACGGGTGATCTACGGACAGCGATCGAATTCGCCGGGAGCCGAATCGGCAATGGCTCTGCGTCGGGTGTTCCGAGGCCGGGGTTTGGTTGCCCGCGTTGGCATTCCGGGTACGGACATTGATCCGTTCAGCTCAACGGAAGCCACCGAAGGGCCGCATCAGATGCCCTAATTTCCCGCCGAAACGTCACGCCGGCGTGGCGGAAAACACACCCCGGCGGCATCGCCGCAACCGAACCGTTATCGTGTTCGGCGTGCCTCTTCCCTCGATCGGCCGTGCGACGACTACCGGTAGACACCGCCCCGTCTCGCTCGACCAGGACCCCCAGGCCCCAGGACGCGAGCTTGAGAACTATCTCGCCGCGCTGGCGCCGGAAACCGAACTCGAAACCACCGGTAGCGGCCGCCGCTTCAACAACGCGCAGGTCTACCAACTCCGCTTGCAGCTCATGGCCGACCAGCAGCTCCGTGAGCTGGCCGAGCAGCACGGCACCTCACCGCAGGCGCTGGCTCAGGAGTGGGTCGTGCAGCGGCTGAAGTGGGAAGCCGGTCAGCGGGAACCTGTCCCCGTCTGGCCCTGATCGACCGCGCCGCCGGCCGCGACCTGAGCGGCCGGCTCCGCTGAACCGGAATTACAGATCGAGACCCTGGTACTGGTCGTGCCGGGCCAGGAACTCGACTCGTTCCGCATCGCTCATCGTCCGCCCGGACGTGGCGAGTTCGGCCAGTTCGGTGAAGTACCGCTGCCGCGGTGCGCCTGGTGCGAACAGGATCAGCATCGAAGCCGCGGCGTCCGACACGTTGTGGAACGCGTGCAACCCGCCGCGCGGCACATGCAGGAAGTCGCCTGCGGTCGCCGAGACCCACTTGGTGCCGCTGTAGAGCTGCACCGTGCCGGACAAGACGTAGAACGACTCGGAAAACCTGCGGTGGAAGTGTAGATCAGGCCCACCCGCATGCCCGGGCATGTCCCACTGGAACAGTCCGAAGTCGCCATCGGTCGTGTCACCGGTGGCGATGAAGCTGGCGAGCACTCCGGATTTGTACTGGACCGACCTGGACTGTCCGGCCGGCAGGTAATCCCCGTTGCGTTCGCCGGTTTGCCCTTGGTAGTCAACGGGTTCCGGCCTGACCCAGCTCGACTCGTCGGCGAATTCCTGGAACGACACGACTCTCATTCTCCGTTCAGCTGGGCCTCGGCGACCGAGGCGAGCAGCCGCCAGGCTGAGTTCGGCCTGCGGGTGTTGTTCGGATCATCGGTATCGGTCGTGTCGAGTATGACCGCTTCCGCGCCGAGTCCGTGCAGTTCGTCGAGGTCAGCGCGGATCTGGTCAAGGGTGCCCGTGCCGACCGGTCGGTCCGGGTCGGTCACCGGCGAGTCGGTCGGGCGCAACGGGATACGCGGCGCGAGTGCCGGCACCGCAGCGCCTTGCTCGTCGGCGAAGTTCGTCAACCGGGTGAGGGCCGCGCGCAGCCAGGACATGCTGCCGAATCGCAGCGGATGCCAGCCGTCGCCGAGCCTGACCGCCCTGCGCAGCGCGATGTCGCTGTTGCCGCCGACCCAGATCGGCACGTTCGCCGGTCGCGGCGCGGTGCCTACGTTGTGGAAACTGACGAACGACCCCTCGTAGCTGGCGATGTCGTCGGTCAGCAGGGTGCGCAGTGCGGCCAGGTGGTCGTCGGTCATCGCACCGCGCTTGGCGAAGGGCAGGCCGAGTGCGGCGAATTCCTCCTGCGCCCAACCGGTTCCGACGCCGAGCACCAGCCGGTCGCCACCGGCCAACGCGTCGATGACGCCGACCATCCTGGCCACCTGCAACGGGTGCCGGTAGGGCAGCAGCAGAACCGTTGTACCCAGCCGGATCCGGGTCGTCACCCCGGCCAGCCAGGCCAGCAGACTGAACGGCTCGTAGAACGGCGCGGGGTAGATCTGCTCGACGTCCTCGGTGATGGCCAGGTGGTCGGAGACCATCAGCAGGTCGAAACCGAGACCTTCGACGGTCTGCGCCCAGCGCCGCAACACCGCAGGGGTGGTGCCCGGCCCGAAATTCGGCAGATTGACGCCGAGTCGCATCGAATTGGTCCTCTCGCCCGCTTGATCGTTCGCGAAGCAAATGCTAGGCGGTGCGATTGGGTGTCGGAATGGACCACTGACTGCATTTGTACGGTTCAACCGCGATCTTCCCGGTATTCTCGGCCCATGACCGAGAAGTTCACGGTCGCCGCCGACGACGTCGATCTGGCCATCCTGGCGGAGCTCCAGGTGGACGGTCGGCTGCCGTTCACCGAACTGGGCCGACGGGTCAACCTGAGCGCGTCCGCGGTGACCGAGCGAGTGCGGCGGCTGACCGAGGCCGGCTTCATCACCGGTTATCGGGCCGTGCTCGACCTGCCCAAGCTCGGATTTCCGGTACTGGCCGACATCCGCCTGAAATACCCCGGCAGCCGGCACCAGCCATTGCGCGACCTGTTGGCGAGACGCCCGGAGATCCTGGAATGCCTACGGGTGACCGGGGACGCGTGCTACGTGCTGAGGGTGGCCGCGCGGAACATGCCGCACCTGGAGGAGATCGTCAACCAGCTCGCCGATTTCGGCAGTGCGACGACCAGCGTCGTGTACTCGATCACTCAGCCCTACCGGGATCCGCTGCACCCCAACGAGTAGCCGGACACGGACGGACCCCCAGTCCCGAGGGAATGGGGGTCCGTAGCGTGAAGGTTCGGGAGGGTTACAGCGCGCGGACGTTCTGCGCCTGCGGGCCCTTGGTGCCCTGGCCCACCTCGAACTCGACCTTTTGGTTCTCCTCAAGGCTTCGGTAGCCCGTGCCCTGGATTTCGGAATAGTGTACGAACACATCTGCGCCGCCATCGGCGCGCTGGATGAAGCCGTAGCCCTTCTCCGCGTTGAACCACTTGACGGTTCCTTCTGCCACGCCTGCCTCCTAGCAGGATCAGCTTGGAACTGCACCGTGCAGCTCCCGGCCGTTCCGGGGCAGTTCAGCGATCTCAGGCGAGAAGACAGAACGCCCGCACATCGTTCCGCGAGCGTGTTAGTGCACGTACACGAAGAACCACGGCCTGCACTTCGAGCGTAGCGGTTGATCGGGCCGTGCACTACCACGTGATGTGGACGAAGTTGTTCGCTGCCAGCGCGATACGTCCGCTGGTCACCGGGTTGGACTAGTGCCAAAACGCGGTTTTCGTGATCCCGATCGGCCCCGTTCGGGGAGCCGCGACCGGTTACTCCAGGTACGGGGGTCGTCACCGGTTTGACAGGACATTTCGTGCCGCGACCCGGCGGTCTGACTAGTGTGACCACCACCACATTTTGATTACGCACAGACACCACTCACGGAGCGGTTGCGAGTCGGTATCGATTGTCCGACAACGGAAGCAGCGCTCGCGCGTTTGCTGGAGTGAAGGCCGCACGCCACTCACCGGCCGAGCCTGGTGATCGACGCGGCGATCGACACGATGATCGACGCGGTGATCGGCCCGGCCGGTACTACCGAGAGTGGGTCAGCGCCGGGACGAACCGGCGCCGGCAACGGCAGGCGCGCTGGTCGGGGTGCTGGCGCGGGTGCGCTGCCGCCAGTTCCTCGCCTTCGTCCGATTTCCGCACACGCGCATCGAGCACCAGGTCCGCGAACGGTTGCGGGATCGGTCATAGAACGCCCAGCGGCACTCCCCGGCGGCACAGATCTTCAGCCGGTCCCACTGGCCGAGTACGGCGAGCCGGGCGCTGGCGGCGAGCACCGAGCCGACCGCGTCACCACCGACCAGAACCGGCACGCCCTCGGCCAGTTCCACGTGCACGGCGCTGTGCACGCCGCTGCCGCCCGCGAACGCGGCGCCGAGGCCGAGCGGATGGGCGCGGTCGACGATGCAGCCCCGCAGGGCGTCCCGGACCCGTTGGGCCTGGGCCCGTTCGCCCGGCTCGCCGAGCCCGGGTCTCTGCGCCCAGACCAGCCAGTCCGCGTCGGTATTGAGTAGATCCGTCCCTGCTTCGGTGTCGAGCGTGTTGAGGAAGGCGAGGACCAGGTCAACGTCCTGATCGAGCTCGCTGGGAGGCGCCGCTGGAGGCTCGCCCCGGGTAGGGGGTCGGTAAACAGGCTGCCATCCGGATTCCTGGCCGGCGTGCGCGCCGGCGACCAGGCCAGTCACCACACCACTGTAGGCAAGTCTGCGCCTTGCTGTACCCCCGCTGGGGGAATTACGGTGGCGACCTGGCCAACCACTGTTGGCCGTTTACTGGTTATGGAGGTCGCGATGACTGTGTCACCGGCACCGTTGACAGCGGCGGTCGTGCTCGACTGCCCCGATCCCGTCGCACTGGCCGAGTTCTACGTCGCGCTGCTGCGCTGGCCGGATCCGCCGGTGGTGAGCTATGAAGGGCAGTGGGTGGACCTGCGCAATCCGGACGGCGGGATGACGCTGGAGTTCCAGCGGGCCGCCGAGTACCGCAGGCCGACGTGGCCGGACCTGGCCGTGCCGCAGCAGTTCCATCTCGACGTCAAGGTCGCCGATCTGGACGCCGAACAGGAGCGCGTGCTCGCCCTCGGCGCGACGATCCTGGACGTCTCGGCCGACCATCCGAGCTTCCGGGTGTACGCGGACCCGGTCGGCCACCCGTTCTGCCTCTGCGCCTGCTGATCGGCCCCAAAACTCGCTGAACTGCGAAAACGGTTCTATAAACGCGGTGTATACCCCTCGTGTATAGTCACCGGCATGTCGATTAGCCACACCCTGCTGGGGCTCCTGGAGGCCGGTCCTCGGCACGGGTACGACCTCAAGCGGACCTACGACGAGCGGTTCGGCCAAGACCGCCCGCTGCACTACGGACAGGTCTATTCGACGCTGTCCCGGCTGCTGAAGAACGGCCTCGTCGAAGTCACCGGGGTCGAATCCGGCGACGGGCCGGACCGCAAGCGCTACACGATCACCGACGCGGGCGTGACCGACGTCGAGACCTGGCTGCACACGCCCGAGAAACCGGTCGCGTACCTGCAGAACACGCTCTACACCAAGGTCGTGCTGGCGCTGCTGTCCGGCCGCGACGCCGCGGACGTGCTGGACATCCAACGCGCCGAGCACCTGCAGGTCATGCGGGAGTTGACCAAGCGCAAGACCACCGGCGACCTCGCCGACGCGCTGATCTGCGACCACGCCCTGTTCCACCTGGAAGCGGATCTGCGCTGGCTGGAACTGACCGCGGCCCGACTCGACCAACTCGCCGGACAGGTAACCGAGCAGCCATCGCCGCTGTCATCACCCATGTCATCGCAGGGAGGGGAAGCATGAGCGTGACCACGTCGTCCGCGTACTCAACGCTGACCGGGGGCCAAGGCCCCGAGGCGCTGCTGCGCGGCACCGACCTGACCAAGTCCTTCGGTCCGACGATGGCACTGGACCAGGCAAGTCTGGCCATCTATCCCGGCGAGGTGGTCGCGGTGATGGGCTCGTCCGGTTCGGGCAAGTCCACGCTGTTGCACTGCCTGGCCGGGATCATCGCCCCGGACGGCGGCGCCGTGCACTACGCCGGCACCGAGATCGGGTCCATGACCGACACCCAGCGCAGCGCGTTGCGCCGCAAGGACTTCGGGTTCGTCTTCCAGTTCGGCCAGTTGGTGCCCGAGCTGACCTGCCTTGAGAACGTGACCCTGCCGCTGCGGCTGGCCGGCCTGGCCCGTCGCCCGGCCGAGGCCGCCGCACGGGAATGGCTGGAACGCCTTGAGGTCACCGATGTCTCCGGCAAGCGTCCCGGCGACGTGTCCGGCGGCCAGGGCCAGCGGGTGGCGGTGGCCAGGGCCCTGGTGACCGGCCCGAAGGTGATCTTTGCCGACGAGCCGACCGGCGCGCTCGACTCGCTCAACGGCGAGCGCGTGATGGGTCTGCTGGTCTCGGCGGCCAAGGACACCGGCGCCGCGGTTGTGCTGGTCACCCATGAGGCCAGGGTTGCCGCCTACTCCGACCGCGAGGTCATCGTCCGCGACGGTCGAACGCGGGAAATGGAGTTGAGTCGGTGACCGCGACGGTTTCCGCGCCGCGCACGTCGGTCGAACGCAACAGTTGGCCGCGCGATTTCGCCCTCGGGGTCCGACTGGCGGTCGGAGGTGGCCGGACCTCGTGGATGCGTCTGATACTCGGCACGATCGGCATCGGGCTCGCCGTTGCCGTGCTGTTGCTGTTCGCGTCGGTCGGCCACATCATGGCCAACCGCGACGCGCGCAGCAACGCGAGCGTCCGGAACGTCGCCGTGATCAGCGGTGTCAGTCCCACCCAGGTGATCCAGGGCGACACTCCGTTCCAGGGCTCGTCGATCAGCGGTTTCTACCTGCACGGCACCGGCGCCAACTCGCCGGTTCCACCCGGCATCGCCACGCTGCCCGGACTTGACGAGATCGTGGTGTCGCCCGCGCTGGCCAGTCTGCTCAACTCGGACACCGGCCGGGCCTTGCGGCCTCGCTTCCCGCAGAAGATCATCGGCACCATCGGTGAAGCGGGCATGCGCGGACCGAACGACCTGACCTTCTTCGCCGGCACCGGCCCACTGCCGGCGACCGGGGCGGACGCGTCCGGCGCGATGGACGTCTACAAGTTCGGCCTGACCCCGAAACAGCAGCCCGTCGACCCGACCCTGCTCGTGCTCGCCGTCATCGGCGCGGTCGCCCTGCTCATCCCGATCTTCATCTTCGTGTCGGTGAGCAGCCGGATCGCCGGCGCGGAACGGGATCGGCGACTGGCCGCGCTGCGCCTTGTCGGCGCCGGCAACTGGCAGGTCCGGCGCATCGCCGCGGCCGAGTCACTGGTCAGTGCCGGGACCGGCCTTGTCCTGGGAGCGTTGGCGTTCCTCGGGGTTCGGCAGTTGGCGCCCCAGATCGACGTCCTCGGCTGGAGCACCTTCACCGACGATGTCGTGCCATCGCCGGTGCTCGCCGTGCTGATCGTCCTACTGGTACCCGTGTTGACCGTCGGCACCGTGCTGTTCGCCATGCGCCGCACCATCATCGAGCCGCTCGGGGTGGTCCGCGGTGGCAAACCGGTTCGGCGACGATTGTGGTGGCGGCTGGGCCTGATCGTGGTCGGCGTCGGCCTGCTGATCGCGGCCAAACCCGGTAGCGGTCACGCTTCCAACTGGTGGATCGCGCTGGTGACGGTCGGCGCCTCCGCCCTGCTGGTCGGTGTGCCGGCGATCCTGCCGTGGCTGCTGGAACGCGTCATCAGCAGGGCGCACGGCGGCGCACCCTCCTGGCAGCTGGCGATTCGCCGGCTCCAACTGGACAGCGGCACCCCGGCCCGCGTGGTCGGCGGCGTCGCCGTGGTGCTGGCCGGCGCGATCGCCGTGCAGCTCATGCTGTTCGCGGCGGCCAACCGGTACAACGTGCCGGACGCCTCGGCGTCCAAGAACACCAACGGCTGGGTGCTGGTCAGCTCGACCGAGGGAGCCGCCGACCAGGTCACCGGCGACCTGGCCACGCTTCCGGCGGCCAAGCACGTCGACCAACTGCAGACGGTCAGCGCGATCAGCAGCACCGGTCCCGGCGCCAATGGCCAGGGGTACCACGAGATCACCGTGGCGTCCTGCGCCACCATCGCCAGCGTTCTCCACGCGCCCCAGTGCGCGGACGGCGACGCGTTCGTGGTCGGCAGCTCCGGTGATCCGGGCACGACCAAAGCCGGCGACGTGTGGAACATGGTCGGCGCGGAGGACATATCGGATCACCCGAAGTCCTTGGGGCAGTACACGGTGCCGAACAACCTGATCCCGGCGACGGCACCGGACAACAGCGGCGGGCCTGCCCCGTACATCAGCAGTGGCGTATTGCTGACTCCGGCCGCCGGGGCCAAGGTGGCCCTTCCGGCCGACCGCAACGTCGTCGCCTGGGTACTGACCGATCCCCACCAGATCGACGCCACCGATCAGATCGCCACCAGCCTCGCCACTCTGACCTGGCAGGTCAGGGTGGACTCCATCAGCGGCGGTGACACGCTCAACACCGACCAGAAGACGTTCGTGACCATCCGCAGCGCCTTGCTCGGCGGTTCGCTGTTCACGTTGCTCCTGGCCGGGGTCAGCATGCTGGTCCTCGCCCTGGAACAGGTCCGTGAACGCCGTCGCCCGCTCGCCGTGCTCGCCGCGGCAGGCGTGCCGAGGTCTGCGTTGGCACGGTCGCTGCTGTGGCAGACCGCGGTGCCGGTGGTGCTCGCGGTCCTCGTCGCCGTCGGCACCGGCATCGGCCTCGCCGCGCTGGTCATGCGGATGACCAGCCTGACGCTGCGGATGGACTGGTCGACGATTGGCATCTTCACCGGGTCCGCCCTGGTGCTGGTGCTCCTGGTGACCGCACTGACCCTCCCGGCGCTGCGCAGCGCGATGCGCCTTTCCGCTCTGCGGAGCGAATAACGCCGACGAGGTTGCCGGCCGCGCCGGGTTCAGCGCACCGCTGAACCCGGCGCGGCGTCCAGTAGATGGAGTTCGTCCCGCGTCGGCAGACCGGCCCAGTCGCCGACCGTCGACACCGCGAATCCCGCGACGCTCGCCGCGCGCCGCAACCTCTCCGGTACGGCAAGGGCGTCCAGCACACCGGAGAGATACCCGGCGACGAACGCGTCCCCGGCCCCGACCGTGTCCACCGCGACAACTGAGCGCGCGGCTTGGTGCACAACGGATTCCCCGGCCACGTAGGCACTCGCGCCGTCCGCCCCACGCTTGACGACGACCTGGCCGACCCCGTGGTCGAGCAGCCAGTCCACTTGGGACCGTTCGTCGCCAAGCGCAGGCGGCGTCACCAGCGTCAGCTCGTCGTCGGAAGCCACCAGTATGTCCACAAAGGACACGAGTGAGCCGAGGACGGCCCGTGCCTGCTCGGTCGACCACAGCCGCGACCGGTGATTCACGTCGAGGCACACGGTCACCCCGTCCGCGTGCGCGGTCGCCACGATCCGCGCGACCGCCTCGGCGGGTGCGTCGCCCAGCGCGGGCGTGATCCCGGTGACGTGCAGAATCCGCGGCCGCTGCGCGTATGCGGCAAGCACATCCTCCGCGCACAGCCGCGATCCGGCCGACGCGCTCCGGTGATAGTCGACCCGCGTGACCCCCCCGACCAGCGGCTCGAACACGATGATTCCGGTCGGCGCCGCCAGCCGCCGCACCGCGCTCACGTCGACCCCCTCGGCGCGCAGGGTGCGCAGGATCAGTGATCCGAACTGATCCTCACCGAGCACGCCGCACCAACGCGCGGCATGGCCGAGCCGGGAAAGGCCGATGGCGACGTTCAGTTCGGCGCCGGCAACGGAAAGCCCGAGCTGATGGGCCAACCGGACCGGGCCGGTCGAGCGCAGCGCGGCAAGCGCCTCGCCCGTGGTCAGCACATCGACGTTCACCGTGCCTGCCATCCGTCGGCCGTAGCCAGTCCCTTCTCCCAGGCCGCGACGAACGCTCCCGCTCGTTCGGTCAACCGCGCCCAGGCCCCCTCGGCCACCGTCGACTCGTCCACCAGCGCACTGCCGATACCGACTCCCACACAACCGACCTCGGCGTACTCGGCGGTCGTCGCCACGGTCACGCCCCCGGTCGGCACTAGCGGGATGTCCGGCAGCGGCCCCTTCAGGTTGCGCACGTACCGGGCGCCGCCCATCGCGTCGATCGGGAACACCTTCACCGTCCAGGCGCCGGAGTCCCAGGCGAGTTGGATCTCGGTCGGCGTCAGCGCCCCGCACGCCACCGGGATGCCGGCCTGCGCCGCGGTGTTCAGCACCGGCAGGCTCGTCGTCGGCGTCACCAGGAACTGCGCGCCGGCCTCGATGGAGCGCTCCGCGTCCTGCGCGGTGATCACCGTGCCCATCCCGATGCGCACGTCGGCGCGGCCGCGCCAGCGGCGCACCGCGGCCAGACTGCCCGGTGACGGGAGGGTGACCTCGACCGCGGTGATGCCACCGGCCACCAGATGGTCAAGGACCTCGTCGGCGGGCTCGTTGCTCCGCAACCGGACGATCGCGATGACCCCGGCGTCCTGACTGTTCGGCGCCACGGCTCCTCCTGTTTCGCTTCCACCGCCACTGCTCCGCCGACAGTACTTCAGCCAAGCCCCTGCTCAGGGCGCCTTCCGACGGTCGGACACCGGCAGATCGGGCGCCGCCGACTGCCCGGTCTCGGGGATTGCGAAACGCGCAACACGATCGATCACCCAAACGTGTCGCAGATCACCAGGACGACCGCGAATCGACCACACTTGTGGAGGTAACCCCAGTACCAACAGGTAGAGATCAGGTGATCGCCATGACCGACCAACGCGGCTCGGACCGGCCGGACCACGCGCAATCAGGCCCCGCGCCAGTCAAGGCCGACAACCCCGACACCGACCGGTTCGCGGTCCAGTCCCCGCCCATGTCCTCCGTGCCCGAACAGGCGGGTCCGCCCCCGGAGCCGACCCCGACACGACACGCCGCGCAGGTGAGCCAGCATTACCAGAACGTCCGCAGAACCACCTTCAGCGGCCTCTGGATCGGCATCACCGTCGCCGCCATCGTGCTGCTCGCGCTGCTGGTCTTCATCATCGAGAACAGTCAGACGGTCGACATCGGCTTCTTCGGCGCCCACTGGCACGCCTCGCTCGGGGTCGCCATGCTGCTCGCCGCCATCTGCGGAATCCTGCTCGTCGCCGTCCCTGGCTACGGCCGCATCATCCAACTTCGCCGGGTCCTGCGAAAGGCCGCCAAACCCATGTCGGACCCCAAAAAATAGCGCGAACTCGACCGTGGCACGGAACACACCCGTTCGTGCAAGCACCCCGCTTGCAACAGCTAGCGCCTTCGCGTACCGTCGGTATGGCAAGGACGGAACGAGTCAGGAGGTGACCGGCGATGGACGAATCCGATGAGAACGGTCGGAGCAATCCCATCGACGTGGTTGCCGGGCTCGGCCGCGACATCGGCGAATACATCCGCCAGCAGCGCAGTAGCGCGCAGATCTCCCTGCGTCAACTGTCGAAGCTCGCCGGTGTGTCCAATCCGTACCTGAGTCAGATCGAGCGTGGCCTGCGCAAGCCGAGCGCCGAGATCCTGCAGCAGATCGCCAAGGGGCTGCGGATCTCCGCCGAGGCGCTCTATGTGCAGGCCGGGATTCTGGACGCGCCCGTCGGTGGCCCTGTCGTCGACGCGGTGCTGGCCGATTCCGCGCTCACCGAGCGGCAGAAGCAGGTGCTGCTCGACGTGTACGACACCTTCCGGCGCACCAACGCCAACGAACAGTCCACAGTGGAGGGGTCCGATGTGGATGGTGACAAGCACGTGGAACGGACCCCGAACCCGAAGGAGTGATCAAGATGCCTACTGTGCCCACCATTGAAGACGTGCGCAAAGCCGGCGAGCAGGCCAGGGTCGCGGTGACCAACGCGTTCGAGCAGGTCCGCACCCCGCTGCTGGCCGCCCTCGGCGCCGGCGACCTCGCCACCCAGGCCGTCGTCGACGTCGTCACCAAGACCCGTGAGCAGCTGACCGAGCGCGCCGAGGCCGCCCGTTCCGCCGTGGACGAACTGCCGACCGACGTCACCAGCCTGCGCGAGAAGCTGGACCCGGCCGAACTGCGCAAGCTCGTCGACGAGTACGCCGACGCCGCCGTCAAGCTCTACCAGCACCTGGCCGAGCAGGGCGAGAAGGCGCTGGACAAGCTCCGCACGCAGCCGCAGTTCAAGCGGGCCATCGACCAGCTGGACCAGGCCGTCGAGACCGCCCAGCAGCGCGCCGAGAGCGCCGTCGAGGACGCTCGCGAACTGGCCGACGAGGTGCTCGGCAAGGTTGTCCGCCGCACCCGCTCCACCGGTGAGAAGGCCGCCCGCGAGGTCATCGAGCTCGCCGACGACGCCGCCGACGCGGTGCACGAGGCCGGTGCGCAGGCCGCGCACGAGGTGCGCAGCACCACCCGCAAGGTCGCCAACCGCACCAACAGCGTGCGCAAGGCCGCCAACGCCAAGCCGGCCCCCAAGGCCGCCGACGAGACCGACGGCGCCGAGAGCTGAACCAGGCTCGAGTGAACTCGGCCAGTCCCTGAGCCAGGCCGAGTTCACCGCCGTCCCCTCTTTCGATCCCGACCCCCGGCGCCGACCGTGCGCCGGGGGTCGGTCGCATTCGACGTAGGCTGTAGTCGTGGGCGTTGATGGTTGGATCGAATTCGTCTTGAACTGGGCCGCTGTCCCGGTCGGATTGTTCGCGTTCGTCCACGCGGGGTTGCAGCGTGGTGACGCCTATACGGCGGCGAACAAGCGCACCAAGCCGTTCTGGATGGCGCTGACCGGCGGTGGCACGGTCGCCTGCGCCCTGTTCCACTTCTACGACTTCACGCTGATGTTCTGGATTGCCGGGCTTGTCACGATCCTGGTCTACATCGTCGACGTCAAACCGAAGGTCGTCGAGGTACAGCGCGGCTCGCAGTGGTGAGTCGCCGGTGACCGACTGGCAGGATGGCGGCATGTGGACCATCGCCGGCAGCTTGACGGTGCTGCCCGCCCTCACCCGCACCGACCTGCTCGCCGAACCTGTTGTGGCCGCCCTCGCCGCGCTTGATCCGGCCGAAGCCGCCCGCTGTGGTGTCGCCGAGATCGATCCCGAACTGGCCGACACCGCCGCGTTCTGCGACACCTACGGCTCCCCGCTGGACGCGTCCGCCAACTGTGTCGTCGTCGCCGGCAAACGCGGCGGCGACACCAGGTACGCGGCCTGCGTCATCCTCGCCACGACCCGCGCCGACGTGAACGGCGTGGTCCGCAAGCGCCTCGACGTGCGCAAGGCGTCGTTCGCGGCGATGGACGACGCGGTGCAACGCTCCGGCATGGCCTACGGCGGCATCACCCCCTTCGGCCTGCCCGCCGACTGGCCGCTGCTGATCGACGGCGCGGTCGCCGTCGCAGGCGAACTCGTGGTCGGCAGCGGCGTGCGGCACAGCAAACTGCTGGTACCCGGCGAGGTGTTGACCAAGCTGCCCTCGGCCGAGGTGATCGAGGGTCTCGGCCGCAAGATCGGCTGATCGACCTCAGGGATGACCCTGGCCCCCCGGGTGAGGGTAGGGGAAACACCAGGGCTGTCTGAGGGGATTACCCCATGGTTTGATCTTGGGCCCGGCACCAGGCTGAGTTCGTGTTCGAGATCAGTGAGGTCGGAGCCCCGGCCACCCGGTTCGGCAGACGCCCCGCCACTCTGACCAAGATCAGCAACGGTGCCCTCGCGCTCACCGTGCTGCCCATGATCTACCTGCACCTGGTGTCCATCGGTCGACTCGATCCGTTGCACACCACGGTCAGCGACTACGTTTCGGTGCCCGGCGGTGCGGCCTTCCTCGTGTTGAGCACCATCGCCCTCGCGCTCGCCACCGCGCTGCTGCCGGCCCGACTCGGGATCACCGGCCGGTCCGTCTCGCCCACCGCCACGATCGCGCTGGTGCTCGGTTGCGTCGGCCTGTTCGCCTCGGTGGTCTTCCCCACCAACGCGCTCGGCACGGCCGTCGACGAGTCCACCGTCCTGCACCGCTACGCGGCAGGCCTGTTCTTCATCGCCGTCCCGATCGCCGCGGCAGCACTGGCCCGCGCCGGTCTCGGTCGCGCGGTGGGTCGGTGCGCCGTGCTCTCCGGCCTGGTGGGCGTCGCCTTCCTACTCAGCCACATACCGTTGGTGTTCCCCGGTTTCCCGCACGCCGGCCTGATCGGCGACGTGCTCCCGCGTGGCCTGGTGGAACGACTCCTGCTGCTGGTCGACATCGCCACCGTCGCGGTGATCGGCCGCTCGGCCCGCTCGGTCCTGCCGGCGGCGGATGGGCTGGTGCGGTCATGATCGCGTTGGGGATCGCGCTGTCCTGCATCGCGGCCTGCTGCTACGGCCTCGCCGCCAGCCTCCAGAACGGCGCCGTACAAGCGGTGTCCGCCGCCACCCCCGCCGGGCCGCGCGACGGGTTGAGCTGGCGCCAGCTGCGGCGCGTGGTCGTCGACCGGAAGTGGCTCTACGGCATGCTCGCGACCAGCGGTGGCGCGCTGTTCCACGTGCTCGCGCTGTCCATGGCCCCACTGGTCGTCGTGCAGCCCATCGGAGTGCTGGCCATCGGCGTGACCGTCCTGCTCGCGGTCGCGGGCGGCCGGGAACGGCTCACCTCCTCGACCGTGTTCGCGTCGCTGGCCAGCATCGTCGGCGTCGGCCTCTTCGTCACGCTTGCCGCAGGCAAAGCGGGCCAGGGAGTCCAGCAGCCCGGCGTGGAACTGCGGATCGCCGTGGTGACCGCCGGCATCGTGTTCGTACTCGGCTGGATCGGCCTGCGGGCCAAGGGCTGGCTCCGCGCCCCGGCCCTCGCGGCAGCGGCGGGTGTCTGCTTCGGACTCGTGTCCGTGCTGGCCAGGGTCATTTCCGAACACCTTCGTTCGGCCGACGTCAGTGGCATCGGCATCGGCTGGGTCGTCGGCATCCCGATCGCAGTCGGTCTCGGTGCGTGGTTCGTCCAGCAGGCACATGCCGCCGGTCGTCCGGACACCGTGGTCGCCTGCCAGTCCGTCGTCGACCCGCTCATGGGGGTGCTGGTCGGCGCGATCTGCTTCGGCGAGGCAGGCCAGGTCGGCCCCATCGTGATCATCGGTGAACTCGCCTGTGCGGTGCTGGCGGTGATCGGCATCGTCGCGCTGGCGATGCGCAAACCCTTTCCCAGCAACACCAACCACGTTATGACAAGGGAGTTTCAGGTGGCGTCGACCAGCGGTTACCGTACGCAGATGAGGTTGGTCATCGGTGCCGACACGTTCCCGCCCGATGTCAACGGGGCGGCGCGCTTCGCGCACCAACTCGCCGCAGGCTTCGCAGGGCGCGGCCACGACGTGCACGTGATCTGCCCGTCCGACACCGGAACCGAGGGAACCGAGCAACTGGACGGGATCACCGTGCACCGCCTGCGCTCGCACGGCACGCCCTACCACCCGACGTTCCGGATCTGCCTGCCCTGGCAGGTGAAAGCCGCGACCGCCGCCCTGCTCGACGAGATCAAGCCCGACCTCGTCCACGTCCAGGCGCACTTCGTGGTCGGCCGCGCGCTGGTCCGAAACGCGACCGCACGGGAGATCCCGGTCATCGCCACCAACCACTTCATGCCCGAGAACCTGTTCGACTACGTCAAGGTGCCGCACTGGTTCCGGCAGTTGGTCGCCCGACTCGCCTGGGGCGATCTTGCCAGGGTCTTCGGCGCCGCCCGCGTCGTCACCGCCCCGACCCCGACCGCCGCGCAGATGCTGGTCAGCAAGGCAGGGCTCACCGGCGCCGTTGCCAGGTCCTGCGGCGTCGACCTCGACCGTTTCGCCACGTCGACGACGTCACCCGCGACCGCTCCCACGGTGCTGTTCGTCGGCAGGCTCGACGCCGAGAAGCACGTGCACGAACTGTTGCGCGCCATCGCGTTGCTGCCGAAGTCGATCAAGGCGGAGATCGTCGGTGACGGTTCCTGCCGCGCCGATCTCCAATCGTTGGCCGGCCACCTCGGGATCGCCGATCGCGTGCGGTTCCTCGGGTTCGTCAGCGACGAGGAGCTGTGTTCGTCCTACACAAGGTGTTCGGTGTTCTGCATGCCCGGCGTCGCCGAGTTGCAGAGCCTGGCCACGATGGAGGCGATGGCCGCCGGCAAGCCTGTGGTCGCCGCGAACGCGGTCGCGCTGCCGCACCTGGTTCGTCCCGGTGACAACGGCTGGCTGTTCGAACCGGGCGACATCGCCGGCTTGGCCAACGCGCTCGCCGCCGTGCTCGACACCCCGGAAACGGTGGCCCGCCTTGGCGAGGGGAGCAGGCGGATCATCGCGGCGCACGACCTCGGCGCCAGCCTGGACGCGTTCGACGCGATCTACCGCAACGCGCTCGGCCAAGCGCGGCCCGAGCCCGTCGTGCGACTGAGGGCAGTGGCCTGACCAGGTAACTCCTGTTGCGGTCGGCACACCAAACCGTGAATCCTTCTCATATTCGCGGGGTGTGCGATGGCTTCTTCCAACGCCGCACGGCCCGGATCTTCGACACGGTCGACGTGATCCTGGCGCCCACCACCGCGACACCGCCGCCGAAAATCGGTGCCATGGCGGAACTCGACGCGAACGGCCTGTCCAGAACCGTGGTGCGGGCATGCCCTTACGCGTGGCCCTGGAACACCCTCGGCTGGCCCGCCATCAGCGTCCCCGCCGGCCCGACCGCCGACGGCCTCCCGCTCGGCGCCCAACCGCTCGGCCCGGCCAACAGCGAGGACCGGTTGATTTCCCTCGGCGCCCAACTGGAATACCGCGAACTGTGGCAGAATCGCCGCCCACCTGCCGAATGATCCCGCGACGCACCAGCCACACCCGAGCGGGGCACCTCCATGCGCCGCGCCGCCCCGCTCGTCTTGCGCACCGCCCCGTCCCGCAAAAACTTGTCCCGCGCACCAGGGGCGCCCCCCAATTCCAGCCTAGTCGAAATTACGAGGCAGGCCGGACCAAAAACCTCTGGCTGTGGATAAATTCGAGGGTTGTGGATAACTCGCGACGACGATTTGCCAATGCGCTAAATTAATGGGGCGGCGTAGTCGTCGAGCAGTGCGACGGCTTCGTCGATATCGTCGGTGACCAGCAGCCAGCGTTCGTTCGGACGTCCGCGCGCGAGCTGTTGGACCAGCGGCGCGGCGGGGACTTCGTTGGCCCAGAAGTCCTTGCCGAGAAACACCATGGGCGCTGCAGGGCCAAGCGACCCGTAGTGGTTCTTGGTGTAGTCCTGGAAGACCTCCTGAACGGTGCCGGCGCTGCCGGGCGTGTACACGACGCCGCCGGTCGCCACGTTCAGGAGGCCGTCCTCGCGCACCGAATTGGCGAAGTACTTGGCATGCGTTTCGACGCAGGGATTGGGAGGTTCATGACCGTAGAACCACGTGGGAATACCAATGGTGCGCGGAATCGAAAAGCTGGGCAGATCCAGGCTCAGGCCCGCGGCGAGCCACCTGCCGATCGGCTCATGGTCCACAGTGGATGAACCACTGTCGAACCGTGGCGCGCTCGACAGGATGCGCAGGGCCTCGGTCGGGTCGGCACCGGCGAGGCGGACACCGAGCGGTACGGCCTCCATGGCTCCGGGGCCGCCGCCGGTCAGCACCGTGAAGCCGGTCGCGCTCGTGCCAAGGGCCTGGCCGAGCGCGACCGCGTGCGCGTAGCCGGCCGAGTCGCGCGGCAGATCAT